>JACMLW010000037.1 GCA_014379385.1 Phycisphaerales bacterium
CCGCGATCGCCCGCGCCCACGCCCCTCGCTCCGTCGGCGTCGCAGTCCCCGCGCGCCCACGCCACTCCGCCTCCAGAGCCTCGCGGAGCGCCTGTCCCACACGCTCGTCAGAATCGCGCGCCACAAATCCCGTCAGCACAAGGTGCCGATCCTCCAGCCGTCGGTCGCTCCGCCCCGCGTCAGCCACAATCGCCCTCGCCGCCTCCGCGCTCCGGCCCTGCATCATCAGCGCGAGTATCCGCCGCGGCAGCGCCGCTCCGGGGTCCGGCGTCGGGAACCTCGCCGCCTGCGTAAAGGCCCGCTCCGCCCCCCCAAAGTCGCCAAGCCCAATCGCGGCCTCGCCCGTGGCTCGCCAGAGGTCGCCACGTCGCCGATACACCTCCAGCAGTTCGTCGCGGAATGATGTCGGCTGCCCGAACCGGTCCGGAAGATTCAATCCCCGCTCATTAAGTTCGACCCCCGCTTTCATATACCCGAGCCCCCACATTGCCTGCGCCGCCACCACGTCCGCCGCGTGCATCGCTCCCGCATCACCCCGCTCCCGCTCATCGGCGAGCAGCGGCCATACCCACCGCGCCGCTGCTCCATGATCACCCGATTCCACCGCGGCTCGCGCCAGCGTAAGCGATCCCAGTGTCCCGGCGTCCCCCACGCCCGCCGCCCGCTGATACGCCGCGCACGCGTTCCGCACCATCCCTGACCGCAGCTGCGCCTCGCCGTACGCGCGCCAGACGGCCGCCTCGCCCGGGTCCAGCCGCGACGCCGACTCAAGGTCCGCCGACGCCTCCGCGTACTTCCCTTCAACGAGGTTCCCCACTCCGTTGACATATAGCCGCATCGCGGCTTCCGCTGCCAGCCTGTCGAGGCCAGGCTTTGCTTGCGCTCCCTTCTCGGGTTCCTGCGGCCGCAACTCCCGGAGTGCCTCGTGCAGGCTCATTGTCGCCCGTCTGCTGAGAGCGACCGCTCCCCCATCCCCGCCGGCCCCAGCCAGCTCGCCGAGACCCACCACCCCACGTGCTCCGGCTCGTTTCGCCCCCTCGTCAGGAGATTCCAGCTGCAGGGCAGCCAACGCTTCCAGCCTCTGTGTGGCGGAAATCCCGACATCGCCCCCGATAATCGCGGCCCCTCGATCGCGATCGCCGGAGGCACAGCCGGCAGTCCAAACGGCCCCCCATGTGCCCAAGGTCAACCCGACCACCCGCGGTATTCGATGATGCCTCCGCACCGTGCTCGCCTCCTGGGCCGCTCCCACAATAGGGCCAAAGGTCAGGATCCTCGGCTTCCTCGTTGACTGTTCCCTTCCCCCGCCCGTACGATTCGCGATGAGGAACCAGGTGGTCTGGTTCTTCGGTTGCAGAGATTCCACGCATGCCCATGATCCGCAACCATGCTGGTTGAGCCGCACGCCATCGTGACGGGGCTTTGTAGGCCCCGCCCCGCGGCGCTGGCCTTTCAGGCTTGGCGCTCCTTCTCCAGAAGGAGCGCCACATGACCTGATCGGTCCGGTGACAGCCCACATGGTCCCGCCTTCAACGGTGGGGAGCGGCCGCGAGCATGCACCTGGGGCATTCGCGGCCATGTTGTTTTTGGAGCGCGGAAGTTTGCGCTATGCCCGTCGGTTTCTTGATGACTTCGACATCTCAACAGTTCAACATCCAAATGCCGGAGACTCCCGTGGTGAACGCGACTGAAATGATGAGGATCCTCGACTCGATCGCCCGCGATCGCAAGATCGATCGCAGCGTCCTCGTCAAGGATCTCGAGCAAGCGATGGTCTCCGCCGCCCGCAAGCACTTCTCGACCCTCGACACCGAGGAGTTCGCCTGCGTCCTCGACCCGCTCTCCGGCCAGCTCAAGCTCACCCGCCACGGCGAACCCCTCGAGATGGAGCCGGTTGAGTTCGGCCGCATCGCCGCCCAGACGTTCAAGCAGGTCATGATCCAGCGCTTCCGCGACGACGAGCGCCAGAGCGTGATGGACGAGTTCTCCAAGCGCATCGGCGACATCGTTACCGGCACCGTCCAGCGCTACGAGGGCGGGGCGCTCGTGGTCAGCATCGACCGCGCCGAGGCCTTCATGCCCCGCTCCGAGCAGATCCCCGGCGAGCAGTTCCAGCCCGGCGACCGCGTCCGCTGCCTCATCCTTGATGTGCGGGATGCCGGCAACCAGGTCAAGATCGTCCTCTCGCGCTCCCACCCCGATTTCATCAAGCGCCTCTTCGAGGTCGAGGTTCCCGAGGTCGCCGAGCGAATCATCGAAGTCAAGGCCATGGCCCGCGAGGCCGGCTACCGCACCAAGATCGCCGTCAGCTCCATCGACTCCAAGGTAGACGCCGTCGGCGCGTGCGTCGGCGTGCGCGGCAGCCGCATCAAAAACATCGTTGACGAGCTCAACGGCGAGAAGATCGACATCGTGCGCTGGAACGAGTCCAGCCAGATCCTTATCCAGAACGCCCTCAAGCCCGCCGAGGTCGCCGAGATCAGCCTCTGCTTCGAGCTCGGACGCGCCACCGTTGTCGTGCGCGACGACCAGCTCTCCCTCGCCATCGGCAAGAAGGGCCAGAACGTCCGTCTCGCCGCCCGCCTCACCGGCTGGGACATCGACATCCTCACACCCGAGGAGTTCAACAAAGGCCTCGAGGTCATGTCGCAGACCCTGCTCTCTGTTGAGGGCATGACCGAGGAGAAGGTCGACCGCCTCGCCGCTCTGGGCATGATCAGCGTCTTTGACCTCGAAGAGGTCGGCGCCGAGGTTCTGCTCACCGAGCTCGGGCTCGACAAAACCGTCGCCGACAAGATCATCGAGGTCGCCGCCGCCCGCGCCAAGGAAGTTGCTATCCAGCAGCAGAAGGACAAGGAAGAGGCCGCCCGCAAGCGCGTCGAGGATGAGGCCGCCGCTCGGCTCCTGCTCGAGGGCGACGGCTCCGCCACCGCCGTTAGCGGCGACGCCGCCGCCGCCGCCATCCTCGGTCTTTCTCCCGCCCGGACGCCCACCGAGCCGACCGCGCCCAAACCGACCCACGCCGATGAGCAGCGCGCCGCCGACATCCTCGGGATATAGCGCCCGATTCGCCGGTTCCTGTATTGCCCTTTTCGCCGCCTCGCCGCCCGCACCTGCCCCCGTTTCGCTGAAAGTGGAGACCTGATTGGCCAAGAGAATTCACGACATCGCCAAGGAACTGGGGATCAAGTCCAAAGCCATCATCGACAAGTGCGTGGCCGAGGGCGTCCCCGCCGACAAGGTGAAGAATCACATGGCCACCCTCTCGCCCGGGCTCGAGGCGAGCATCCGCGAGTGGTTCGCCTCCACGCCCGCAGAGGCCGAGGCCGTCGGCGTCTCCACCGCCGTCGAAAACACCGAACACATCAACATCGACGCCATCAGGGCCAAGCCCCGCAGGCGAGCGGCGGGCCACAAGCCCGCAGATAGCGCCGGTGATGCTCACGATCACGAGGTCGCCACCGCCGACCCCGATGACCTCGGCCCCGTCGAACCGCTCTCTGGGTCACTGGCCGAGCCCGCCATCAGCGACGACGCGCAGAGCGCCGCCGCGACAATCGAGCCCAAGTCGCGGCTTGGCCTGCGCCCGTCGGAGCCGACCACCCGTATCGCCCCGACCGAGCAGCCGCACATCCCGACCGAGCACGCTGTCCCCGAGGCGCCCACCCATGCCCGGCACATCCCACCAGAAGTGGTCGAGGCTCCACCTGAGGAGCATCGCCGCGCCGTCGCCCGAGCCCCCGAACCCAAGCCGCCGACCCCCCCGCCAGCACCCGAAGGCCACCAGGTTGGCGCTCGCCGCGGTCCGTCTGGCGTAACACCGGCCCCGATGAATGTGCCCACCCGCCCTACCAATGTCTCGCCAGTGGGCAGAAAGCTCGAAACGAAGACCCCTGTCAAGCTCACCGGTCCCAAAGTAATTCGCATCGAAGCCCCGGAGTTCATCGAGCGCCCCAAACCCCGCCGCGTTCCCGGACCCGGTGAGAGCACAGGCGCTCCCCGGCCCGGCGGCACCGGTGGTGACGACGACGATCGCAGCCGCAACGCCCCACGCCGAGGCCCCGC
>JACMLW010000038.1 GCA_014379385.1 Phycisphaerales bacterium
AGCGGAACCCGTGGAGGGAAGGGGGGTCGGGTATTCTCCGCTCGCTCCGCGAGGAGCGAAGGGAGGAAGCGTGCAATGCCCGGGACGTTCTCGCAAGTGCTGCTGCATGTGGTGTTCTCGACGAAGCAGCGGCGGCCGTGGATCACTCCGGAGGTGGCGGAGCGGCTCTATCCGTACCTCGGGGGCATCGTGCGGGCGGAGCGGGGAACGCTCTACGACATCGGCGGCGTCGAGGACCACGTGCATCTGTATCTGCGCTGGCGACCGGACGGCGCGGTGTCCGACCTGATGCGGACGGTGAAGGCCCGCTCATCGAAGTGGGTGCACGAGACGTTCGTGGAGCTGCGCGACTTCGGGTGGCAGGAGGGGTACAGCGTGTTCTCGGTGAGCAAGTCGCAGGAGGCGACGGTCAAGTCGTACATTGCCCGCCAGCGCGAGCATCATGAGGTGGAGGACTTCAGGTCGGAGCTGCTGCGGTTGCTGGAGGCGCACGGCGTCGCGCACGAGGAGCGGTACGTGTTTGATTGAGAGAGGTGTCTTTGGTGGCGGGGAAAGGTCGGGAGAGTCAAGGGAACTCCTTTGCCCCTTCAGGGCAACGAGAAGAGAGGGAACAGGGTGTGGGGCCACTTTCCACGGGTTGCGCGGCGCCGAGGCGGCGGCGCTGCACCCGTGGCTACATGCCGCGGCCCCGTTGGGGCCGGAGGAGGAGAGTGGTTGAGGGATGGAGTGGGGGAGGCGCGGACGGGGCGTCCGCGCTCGCTGCGCGGGTCGCCCTTCGGGCTCCGAGGAAGCGGCTTCGCCGCACTGGAATCCACGGGTTGCGCGGCGCCTAGGCGGCGGCGCTTCACCCGTGGCTACAGGCCGCGGCCCCGTTGGGGCCGGAGGAGGAGAGTGGGTGAGGGATGGAGTGGGGGAGGCGCGGACGAGGCGTCCGCGCTCGCTGCGCGGGTCGCCCTTCGGGCTCCGAGGAAGCGGCTTCGCCGCACTGGAATCCACGGGTTGCGCGACGCCGAAGCGGCGGCGCTTCACCCGTGGCTACAACCCATCGCCCCGTTGGGGGCGAAGACACCGACCACGTCGGAGCGCGTGGTCGGTGGCACCTGGCACCCGGCATCTGGGGTCGCAATTCGTGCTCCCAGGAATGCGGCTGCGTCGCACTGGATTCAATGGGTTGCACGACGCCGCGGCGGCGGCGGTGGGGAGAGGTAAGGCGCATGACCGCAAAGGTGAAGCAACAAATAGGAGCGGGAGGCGAGTGGATAGTATTTCACGATAGACTCGCCGGTATACGAGCAACCTTGGATTCTACCGAATGACAACTAAGGCACATTTCCGCGTCGATCCGAAGCTCGCCACACTCCTCGGCGAGTCGTACACCTCGACGGAGCGAGCGTTACGGGAACTGGTGGACAATGCTTGGGACGCGGACGCTGAGCGTGTCTCAATTCGCCTACCCGACCCGATGACCAATGACCCTATCGTAATCGAAGATAACGGCACCGGAATGACGCCCGACGAGTTACGCAATATCTATCTGAAGATCGCCGATGACCGGAGGTCTCGCTCCAAGGATGACCGAACAAATCGGCTAATGCGGCTAGTCAAGGGCCGCAAGGGCATCGGCAAGTTTGCTGGATTGGCCGCAGCGCAGTTGATGGTCGTTGAAACGAGAGCGCACGGCCAGAAGACGCGCATCGCGATCCCAAAGCATGTCTTGTTGGACGCCAGCCGCCAACGAGATCTAGAGACGATCGACCTCGATCTACAAACCGAGTCCTGCGAGGAGGAAGACCACGGCACCATCGTGACGCTCTCCGAACTGGATCAGACAAAGAGCTTTCCGCAGCCGGAGGTTTTGCGGCGCCTACTTGTTCGAGAGTACGTCCGCGCCGACAAGTTCCAGGTCACTGTCAACGGGGACCCACTCAAACTAGAGGATATTGGCGGCGACTCGAAGGAGACAACGTTCGAGGTATCCGATGGCACTCGGACGAGGATCCTTCTGACTATCGCTGCCAAGCCCCTTGCGAAGTCGGAAGCAGGATTTGTCTTCCGAGTCGATGGCAAGCTCGTCGGGAAACCGACGTTCTGCGGCTTGGATGAGGAGGTGGATATCCCCGAGAAGGTCCGCAACCGACTCTACGGAGAGATCGAGGCAAGTGGTCTTCCTGTAACCGCCGATTGGGGCGAACTGATAGAGAACAGCCACGCGCTCGCGGAGATCAAGCAACAGGTCCGCGCGTTTGCTTCCTCGCATGTCCGCGAAGTCTGCAAGCAGGAAGTCAACCTCGCTAGGGCTCGCCTCGCGCGGGAGTACAAGGCTCGTATCGAAGCGCTGCCCGAGCATCGCCGTCAATTTGCAACGGAGGCGGTCGAGCGCGTCCTGGCGAAGTACTTTGCGGAATCAGATGATCGGATTCGAATGCTCGCAGGGCTCGTTTTGGACGCGTTGGAGCATGACGAGTACTACAAGGTTTGCGAGAACATCGCAAACGCCGCTGGTTCAGACGTCATGGCCATCGCAGAGTTCTTGGAGGAGTTTGGATTGGTTGATATGGCTGTTATGGTCAATCAGGCCCGGAGGCGACTGGCCTTTCTTGACGGCTTCGAGAAGCTCGCTACCGACAAGACAGTAAAGGAAGCACCGGTCCACCAAGCTGTCGAGCGCAATCTGTGGATGCTTGGGGCTCAGTACGGTCTCATCGCGTCCAATCGGACCCTCAAGACGATTGTTGAAAAATACTTGGAGAAGAACTACTCGGGTAAGAGAGCTGCCAACCGCCCCGACCTATTCCTGGGTACATCAGTGACAAATCAGAGGCTGTTGATCGAGTTCAAGAAGCCCAGCGAGACCGTTGGACGAGATGACGAAGCACAGGCGACCAAATACCGGGACGAACTGTCGCAGGCGCATGGGATGGTCAATATTGAGGTCTTGATCGTCGGCGGCAAGGTCGATGCGGGAATGTCGGCACTATATCAACAGCGTGAAACCTCGTTCAAGTCTTACGAGGCGATCATTGCTGATGCACGGAACCAACTCAGTTGGTTGCTGAAGGAACTGACAGCCGAGCATTAATGGTCGCTTGCAATGAAGTGCGAATAGTGGGTCAAGAACGATGATCGGCCTACCTATATGAACACACACCCGCATAGGGATGCGCTGGAGGAGTATCAGCGGCGCCGTGATACATTCGTTGCGGCCGTGAGAAAGCTGAAGACGCACTTGCGAACCCTGTTTGCGGAGCATGGCGTAACCGTTCACAAGGTGGAAGCGAGGGCGAAATCTCTTGACAGCCTGCAAGAGAAACTGTCGCGAGCGGGCAAGGTGTACGTTGACCCGCTTGAAGAGTTGCCGGACCTTGTGGGCCTACGCGTAATAGTGCAATCTCTTGATGAGATCGACGTGGTGGCTAGGTTTCTGGATGCTCAATTCGAGATTGTAACCACGGAAGACAAGGAAGCCGTTCTGCGAGCGGATCAGTTCGGATATCGGTCCGTTCACAAAGTGTGTCGCTTGCGGCGCGGGCAAGGGGCGCTGACCGAGTGGCATGCGTATGCGGACATGAGATTCGAGGTGCAGGTTCGAACGCTGTTGCAACATGTGTGGGCGAACGCGTCCCACGACCTGCAGTACAAGAGAGACGCAGTGCCGCGAGAGACGCAGCGCCGGCTGGCAAGGCTCAGTAGCCTGCTGGAGCTTGCCGACAGAGAACTTTGGGAGCTACGGACTGAGGCTGGAATGGTCGAGTTCCCGGCGGTGGAGCTTGTGCAACCTACGGTAGATGAGCCTCGCGAGCTGCCGGATGAACTACGTGGGGTGCGAAGTGCTATGTCGACTCCGTTGAGTAGGAAGATCATTGCAGCGGCCCGAAGGGCCGGTATCGAGGAGTTGCCCCAAGATCAGGTCTCGATGCATCGGCTCGACAGACTGTGGAGCGCAATGGAGAGATGGGTTGGCGTCGAAGCGGAGTACCTACTTAGGCGAATCGTTGATGTTGCCGATGTTCAGTTCGCAATCGTGAAGAGAGAGCTGGAGAAGACTGGCGTTGTGAGATGGCGCTGCACTGACAGCCAAGTGTTGGCAGCGGCAACAGTCTTGGCGCTTGGAGAGCCGCGTTTGCACAAGTATCTGCTAAGGGGATGGCCCCGCGGGTATCTCGACGCGCTGAGAGCCGCGATGCATCGGTCGTAATGTTCCACGAATGATGGACCAGGCGGCCACCCTATCGCGAGGCCGGGTAGCGATGCGTAGACCCTCCGCTTGCGCGGAGGGCTCGTATCGCGGAAGTCGACTCGCCAACCCCATTGATGCGCGGCATCAATCAGGCATCCTCATCCCCTCCGGGCGGTACACGGCCACGGGGAGAGACAGAGGGATGTGGAGCCTGCGCCATGAGCATGACTCGCCGAGCGTTCGTTGGCATCACCGCGGGAACGACCGCTGGGCTGGGGATTGTGCCGCGGTATGCGTTCGCCCAGCCGGCGAGCGGCGGCGCGCCGCCTGCCGGCGCACAACCTACTGTCGCAGGGGGCGGCTCATCGGCAGACAAGGCGGACACGAGCGCGCCGTGGTCGCCGGTGACCAACTACGAGCTGGCCCGCGAGGTTGTGGGCGCCTCTCACGCACGGTTCGATCGGCTCCGTGAACTGGTCGATGCGCGCCCCGCGCTCGCCGCCAGCGCGGTTGACTGGGGCTTCGGCGACTGGGAGACCGCCATCGGCGCGGCGTCCCACGTCGGCCGTGCCGACATCGCCGAGTACCTGATCGCCCACGGGGCGAGGCCGGACCTCTTCACGTTCGCCATGCTCGGCAATCTCGGCGCGGTGAAGGCGATGATCGAGGCGACGCCCGGCTTGCAGAGGCTCAACGGCCCGCACAGCCTGACGCTCATGCATCATGCGCGGGCCGGGGGCGAGGCCGGCGCGGCGGTGGTGGCGTACCTGGAGACGCTGGAGGGGGCGGATGAGAAGGCGGTGAGCCAGCCGGTGGAGGAGGCCGCGGCGATCACCGGGGTGTACCGGATTACATCGGGCGGCGACGGGGGCGGCGGCGGGGGCTTTGAGATCGCCGAGGGGAAGCGCGGCCTGGAGTTCCGGCTTGAGGGGACCCGAAACCTCGTCCACCTGGGCGGCCTGGAGTTTCATCCGGCGGGGGCCAAGCGGGTGCGCTTCCGCTTTGTGCGCGGCGGTGAGGGCGCGCCGCCACGGGTGAGAATCGAAGATGGGCCGGTCGTCGTGGAAGCGCTCAGGCAGGCCTAGATCACACGGTCTTCTTTGGCAATCCCGAGCGCCGGGCGCACGTCGATCTGGACCACGGCGGTGGCGCCGGCCTTCTCGGCGACGAGCTGGCGCGCGGTGTCGGGGTCGACGTAGTCGCTGTGGCAGGAGAGCTTCCCAGAAGGCACTGGGGACTGGGCACTGGGCACTGGTGATGCGGAGGCGCCCAGGGACTGCTGTCCCTGGGTTCTCATCGCCTGGCTCGTTTTGCTCGCCAGTCTGTGGATCTCGTCGGGCGAGAGGACGCCGCGCTTTGAGAGGATTTCCTGCTGCTCGGGCGTGAGCGCGGCGGACTTCTTCGGAGCGCCGGGCTTGGTGCCGTCGGCGCCGCCGAGGCGCTCGAAGCCCTCGGCCTTGCCGCTGGCGAACTCCTGGATCTCCTTGCTGATGCGGACGGAGCACCAGTCGTGCCCGCACATGGCGCAGAAGTCGGTGTCGACGTCGAGGTCCTCATCGTGGTAGGCGCGGGCGGTGTCGGGGTCGAAGGAGAGCTCGAAGTGCTTCTTCCAGTTGAGGGCCGCGCGGGCCTTGGTGAGCTCGTCGTCGCGGTCGCGCGTGCCGGGGATGCCCAAGGCCACGTCCGCGGCGTGGGCGGCGATCTTGTACGCGATGCAGCCCTGCTTGACGTCGTCCTTCTTCGGCAGGCCCAGATGCTCCTTGGGCGTGACGAAGCAGAGCATCGCGGCGCCGTGATACGCCATCGCGGTCGCGCCGATGCACGACGTGATGTGGTCGTAGCCGGGGAACATGTCGGTGACGAGCGGGCCGAGCACGTAGAAGGGTGCGCCGTGGCAGAG
>JACMLW010000039.1 GCA_014379385.1 Phycisphaerales bacterium
CGGAGCCCCCGACGCCCTCGCCCGCAGGACGGCTGCCAAGCTCGGGAGTCGCGAGTTCGCTCGGATCCTTGGGCTTGTCGGCGGCCTTGACGATCTCGGCGCCCAGGAAGCGAATGATTGGGGGAGTCTTGCTGTAGGTGTAGGGAACACCCTCGCGCTCGGCGTTGTCGCGCAGCCACGTCTGGATCGTGTCACGGACGAAGGCGTCGGGCTCGGCCTGCGCGGTGGAGACCTCGAGTTGGATCTGCACGCGCGGCTTGGTCTCGCCCGTGTTGACCATAGCCGAGGGGTCTTGCGTGACGGCGCGGCGCTTGCGCTTGCTCCTGCTGCTCGTTTCGACCTGCTCTTCTTCACCGCCCGCGTTGACTCCTTCGCCGGCGATGTAGCGGGTCGTCCAGAGACGGAAGTTGTACCCACGCTTGGCCGAGTCGGACCCGGGGCTAGAGGCTGCTTTCTGCTGGGCCTGGGCCATCATCTGGCCGAGGTCGTCAACCAGGAAGGGGAAGATCTCACGCCGGTCAAGCATGGAAAGTGCGCTAGCGCCGCGGAAGTCGGCCTTGTAGGAGCTTTCGAGCGTCTTCCACTCGGCGCGGGCCGCGCGGAGGTTGCTCTTGGCCTCGTCGATGACGGCGGGCTTGACCTGGGAGTTGATGCGCGACTCGTCCATCATCGGGCGGATGAAGTTCACGCCGCCGGCGGCGATGGCGAGGCCCGCGGCGAGCCCGAACCACTTGACCTTGCGCTTCCACATCGCGTCCCGCGCGACGGACACGGGCATGAGGTTCGCGTTGATGCCGTGGTCGAACCCGAGGCCCTGGAGAGCGAGGCCGTAGGCGGTCGCGAGGTTCAGCGTCGCCGCGTCGAACTCGGCCTTGCGCGGCCCCTCGTATTTGACGCGGTTGAACTGCTCAAGCCGTACGACTTCCATCTGGAGCTGCTGGCTGAGGTACTTGCGCAGGCCGGGGAGCTGGAAGGTGGAGCCCAGGCCGATGAGACGGGTGAGGTTGGCGTCCTTGTGCAACGACTGGTAGTAACCGATCGAGCGCTGCACTTCCTGGGCCAGGTCGCCGAAGACGGGCCGCATCGCCTGAAAGACGTGGCGGGCGTGCTTGCTCTGCTCGGCCTCTCGCTTGAGCTTCTCCGCCTTGATATAACTGAGCTTGAATGCCTCGACGAGCGCCTCGGTGAACTGGTGGCCGCCGATGGGGAACGTGCGAACCCAGGCGCGACCGGGCTCGGAGACGATCAGGTCGGTGCTGGTCGTTCCGATGTCCATGATGACAGTGCCGGGCGTCTTGTCATCGAACATTAGGTCGTACGCGACGGCGTTATACGCCGCGACGGGGCTGAGGGTGACGACGTCGGGCGTGACATGGACCTCGCTCCAGAGGTTGAGCCGCTCCATGACACGGTCGCGGTGCATCGCGAAGATACCGACCTCGACGTCGGGCGAGTCGGGCGTCTTGAACGTTTGATAGTCCCACTCAACGTCCGAGAGCGCGAACGGGATCTGCTGGACGGCCTCGAACTTGACGATGTCCTTGATCTTTTTTGGATCGACCGGGGGCAGCTTCGCGAAGCGCGCGAAAGCCGAGTGGCCGGGAACCGAGATCGCGATGCTCGCGCCGGTCAGGTCGACCTGGTTGGCCAGCGTGCTGGCGGCAAGATTCTGGGCCTCGACCTGATCAAGGTCAGGCGTCGAGAGTACCCGCTTGTGCGGGATTACAACGAACTCAAGAACTTCCACGCCGTCGCCGCTGCGCCCGAGCTTCATGGCCTTGAGTTCCCCGCCACCGAGCTCGATGCCCCAGCTTGTGTTCGATGATGCCATAGGTGAGTTTCCTTGCCTCGCTCTCTCGGATCAGCGAACACCCTTGAGCGTGGGCTGCACACGTGTCCCAGTCATCCCGTTCCCTCAGCTCCAATCCCCCACAATCCCATATGGCCGCTGCCCCGGTCATGTTCTCCTGCCGCGCGGGTGCGCGCCGCAGCTGGCGATCGCTCGGTCCCCAGCCCTGATACGAGTCGCCGTCGGGCGGTGTTCCGCACTGGCTCCCTTGACAGAATCGGGGAATCCGGGTGGCCGCCCAAGGCTTGGTCGCGGGCCGGGCCGGGCATTCCACCATCAGTTGAGTGCCGCGTCAACCCCTCTCGCCGGTGTGCGGGGGTTGATCGGCATGCCCGCGATGCCGACGGTCAAGTACGATCGAACCGCCCACCCACAGGAGCGCGATGGTCACGAGCACATACCAACGTTCGCGCGGCACCCGTACCTCTGTGTAGTGCGTCGGAAGCGCCCACACGATGAGGTGGTATCCGGTTACCAGCAGCACCACGCCAACGGACATTCGCGTGGGGGTCGAAAGCGACGAGACCAAGCGGCGCTCGGTCGCCGACAGGACCGACGCACCCTGCAAGGATCGGCCAAAGGCACCCCTCTCAAACCGGATGGTGCGCAGCCCCGCGATCGCGAGACCAGCGCCCGCAACGATCAGCACGAGATCCGCAACGGTCAGGGGCGGCATTCGCACATGCTATCGCATCGCCATTGCCACGCTCGAAACCATCGATGTCCCCTGCTGGTCGATCGCGGCGTTGTAGCTCAAAAGCTGCACTTCCGCCGGGTCAATCGCCAGCAGCGTCGCCACCAGCGCTCCCGTCGAGCACCATCGCGTCGGGTTCTGCTGCCACGCCATCGCCGCGACAAGCTCCGCCGGCTTGCGCGAGATGATCAGGTTCAGCATCTCCCGGTCGTGGTTTAATACGCCGTTGCGAAACTCGACGGTCTTGGCCTCATCACCAAGCAACTGGACCTGGTCGCCGAAGCCCGGACCGACGTGCGAAAGATCAACCGATGAAATCACCAGCGTGGGCCCCGGCAACTGCGCGATCGCTTCCTTGAGGGCTGCCACGAACTGGTTCAGCCCGACGCCGCTGCCGTCGTAACTCTCCCCGTTGTTCACGCTCGGGTCGTGGATCAGCACCCCAAAGACCGGGACGTGCGATCCACCCCCCTCCCCTACTCCGAAAACATGCTGAATCCACGGGATGT
Source organism: Phycisphaerales bacterium (assembly GCA_014379385.1). Lineage (GTDB taxonomy): Bacteria > Planctomycetota > Phycisphaerae > Phycisphaerales > UBA1924 > JACMLW01. The sequence continues at coordinate 3,053 of JACMLW010000039.1, forward strand.
GTAGCTCGATGGAGTGCTCGCGCTCGTGATCGAATCGGTTCTCGAACAGGGCCTCGCCCAGCCGCCCCCGGAGCGCGGCGATCATCTGTTCGTCAGCCGGCGACGTCCCTAGCACGGTCTGAAAGCCCTTGTCGCAACCGCAGACCCCGGTCGATTGTCCAAAGTGATTTGTTCCGAGAATCACCACTCGGGCCGGGCGGTCCACCACCCGTAGGCGGCCGTACACCGATGCGTAGTTCTGCCATCCTCGCGGATAGTCGAGGTGCGGCGCGACAATCGCCTTGGGAAGCGTATCGAAGCTTGGGTTCTCGGCCTTCTCGAGCGCCGCCTTGATGTATTGATCGAACAGCTCCCGCAACTTCTGGGGGGCCGCCTCCGCCCTTTGCTCGTCTGTAGCGTTCGCGCCCAGAGCCTGAGCCATCAGGCCATCTACAAAGGCTGCGGTCGCGGCGGGCGGCAGCGTCGGCGACGCATCAAACTCAGATCGCATTTTCGTGAGCATCGCCTGGAACGTGGGGCCCTCGATCAGACCCGCGGCATCGAGCTGGGTAACCAGCTGCTCCACGAACGGCCGCGCGAGTCCTTGGCCTATTTCCGCGATGATCTGGTCGATGTCCCGCGTGCCATCCATCTTGGGCAGGATGAACCGCGACGCGGGCGCCGTAATAACCATCTGGTCAGACACCTGGTGCGCGTCGGCCAAACCCAGCATCTGAACCTTCTTCCCGTCAGAAGTTTGTCCCTCGACCGGAATGCCGCGCACCGATCGCACCTTTGGCCTGCGGTGATGCTCGGCGGCGGGGTCAAAGGGAGGTGGGGTGGGTGGGTTCGGCGGCGTGGGGGGAGTTGCGCTCGGGGTTTGCGACATGCGGGGTCATGGTAGCCGTGTGGATTCCCAATGCCGCACGGCTACACTTGCGGTCCCGATTTGACCAGAGGTTCCAGGCACATGGCAACGACGACCCCTTCCAAAACCGCCCGCACCGCTAAGCCCGCCAAGACGGGCAAGGCCGCCTCGACCGACGCCACCGGTGGGCTCGACACCAGCCAGTTCACTCCTGGACAGGTCGTCCGCTGCACCATCACCAAGGCTCCCCGCACCGACAACCGCATCCAGACCATCATGCGGCTTATGCGGCGCGACCCCGACATCAAGCGCGGCCTCCGCAAGAGCCACCGCCTTCGGCAGCAGAACCTCAACGTCTACAACCGAGGCAACCGCGACTGGACCAGCCGCGAGAAGGTCGGCAAGATCGCACGCGTCGCTCAGGGCGAGAGCTGGACAATGGAGTTCGCGTTCGATGTCGCCAACGACCTCCGATCGGTTGAGCAGTACCTGAGCATCAGCGCCGGCTGAGTTCGCCCCGGGCTCGCACAACAGACCAATCACTGAAGCCGCGCGGAACTCCCCGCGGCTTCGTTTGTTTTTGCGAGAGTAACGAAGCTCCCGGCTCTTCGAGGGAGGGAGTAGTGGCTATTCCTCGCGCGCCAGCACCGCGTCCTCCATTGTGTAGAGGCCGATGAGCCAGTCTTTGACAAGATAGGGATCGACCTTGAACTTGCCCGTGACGCTCCCGTACGCCGCGAGGCGATTCTCGCCGCTGACCCCCTTGCTGAGCTTCACCTCGACCGCGTCGTACGGGGTCGGGGGGACGCCAATGCAGCACCCATCCCACTGGTTGAGCATCAGGAGCATCTCGTTCTGCTCCTGCGCCATGATCGGGAAGGCAACGTATCCGGTGATCTTCACCTGCTTGTTGTTGATCAGGTCGAGCCACGCCGGCAGCTTTTTCTGACCCACGCGGGGCTTGTACGTCTCTGAGGTCGCGACCAGGAACTCCCACGGGATGACGTACGGCTCGGCCGCCGTGCCCGCGCCGGTGATCGTGAACCGATCGGCGACCCGCAGCGATCCCCCCTCGAGCGGCTCGACTTTGAGCGGCGCCGTCGCGGCCGCATCGGAAGGGGCGGGCGCGCTGGTCTCGGTGGGCGCCGGCGCAGGGATCACCGGCGCGGCGGGGTCCATCAGCCCGAGTTCCTCGAGCGCCTTCTCGGCGATCGCACTGGCGATCGCGTCCGGTGCGGGGGTTTCGGTCGTTGTCGCCGCCCCTCCGGTCGCGGGCGCCTCCTCCAGCGGAGTCTCCGTGGCGGTGTCCGTGGTGTCGGCATCGGCGGCCGATTCTTCTTGTGTTTCCGCGATCGGCGATGGCTCCATCGGGGCCGCGTCATTCACTGATTCAACCGGCGCGGGATTGGTGGCATCCGGAGCCGGCACCTCGGCCGGACTGGCCTCTTCGCCCTCCTGGTTCACCTTGCCGGGCTCAACCATCGCGGGGATCGTTGCTGCGGGCTGGGCGGCGTGAGCATTGGCTGACGATGTCGCACGTGGAACCGCCGTCGCGTCGGGCGCAGACCCCACCGATCGAGGCTCCCCCGAAATATGCGTTGCCTCCGCCTCATAGATCTTCGTCGGCCAGAACATCACGGCCGCCGCGCCGATCGCGAGCAGCGCCACGATCGCCCAGAAGAGCTTCATACAGACTCCTGAAGAGAGGACAGAGCGGGCCGGCGGGGCTTAGCCCATCGGCCTGAGATTCTTCGCTACGCTCGTGCGGTAGGCCATGATCGCAGGAACCATGCCCGCTAGCGCCGCCAGCAGGGTTGTCCCCACGAATACGGCCAGAAGCCACCGGGGGCTGAGCGCCGGCTCGATCAGCAGCCCGAGCTTCTGTTTCATTACGAACGTCACCAGCCACGCACCCGCCAGCGAGACCGCGACGCCAATCGCCGCGCCCATCGCCCCGATCAGGGCTGACTCGGTCAGCACCAGCGAGAGCACGCGCGGCCGGCTAAACCCCAGCACGCGGAGCACCGCGATCTGGCGGCGGCGTTGGTCCATCGAGGTCGAGAGGGCCACCATGATCGAGACGGCGCTGGAGAGGAGCACGGCCGCGGCCATCGCGAGCAGGATCTGCTCGATGTTGCCGACGACCTTCTTGAGCGTGCCGATCTGCTGGGTGGGCTGGGCGACGGTGATCGATGGGTCGCGCCGGAGCTGGTCGAACGCCGGCTGGATTGACGCGGAGTTGTCGGAGCCCGGTCGCGTCGGCACGCGCAGGTAGATTCCCGTGATCAGCTTATCGGCTTCAATGAGGTCGGCGGCCGTCACCGCGCGATGATCGTGCTCGTTCTCGTGGGCGTGCCCGTCTCCATGAGCATGATCGTCCTCGTCATGGGCGTGCTCTTCATCGTCGTGGCCGTGATCTTCGGCGGCGTCATCGTGCGCGTGTTCATTCTCGTCGTGCTCCGCGTGATTGACCTCGACTTTGGGCAGCGTTCCAGCTCGCTCCATCCGGTCCTGAGCGTGCAGCACCCACGCTCCGGTCACATGCGTAAACAGCGCCCGGTCGTGCGCCGACCCCGACGGCTCCAGCACCCCGACCACCTCGTACGTGAACTCGTCATGCTCGTGACCGGCCGCGCCGCCGGGGCCCGACGCCCCGTGCGTAACGTGCAGTTTGTCCCCGACCTTCATTCCGGTTGTCGCCGCGGCGGCCGAGCCCGCCACCACCTCAAACTTGTCTGCGAACTCGGGCGCGAAGAACCGCCCGCTCGCGAGTCCCCACCGTCGCCCCTGCACCGGCTCAAACGCGGTGAAGAACTCCGAACTGGTCGCGAGCACGGGGCTGCCCCGGTACGAATCGCCGTACTGCACGGGGATCGCAAACTCCCACGGGAACGAGTCCGCGAGCTGGTTGTACTTCGCCCACTCGATCGCCCGCTGCGGCGGATTGGCGTAGAACACTCCGTTGAGCAGGGCCACCAGCGGGCTTGCATCGCGGCTCACGAGCATGTGCATGTTGCCCGTGCCGCGATCGAAGGCCTTGCGCCACGACTCGCGCATCGAGAGCAGCACCAGCAGAAGAGCCACCGCGACGGCAACGGTCACGACCGTGGCGCCCGTCGCGAAGAGCCGCGAGCCAAGCGAGCGACGGATGATGGTAAAGTCGGTCAGTGCCATGGGCCTGCTATCCCGTTCAATGCGTTTCACAACACGGAGGCCACGGAGAAGGCCATGGGAGCCGTATTGCGTTCGAGGTCACCCTGATCGTGCCGTCACGGCGAGCGACTTGTCCCCGCTTCAACAAGTTCGCCTCCGTGCCCTCCGTGATCTCCATGTTTCAAAGGGTCGATGCCTTCCGCACCGCCGTCGCGGCTTCCGCGTTGTTGCCCACCACACCCAGACGCTCGCGCCGCTCGAACCGCTCCGCCATCGCCGGGTCGTGGCTTACGCAGAGCAGGGCCGCGGAGCGCTCGTGGCACGCCGATTTGATCAGTTCGATCGCCACCGCGGCGTTCTCGGGGTCGAGGCTCGCCGTCGGCTCATCGGCCAGTACAAGCACCGGGTTGCACGCCAGCGCCCGCGCCACCGCGACCCGCTGCTGTTGCCCCACGCTCAGCTCCTCGGGCTTGGCGAGCGGTCGATCGATCCCCAGGCGCGACAGCAGCCCCAGCGCCCGCTCGCGGTGCTCGCCCGCCGGGATGCTCGAGATCATCATCGCGGCCATCACATTCTCAACCGCGCTGAAGCCGTGCAGCAGGTGGAACGTCTGGAAGATCATGCCGACGTGGCGGCCGCGGAAGCGATCGCGCGCCGGACCGTGCAGCCCGTGGATGCCCTGGCCGTCGATGCTCACCGATCCCTCTTGCGGATCGATGAGCCCGGCGATCAGGTGCAGCAGCGTTGACTTGCCGCGGCCCGACGCCGCGGTGAGCAGCATCTGCTCGCCGCGAGCGAGCGACAGCGTATCGAGCGCGATGGTCCACGCGGGCGACTGCACGCCGGGGTAGCGGTAGCGGAGGTTCGAGATGGAGAGGGCTGCGGAGTTCACGCAAAGAGGATACGGGCCAGTGGCCAATGATGGTTCGATCAATACAAATCTGTCTGCCTGATGCTCAGTTCGCAGTGCCCGATGCCCCGTGCCTGTCCTACTACCTCAGCACCCGCAGCGCCTCGGCCTCCGTCGTCATCCCGCGCGACACCTTGTCCATCGCGTCGTCCATCATCGCCCGCATGCCGCCGGCCCGCGCGGCCTCCGCGAGCGTCACCGCATCGACGCCGCCGATGGTCAGCTTCCGCAGGTCGTCGGTCATCTTCATGATCTCGAATACGCCCAGCCGGCCGTAGAAGCCGCTGCCGTAGCACTTCTCGCAGCGGCTCGCCTCGGCGCCGACGACGCCCCCTCCGGTTCCGGTGCGCGCCGGCATCGGCACGCCCGCCGCATCCAC
>JACMLW010000040.1 GCA_014379385.1 Phycisphaerales bacterium
GCGCCGATGCCGGCCGAGGCTCCCGTGATGGCGATGGGGCGTCCGCTGAGGTCGATCCGGTGGGCCATTCGCGGAGGGTATTCGCCGTCGGCTCTGGAGGGAGAGGGCGCCGAACAGAGTGTCGGGGGTGTGAGGCGGTGGCGGTGCGCCATGGGCGGGGGGCGATCCGACCCGATACGCTCGGTTCGATGCTGCGAGTGCTTGCCGCGATAGCCGTTCTGCTCGGGGTGCTGGCGGGCGCGGTGCTCTCGCGCCCTTCGGACCCACCGGCGGACTTCCGGTTCATCAATCGCGGCGATGTGAGCACGCTCGATCCGCAGAAGATGTCGTGGCTGCAGGACATCCGCATCGCGCGGATGCTGTACGAGGGGCTGGTGCGGAACGACGTGTTCGCCCCGGACTTCAAGGTCGTACCGGCCGCCGCGGAGAGCTGGAGTGTGTCGGGGGACGGGCGGGTGTACACGTTCCACCTGCGGGGTGATGCGAAGTGGTCAAACGGTGAGCCGGTGCGGTCGGGGGACTTCAAATATGCGTGGCGGCGCGCACTGCTCACGGAGGTCGGGTGCGATTACATCGGGCAGTTCAAGCTGATCAGGGGGGCGGCGGAGTTCGTGGCGTGGCGCGAGGCGGCGTGTGGGGCGTTGGCGGCGGATGTAGCGGCGGGGCGGGCGAGGGTGTCGGAGGAACCGGGGGCGCGGCTGTGGCGGGAGACGCTGGACACGTTTGATTCGCTTGTGGGGCTGCGGACGCCGGACGACCGGACGCTGGTGGTTGAGCTTGTGCGGCCAGTGCCGTACTTCCTCGACTTCGTGGCGCTGGCGCCGTGCTGCCCGGTGTACCCGGCGCTGCTGGATCGCTACGAGAGGCCGGACGGGGCGACGGGGCGACTGCGCACGACATCGGGATGGACACGCCCACCGGAGATCGTGGGGAACGGGCCGTACGAGCTCACACGGTGGCGCTTCAAGCGTGAGATGCGTTTCGAGGCGAACGAGCATTTCTGGAACAAGGCCGTCCCCAAGCTGCGGACGGTGGTCATCCCGTCGGTGGGCGATGGCAACGCTCAGGTGCTCTCGTTCGACACCGGCGGGGTAGATTTCGTGACGGACGTGATACCGGGGTATCGCGCGGAGATGCTGGCGGCCAAGCGGGCCTATTACGCGGAGCACCGGGCGGAGCACGACGGGCTGGTGGCGCAGGGCCTTGACCCGATCAGCGTTGATCGCGCCATGCCGCCAGACCCGCGGCAGAACATCCACGTGCTGCCGACGTTCGGGACGTACTTCTATAACTTCAACTGCTCGGAGCGGCTGGCCGATGGGCGCCCCAACCCGTTCCACGATGCACGGGTGCGGCGCGCCTTCGCGATGGCGATTGACAAGCGGACGCTGGTGGAGGATGTTCGTCGGTGCGGGGAGCCCGTGGCGACGACGCTGATCCCTGAGGGGTCTATCCCAGGATACCGATCTCCGGCGGGTGTGCCGTTTGACCCCGCGCTGGCGCGCGAACTGCTGGCGGAGGCGGGGTATCCGGGCGGCGCCGGGCTGCTGACGGTGGAGATCCTGTACAACAAGGATGGTGAGCATGATGTGGCGGCGCAGGCGATCATGAAGGACTGGGAGCAGCACCTTGGCGTTGATGTGGAGTTGGCGGCGAAGGAGATCAAGGTGTTCCGGCGCGACCTCAAGGAGCACAACTACATGGTGGCGCGGGGGAGCTGGTATGGCGACTACCTGGACCCGATGACGTTCCTGGAGATCAACCGCACCGGTGACGAGAACAACGACCGGGCGTACTCAAACGCGGCGTACGACGAGCTGCTGTCGAGCGCCGAGCTGGAGGCCGACACCGGGAAGCGGGTGGCGCTGCTTGAGGAGGCGGAGCGGATGCTCATCGAGGAAGAACTCCCGCTGATCCCGCTGTACCGGCACGTGCAGATCTACCTGTTCAACCCACACAAACTCAGTGGCGTCACGCCGCATCCGCGTCAAGACCAGCAGGTGTGGCTGTTCGAGATGGAGCAATAGCGCGGGGCGATTCACTCCTCGCAACAGCCGGCATCTGGAACGGCGAGTGGAGGCCGGTGCTCGGGGCTACTCCTCCTCGCGCGGTTTGTAGGCCGACACAACCTCCTGCTGGATGTGCATGGGCGCCTGCTCGTCGTGGCTGTAGTCCATCGTGTACGCGGCGGTGCCGGCCGTCATGCTCTTGAGTTCGTTGGCGTACGTCTGCAACTCGCTGAGCGGGCACTGGGCGCGGATGGTGTAGAGGTCGGCGCCGACCATGTCGGTCGCGACGACCCTGCCGCGGCGACCGGAAAGGTCGCCGGTGATGTCGCCCATGTACTTGCTGGGGCAGGTGATCTCCAGGGTGACGATGGGTTCGAGGATCGCGGGGCGGGCCTTGGAGACGCCGTCGATGAAGGCCTTGCGGCCGGCGGTAACGAACGCTATTTCCTTCGAGTCCACGTCGTGGTACTTGCCGTCGTACACGCTGACGCGCACGCCCGTGATCGGGTACCCGGCGATGGCCCCCGTGCCGAGCGCCTGGCGGACGCCCTTCTCGATCGCGGGCATGAACTGACGGGGGATCGAACCGCCGACGGTGTCGTTGACGAACTCGAAGCCCTCGGGATGGTCGGTGGGCAGCGGCTCAACCCGCAGGTAGACCTCGCCGAACTGCCCGGCCCCGCCCGTCTGTTTCTTGTGGCGGTGGTGGCCCTCGGCGCGCCCGGCGATGGTCTCCTTGTACGCGATGCGCGGCGGCGATGTAATAAGCTCGATGTTCGAGTGATGCTTGAGCTTCTCGAGTATGACGCGAACGTGCAGCTCGCCCATGCCGCGCATGACGGTCTGCTTCGTCGCCGAGATGCGCTCGACCTTGAAGCAGGGGTCTTCGTCGGAGAGCTTGGCGGTCGAGGCGGAGAACTTGGCCTCGTCGGCGTGGTTCTTCAGCTCGATCGCGAGGCCGTACATGGGGCGGGGGAGAGGGAGGGGCTCGAGTCGCACGCCGTCAAACTCGTGGCTGTCGTGCAGCACCGCGTTGAAGTGGACCTCATCTACTTTGGAGATGGCAGCGATGTCTCCTGGTCCAACCTCGGTCACCTCGACGTGGTTCTTGCCCTGGAGCTTGAAGAGGTGCCCGATACGCACGCCTTTTTTTACGTCGTTGATGAGCAGCTCGGTCTTGGCTTTAACGATGCCCTGATGGACGCGGAAGATGCCCAGCTTGCCGACGAACGGGTCGACCGTAATCTTGAAGACGTGCGCGAGGACTTTGCCAGCCGGGTCGGGCTTGCACTCCAGGAGGTGCTCGGGACCGTCGGCGTCGCGCTTGAGGAAGCGGGGGGGATTGCCCTCGAGCGGGCTGGGGCACAGGTGCGCCAGGACGTTTAGGAGGTCGTCGATCCCCGCACCGGACCGGGCCGAGCAGAAGCAGACGGGCACCAGGTGCGACTCGCGGAGCGCCCGCTCGAACACGTCGTGCAGCTTGGATGGGTCGAGCTTGTCGCCATGCTCCAGGTAATCGCCCATCAGGGTCTCGTCCACCTCGACGACCTGCTCGATGATCGCCCGGTGGGCGTCGTGGATGGTCGAGAAGTCCGCGGCGTCGCCCTCGGCGTCGTACCCATCGTGCTCGAAGACGTTGATGACTTTCTTGCCCCCCTGCGACGGCAGGTTGACGGGCAGGCAGATCTGTCCAAAAGCAGCCTGGATCTGCTCGAGAAGCTCGGGGACGTCGGCCTCCGGGTGGTCGATCTTGTTGATGATCAGCATGCGCGGGAGGCCGCGGTCCGCGGCCACCGACATCAGTTTGCGGGTCGAGCTCTCGATCCCTTTCACTGCGTCCACGACGATCGCGACGGTCTCAACGGCGGGGAAGCTGGAGATGGCGTGGCCGATAAAGTCGGACAGGCCGGGGGTGTCGATCAGGTTGATGTGTCGCCCATCGAAACTCAGGTACACCAGCCCGCTCACCAGCGAGTGCTTGTGCAGGCGCTCCTCTTCGGTGAAGTCGCTGACCGTGTTCCCCTCTTCGACCGCGCCCATGCGGGTGATGGCCCCGGTGGCGAAGAGCAATCGCTCGGTCAGGGTCGTCTTGCCGCACCCGCCATGGCCAATGAACGCGATGTTGCGGATGTCGGCAGGGGGAACGATGGGCATGGCGGCAAACCTCCTGCCGACGGGCCCTTCCCACCGCGATCTTCAAGCCCCAAAAAACAAGCATGTGTAGAGCCGGGCGGAGGCGCGGCACCGGCCGCGCAGCCGTCGCGGCGAGGAAAGGTGCGAGTAGGGGGTAGGGAGAAGAAAGGGATTAGGCCCTGCCGGCGAACGTGTTGGCGAACACTTCAAGTGTAGTGGATTTCGACGCCGACGCCAACGGCCCAGATCGTGCCGCCGGGGAAAAAGGGTCAGTTTCTGAAAGAGTGCTTTGGCGCACGGCCAAAGAGCGATCTCTATGCCGCCCCCTGGATGCGCGGATCTACCAGCTTGTAGAGCAGGTCTACGGCGAGGTTGAAGAGGATGAGCATGGTCGAGAAAACGAGCACCACCCCGATGATGAGGAAGAGATCCTTGTTGAGCACCGCGTTGACAAAGTGCTGGCCGAGCCCCGGCACGCTAAAGACCTCCTCAACGACGAATGAGCCGGTCATCGCCATCGCCGTCGCGGGGCCGAGGTAGCTGACAACCGGGAGGATGGCGTTGCGAAGGGCGTGCCCGAAGAGCACCCGGGCCTCCGAGGCCCCTTTGGCCCGCGCCGTGCGGACGTAATCTGCTTGAAGCTGCTCCGCAATCCCCATGCGGGTAAGGCGGGTGATGTACGCCGCGAAGGGGAGGCTGAGCGTGATCACTGGCAGGACCGCGCCGGCGAGTCCACCGCCTCCGACGGGAAAGATCGGTACCCAGACGGCGAGCGCGAGCAGCAGCAGCGTGCCGATGACAAATGTCGGTTGCGAGATTCCGAGGAGGGCCACGGCGAGCGCCATCTGATCCAGCGCCGATCCGGGACGCGACGCGCCGGCAACGCCGGTGGCGACGCCCAGCACCAGCGCCACAAGGATGGCGCCCGCGCCCAGCGACATCGATACTGGTAGCGCCTGGAGGAGGATGTCGTTGACGGTCCAGTCTTCGTATTGCAGCGATGGACCGAAGTTGAAGATGGGGCGCGAGGCGGGGGCGCCCGCTGCGGCGTCGGGCGGGGGCCGCGCGGGACGTGACCCATCGAGTAGCCAAGCGGCCCCCGTGACATTCCTAAGATACGAAAAATAAAAAGCCCAGAAGCTGTCGAGCTTGTACTGCGCCCGCATGGCATGCTCAACCTCGGCGGGCGGGCGGCGGCCGTCGCTCTCGAGCGGATTGCCCGGGATCGCCCACGCCAGCGTGAGCGTGATGGTGTAGACGACCAAAAGGATGAGCGGGAGCTGGAGAAGCCGGCGGACCATGCCGCATCAGCGTAGCCGATCAGGCGATGACGTCGAGCCGGCGACCGACCGTCGGTGTTGAGACGGCCATGGTTTCTCGAACGATACCCAGCTTCGGAGCGGCCATCGCGGCCTTGCCGGCGATTGCTCTGGGCGCCAAAGCCGGTTGGGCCCCGGGCGTTGACTCTCTCGCGTGCGCCGCGCGAGCGGCGGCCGAGAGATCAATCCGGTCCTCCCTGTTCACCTTCGCCAGATGCTTATCGAACGAGAGCGAGCCTGGATCGCACGCAGCGCCTGCCTCCTGGCGCTGCGTGCAACCCGGGTCGCGGTCCTTGGCGCATGGCGATTCGAGCACGCGGCGTTCGGCCTCCGGCCGACGCGGCAGATATGCCGCGAGGCGGTGAAGGGGAATGAATGTGCCGTGGCCGGGGACCATGAATGGAAGAGATCACAAGGTGTGCCAAGGTATTGAGGGCGGCGCGAGGCCGATAAGAACGGTGCGCCGGTGAGCCCAAGAGCGGACGGGGCATTCCGGTGCCGATGAGCCCACGCGGCCGTGCGGCGCGTCGCGATCCCGCAACAATGCCCGTCGACGAGAGGCAACACGTGCTGCGTACCAGTGACCTTGATTATCCGCTGCCGCAGGAGCTTGTTGCGATACATCCGGTGTCGCCGCGAGATGCCGCTCGCCTGCTGGTGCTCGGTGGTGAGGGCCTGGCGACCAGGCATCTGCATGTGCGCGATTTGCCGGAGTTGCTGCGGGCCGGCGATCTGCTGGTGCTGAACTCGACGCGGGTGCTGCCGGCGAGATTCATCGGCACCCGTACCGATACGGGTGGCAAGGTGGAGGGGCTGTTTGTCTCGGTGTGGAGGGGGGAAACTGGGATCGTGGAGGAGGGGAGCGACGAGACTCAACTCCGCTGGTCGGTGATGCTCAAAGCAAGGCGCACGCGCCCGCGCGTCCGGATCTCGCTCTCATCGCACGGGGGAGGCGCCAGCGGCGTTGAACTTGAGCTGCTCTCACGCGCACCGGGGCCGGAGGGTGTAGACAGCGGGGAGTGGCTGGTGAACGTACATGGAGCCCGGTCCGGCGAGCACACGGTCGCGCTGCTCGAGCGCATCGGGCTCACGCCGCTGCCACCGTACATCCGTCAGGCACGGAAGGGCGAGAATCTTGGCACTGGCGCGGCAGCGCGGAACGAGCCCACCGATGCCGGCGACAGCGCTGTTTACCAAACGGTCTTTGCCGATGCGTCTCCGCCCGTGGGGCATGATGCAGTTCACGATGTCCCCGGTTCCGTCGCGGCGCCCACGGCGGGGCTGCACTTCACACCCGAGCTGCTGTCGCGCCTGGAAGCACGCGGCGTTCGGTCCGCCAACGTCACGCTCCACGTCGGTCTTGGAACCTTCAAGCCCGTAGAAACGGAGTTCGTTGAGCAGCACCCGATGCACGCGGAATGGTGCCATATACCCGAGGGAACTTGCCGCGCGGTACGCGAAACGAGAGCTCGCGGCGGTCGGGTGATCGCCGTTGGAACCACGTCCGCCCGCACCCTCGAGAGCTTTGGGTCACTCGCATCGTGCCCCGTCGAGGGGCTCGCGGCCTGGACAAGGCTGCTCGTGACCCCAGGCTACCGGTTCAAGCACGTGAGCGGCCTGCTCACCAACTTCCACCTGCCGCGCACGACGCTGCTTGCACTCGTCGCGGCCATCACGCCCTGCGGAGTCGAGCGGCTGATGCAGGCGTATCGCGAGGCGATGGGGGAACGCTACCGCGTCTTCAGTTATGGCGACGCGATGCTGGTGCTGCCCTCAGCAGGCCCGCTCTCGACCGGGGATGGATGACCCCGCGCCCGCCGCGGCTATCCGAGCCCGAGTTCCGTGAGAACATCAAGCACGCCCTTGGCCTCGGGGCGCGGCGACACGTAATCCGCGTGCGCCCGGATCTCGGCGCCCGCGTTCGCGGGGCACGCGAACCACGACACGCGCTCGCGGATCGCAAGATCGCCCATCGTGTCGCCGATCCCGGCGAGGCGTTCCTTCTCGAGCCCTGTCGATGCCATCAGCCGATCCAGCCCCGTGCCCTTGCTTACGTGCTCGAGGTCGCAGTTGATGTAGAGCCACGTCGACGACACCCGCAGCGGCCAGCCATTGGCCGCGAACTGCTCGCGCAGCGGCGCCTCAAGCGATTTCAGAAATCCGGTGTCCTTGTGGTAAAGCGAGATTGAAGCAACCTTCCCGGGCTGCTGCGACACGCCGCGTCCCCCGTACTGCGTCGCGAGCCATCGCGCGGCGTCATGCACGGCCTCGCGCTGCTCGATCGTGATTGCAGGGTCCATGATGTACTCGTTGGTGCCCGGGTGGTACATCCAGACCCCGTTCTCGGCGATGCAGGGAACGGTGTGATTGCTCAGCAGCCGGCACATCGCCTCGACGAACGGTTGTGGCCGGCCCGAGCACGCCGTGAGGACCGGCCGATCACCCCGGCACTGTGCCAGCCGGTTGTGCTCGGCGATTCGCATCAGGCTCTCAACGTCGAAGGGTGTCGAAGACTCTGGCGACAGGCACCCGTCGATATCGCAGATGATGGCGCGGAGTTTCCCGGCCGCCGGCGCAGCGTGTCGCATGGTCGAGCGTACGCGCCGAGCGATTGTCCGGTGGGGGCACAATGCCGAGGGACGCGGCCGGAGTTGAGCTGAGCAAACCGACAGGTTCTCCACCGGCGGGGCGCGGTGCCGAGCGCGACCAAAGGCGGCTTTGCGCAGACTTCACCGTTTCTTCGCGCGAGTGGACATTCGGGTTCTCGAAGTGCTCGCCCGCGCACCCGCGTCCCCTCTGAAATACATTCAACCCCAGTGCGCAGGGGGACTTGCCCCGTCTTAATAAACTTCATGAAGGGCGCGAGGAGTGCGGCGGCGACGGTGCCACCGCGTGCGCTGGGAATCTAAGAAACGCATTAGCGCAACTTGAACTCTCCTGCGCCGCGCTGCGCGGGGCCCGATCGCTATCGTGGGCCCTCGTCAAAGCCTCCGCATGTTTCTTCGCCGAGTCGGCCGCATTGCACGCGGCATCGGCGACGTGCCGGGAGCGCCAGCAGCGCCAAGCGCCGCTGGTTCAGAGGGGACGGACTCCGGAGACCAAGATGCGATCCAGCCCACGCAGTGCGTTCACGCTTATCGAACTTCTCGTCGTTATCGCGATCATCGCCATTCTCGTGGGCATACTCCTCCCCGCGCTCGGCGGCGCCCGCAAGGAGGCCCGCGCCCTCAAGTGCAGCGCCAACCTGCGCACGGTGGCGCAGGGCGTCGTCACGTACTCGGCGACCTACCGGTTCTTCCCGCCCTCGTACGTCTACGCGAACAGCGAGACCGGCACCGACTGGAACTACGAAGACCAGCAGCTCAGCCACCCGAACGCTCAGAACGGCTACGTCCACTGGTCATTCGCGCTGTTCTCCGATGGCGGAGGTGTCCCCGAGAGCGCGTTCCAGTGCGACGATGTGCCCAATAAGGGCGCGCCCGCCACCAACCCCGGCGCTGATGCCCACGATTGGGAGGATGGACAGGAGAACGGCGTTGGCTCCACGACGCCATCGGACCCACCCAAGGACCGCCAGGCCAAGCGCATGGCCTACACCGGGAACGGCGCCATCTTTCCCCGCAACAAGTTTTACTCCTCCGGGGGCGATCGCAAGAACATCCTTGTTGACCCCTCTGGCGTCGACGGTTCCATGAAGGGGGCCAGCGGCGTCATCCTCGCCACCGAGTTCCTCTCCAGTCAGCGCTGGACCTCGCTGCGTGAATCCAGCGGTGGCCGCATCGTGAGCCACCGCTCCATCGTTCCCTTTGTCGGCGGTTCTTCGGGCGCTCGCGTCTACGACGAGCCAATCGGTGGCGGTGGCATCGCCCGTTTCGAGTATCCCGATATCTCGCTCATCCGCCGGCTCACTCAGCTCAGCGACCCAACCTCCATCATCGACGACCCCAACTGCGGCCTCAACGCCGTTGGCCGCCAGCATCCCGGCGGAGACAACGCGTATGGCGGCACCGCCAACTTCAGCTTTGTAGACGGCCACGTTGAGCGGGCGACCGTCGTTGACACCATCAAGAAGCAGCTGTGGGGCGACCGTTTCTACAGCATCACGGGCGGCAACCGCGTTGACATGGACGGTCTCTAGGCACCTCGCCGCCTTTCGAGTTCACCTTTGACGTTTCGCAGAGTTGAAGCGCGATCGCCGCGCCCCGGGGGTATCGTGCCGCCGCTCGCGGTACCCCCGTATGGATCGTCGCCTGGCGGCCAATCCCAGACTCGTTCCGTTACCCCGAGAGAAGAGAAAGAGGAGTCCTCATGCGTACCAACCGTGTCCTGATGATGCTCGCGGCCTGCGGCACCGCCGCGGCCTTCACCTCCGGCGCCAATGGTCAGACGGTGATCAACCTCTCCGGCGCCACCCTGCTGGAGAACTTCTTCCGCGCCCCCGCCTCGACCAATGATTACATCGACGCCAACGGCAACTGCATGGCGCGTGTGTACGGCTCCGGCGTTGAGCAGCTTGCCCCCGGCGTTCTCCCCCCCACGCCCGCCACCGACCACTGGGCGGTTCAGTACCGCTCGGTGGGCTCGGTCAACGGCTTCCAGGAGCTGGTGAACTACGGCCAGACTTTTGTCACCGGCGACCACGACGATGCGCCGCTCTGCTTCTGCGTTGCCACCAGTGCGTACTACAACCGGATCCAGTACATCGCGACCGGCGCTGCGACCGGCCCCTACAACCAGGGCAACCCCGGCGGTGCTCCGGTGCGTTCCGACATGACGACGCTGATCGCCACATACGAAATGCCGCAGACCCCGTCGGCCGGCGGCCTCCGCGTAGACATGGCCCCTGTCGACGTTCCGGCCACCTGGGCTGTTCGTCAGGCCGGCGTCCCGGTGTACAGCGCCAACCCCACCGAAGAGGGCTACGGCAGCAACCCCCGCCGCTCCGTGAACAAGGCCGGCGGAAGCGCCGGCGCCGACCTCGATAGCCTCCTCGCCGACCTCGGACCGCTCAATCTCTTTGACCCCAATCTCGCCTCCTCCGCGAACGAGAACACGATCTTCGACACCTCGATCGCCTTCGCTCCCATTGCCACGCTCACGAACTTCGGCACGGGCCTCACCCAGATCGACGCGACCGACCTCCAGCACCTGGTCACGACCGGGCGCCGCGTCACCGGCGAGAACCTTGTGATGGTGACGCGCGACGTCGGCTCGGGCACGCGGAACGGGTGGACCAACTCCATCGGCATCGATCCCTCGTTCGGCGTCGGCGAGAACATCGGCGCTCTCAGCACGCAGAGCGGCCTCAACCTCATTGGACCCGACTTCCAACCCAGCAACAAGGGCGGCTCCAGCGGCCTCGAGGCCACCGTGCAGAACCACCGCCTGGCCATCGGGTACAGCGGCGCCGAGCGCGGCGTCGAGTCCGGCTGGCTCACCGGCGGCCGCATCGAGCTGCTCGCCGTCCGCAACGACCACATCAGCGGCACCGACTACTCGCGTCCCACGATCGACGATGTCCTCGATAACGACGCGAACGGGTACATGATCGGCGGGCCCGCCGTGTTCGCCACCATCGGGTTCCCCGGCTCCGCGCCCGAGAACAAGGGCGGGCTCGGCTGGGCCGAGCCCTTCTGCGACGCAAACTTCAACGGCATCTACGACGCGGGCGAGACCTTCGCCGATCTCAACAACGATACCGTCTGGAGCCAGACCGAGACCCGCCCCGCGGACATCGACCTGCTCCCCTCGATGCGGAACGTCGAGGCCGCGGCGTACATCAATAACATCACCCGCAGCGTCCTGGCGTTCGCCGGCGATCCCGGCGCGATCGAGACGGTGTTCACGCCCGGCGAGTGGCTCGCGACGCGTCTGATCCTGACCGCCGCGACCGACAACGTGCAGAACCCGCTGGACCCGACGGACCTCATTGAGAACCCCAACTTCAACTCGACGCTCCAGGACTTCACCCGCAACAACCCGACCTCCGTCCTCCGCAACCCCGCCTACGCGTCATTCGGCGTCGCATCACTCAACGGCAAGGTTCCGACGCGGAAGACCGGCGTCACCTTCACCGACGGCAACACCGGCACTCACTACGTGCTGCAGAGCGGCACGACCATCGGTTACACGCAGAACATGCCGATGCGCAACCGGATCGCCGGCGACTTCGACGGCAACGGTGTGCGCAACGTGAACGACACCGCAGAGATGATCCTCGCGTGGGGCCAGCGCAACGGCGGACCGGCGTGGGTCGCTCCGATCGGCACGGGCCTCATCGCGGGCGCGCCGAGCGGCGATGCCTCGATCGAGATGCTCGGCGACTTCAACGGCGACGGCAACTTCACATCTGCCGACGCCCGTTACTTTGCCGACGGCTTGGCCACCTCTACCGGTTCCGGCCAGGTTGATCGCCGCGCCGGATTCACCGCGGTGGACGCGGCGTTCGGCGGGAACTTCTTCGGCACGACGCTCGCCCATGGCACCTACAACAATGGTGACAGCCGCGCCGATGTCGCCGGCGGCGCCGGATTCACCCCGGGCTTCGCGCCGATCGGGCAGGATGGCGCCGTCAACGCCGCCGACCTCGATTACATCTACGGTCAGTTCCGCCGCAACGCCAACGTGACCGACGGCCAGCTTAACTGGTCGAACCTCGCCGAGGCCATTAACGCCGACCTCTCGGCCGACATGAACGGCGACCTGGTAATTAATCAGGCCGACATCGACGAGGTGCTCGCCATCCTCGAGACCACAGGTGGCGACGTGAACCTCGACGGCGTGTGCGATGACGCCGACGCGGCGATTGCTCAGGGCAACATCGACATGCCCGGTGGTTGGGCGATGGGCGATGTGAGCGGCGACGGCACCGTCACGCAGGCCGACCTCGATCTGATCGACGACTGCATTGGCGGCGATTGCCCGGTTGATTTCAGCGGCGACGGCCTCGTCGGCTCCAGCGACATCACGGCCTTCCTGCAGGTCTGGTTCGCCGACATCGCCGGTGGTACCACCAACGCCGACTTCAACAACAGCGGCGGCACCGGCTCGGCCGACATCACGGCATTCCTCTCCGCCTGGTTCGCCGCCCTCGGCACCGGCTGCTGATTGAGTTCCCATCCTGATGATTTATTCGAGGCCCCTCGCCCCTGTGCGAGGGGCCTCTTTCATTGGCCGCTCGCACACCACCCGCGCAAGCCGCGGACGGCCTCGGCCGTTCGAGCACAACAAAAACTCCCGGCCTCGGGGCCGGGAGCTCATTAGTTTGTTTTGTGATTCAGGCCGCCGGCACTTCGGGGCCGTTAGAGACCAACCGCGTGTCACTTTGCCGCGGCAGCGGTCCGAACCGCCGTTGCCAGCTTCTCCTGCCAACCCTGGGTGCTGGTGCCCTGGATGAACTCGACCATTTTCCCGTCGGCGCCGATGACCGCAAAGCTTGGGAACCCCTTCACCTGGTACTGTTTGGCGACCTCATCACCCTTGAGCAGCAGACCGTACGTGAGCCCGAGGTCTTTCTGGTACTGCGCTGCCTCGCCGTCCTTTCGTTCGCGGCAGGCCACGCCGTACACCTTCACGCTCTGGTCCTTGAACTCCTCGGCGATCTTCTGCACCTCCGGGCTGGCACGCTTCGCCGCGCCCATCGTGGTCGCAAAGAACTCCAGCACGACGACGTTGCCTTTCAGCCTGTCGAGTGAAACCTGGTTCCCCGTGCCGTCCGCCAGTGTGAAGGGCGGGGCCACCTCGCCCTTGGCAACCCCGAGCTGAACAGGCGGCGCGGGGGGGGTGGGCGGCGTCGGCTCCGAGGGGTTCGCCTGATTCGGGTCAACCTTCGGCGCGTCCGCCGTCTTGGCGGGAACGATCTCCAGCGAGTACCCCTCGGGCGTGGCGATCGCGAGATCAGCCGCCGAGAGGCCCGCGTCGATCTTCAACTCCGTCACCTCCTGGATCATGGTGACCACGTCGTCCTTCTGACCGGCGGTCGTCGCGATCCGGCGCGGCAACTTGTCTTTCTGAGAGAGGTGAATGGTCATTTGACCACGCCCCCCCTTGTAGACCGCATGAATCTTGGTGCAGGGGATGCCCCCGATCTCCTCGCTCCCCTCGATCGTTAGCGACTCGGTGTTCTCCATCGCGCGCTTGAAAGGCTCGGCGGAATAGAACTCCTCCGGCATGACCTGCTGCGCCGTCATCAGCGCGTTGGAACCCTCGCGCGAGCTCGACTGGGCCTGCACGATCTTCTTATTGCCCGTATCGACCCACGTCGCCACCCCATCGATCTCGGCAACCTTGAAGGCTTCCTCGAAACCCGCCACGCTGGTCTTACCGTCGATCATGTGACCGTTCGGAGTTCCTTTGAGGATCTTCACCGAGCCCTGCACGTCCCACTTCATGTTCTGAACTCGGGGGTCCGTCGCCTCGATAAACTTGTGCCCCCTGAACGTGGCGGACTTCAGCGCCGCGAGCGCCTTGGCAGACTCGTTCAGGGCCGCCTTCGCATCGTCGTTCACCTGCGCCCACGTCACGCCCGAGAACGTCAGGACCGTGACTATTGCCGCGCTCATCGCCGCTGGAAAGCTCAACATCATGCGCTCCGAGAGTTGATCAGTTAGATTCGACCGTGCCGCGCACCCGACACCCGGGTCCGCGGCCTTCTGCTGCTACAAAACGACGGCAATCGTACACGCCCCGGTGCCCGAGGGTTCACCAGCGCTCCGCCGCCACCCATACAGCAATACAGCCGCCGGGCCCGGGGGTTGCCCCAGGGCCCGGCGGCTGTGGTCCATTTCGCGCGGCGAGGCTCACCGGCGCTTTGGACTCCTTTCGAGTTACCGGCCCCTGCCCCCCGCCGCCGTCCCGGCGGGCGCGCCCTTTACCGGGTCACGCGGTGTGGCAACAGGCAGTTCCTCGGTGCTCGGCGCCGTCGAGGCTGCCCCCGAGTCGCCGCGGTCGAGGAACTGCTCGATCACCCAGCGGATCTGGTGGTGGTGTCGGCGGGGCGCTTCCACGAACATCTTGCTGCCCACAACGCTCATGCCGTAGAGCCCACCGTTGTCGCGCCATGTTTCGGGGTAGACGAAGCTCGTGATGACCCCAACGAGTTCCTCTGTGAGCTGCTGATCGCGGTGCTTCATCTCGACAGGCGTCATGGCCTCCAAGTCCGGCCGATGCACCGGGAGTACTCCGCTGATGTCGTAGCACACCAGCTCAATCTCCCGCTTGTCGAAATACTCGGTCGTTGCGATCTCCAGCGTCCGTTCGCGAACCCGGTAGTCGTACCTCGCCCCTTCGATTGCTGCGCCTTCATTGAGGAGAGTGAAGAACTGTTCCAGCGTCACCTGTTTCGCGTTCATCGCTACCTGGGTGTCGGCCGACACGCCCCACGCCTCAAACGCCTTCCACGACACGACCGGCGTCAGCTCCGCGCTCTGCCCCGCCCATGAGAACGCATCGACGAGGGATTCGTTCGTGAACGAAACGTCAAACCGCCGCCCCTCAACCGCCGCGTCTTTCGCATCGGGCCGCTCCGGTCGATACACCGAAGCGCCGTTCCTCCCGCCAGGCTGCGTCATCGCCACCAAACTCATGATCATCGCGCCGCCGGCCAGACCGATCAATCCAAGGTTCATCGCCAGCCTCCTTCTTGGTTGTGTGCGTGCATCCTCAAACCGCCGCGCCACCTCAGCCGCCTCCCCCAGTTCCGCGATCGCTGTCCTCGCGGCGACCGTCTCGCTCTGCCCGCCCACCATCAGGTCGCGCACCCGCTCCTCAAGGTGCGATTCCAGCTCCTCCCGGATCGCCAGTTTGTCTCGCTGCGGGCCGCGCAGGAACTTCGTCATCACCGTCATCCACGCCTGTACCGCCGACGTCTCGCCGGCGACTTCTCGACCGTGCGACGACAGTCGCAGCGCCCCAGAGGCCGCAGGCGCGCCCGTTCCGACTGTCGCTCCCGTCGGTGCGCCTGGAACTATGGGTGAAGCGCTCACGAGCCCACCTCCTTGGCTCCCTCGGCTCGCCGCCCCAGCCCCGACCCGCCCTCAAGGAATGCCTCCATCATCGCGTGGTACTCGCGGTGCGCCTTGATCCGCTGCTCGAGACGCTTTCGCCCCTTCGCCGAAAGCCGGTACCACTTGCGCCGCCGCCCCGTGGCGGCCTCGTCGTCGGGGTCGGCCTTCACCGCTTCCCATGTGCTCAGGATGAGCCCCTGCTTCTCCATGCCCGCCAGCAGCGGGTACAGCACCCCCGGCCCAAGCTTGATCTCCCCGCGCGACCGCGCCGCCGCGGCCTTCGTGATCGCGTATCCGTAGAGCGATTCTTCAGAGAGCACGGCCAGCACAGCCAGTTCTGGTTCCATAAACGGGTCTCCATCACGCGGGGGGCGGAGGCAGTATCGAATGCAAGCCGCTCTGTTCTAGATATATCGAATCACGATATATCGTGTCAAGAGCTTATCCGCGAAATTCTCCCCTCCGGTTTCACACGCCGCGGCCTTCACTCGGTAATTCCTTGCGATCCGCCCATCCCTGGGCGCCGCGGGCTCGGAAGGGGGGCCGCCCGCGCGGCACGAGCTCTCACACCCGCGACGGCGCCTGGATCGTTCAGGGAAACGACATCTTCCTCCGCGTCCTTCGCGCTCTTCGCGTTCAAAACTCCCATCCCCGATCCCCGATCGGCTTCCTCACCCCGTTACCATTACCTCCCGGCCTCCTGAAAAGGCCTCGCCGCGTTTGCAACTCCTATTTGCTGATTTGCGATCTGCTGATTTGCCATTTGGATCCCTCCCCATGCCCCGCATCACGCTCCCCGATGGTTCTGTCAAAGAGTTTCCCGCCCCGGTCACCGCCCGCCAAGTCGCCGAGGCCATCGGCCCGCGCCTGGCCATGGCCGCCGTCGGCTGCAAGGTCAACGGCGAGGTGCGCGATCTCGCCACGCTCCTCGACCACGACTGCTCCCTCGCCATCATCACAACCCACGCCCGTGACAAGACGCCCGATCCCGATGCGCTCAATCTCATCCGCCACTCCGCGGCCCACGTGATGGCCGAGGCCATCCAGCGCGTGATCCCCGGCGTGCAGCTCGCCTACGGCCCGCCACTCGCCACCGGCTTCTACTACGACATGCACGTCCCGGCCGAGCGCCCGCTCTCCTCATCTGACTTCGATCGCATCAACCAGGAGATGGCCGCGATCATCAAGGAGGACCGGCCCTTCACCCGCTACGAGCAGTCGGCGGCCGAGGCCATTGCACGTCTCTCAAAGGAAGCCAACAAGTTCAAGCTGGACAATGCCGTCCGTGCACTGCAAGCCGCGCCTGCGGCGAATGAAGGTGTGATACATGAAGTGCGATTGCGTGACTGGGTCAATCGCTATCACGATACCCGTGCAACTCTTTCCTTCTACGCCACCGGCGCGCCCGGCAAGAACTGGGAAGACCTCTGCCGCGGCCCGCACGTCCCCTCCACCGGCCGCATCGGCGCCGCGCGCGTCATGTCCCTCGCCAGCTCGTACTGGCACGGTGACGAGAACTCCGACCGCCTCACCCGCGTCTACGGCACCGCCTTCGCCACCCAGGCCGAGCTCGACGCTCACCTCAATCAGGTCGAGGAGGCCAAGAAGCGCGACCACCGCGTCATCGGAAAGCAGCTCCGCCTCTTCCACATCGACGAGACGGTCGGCCAGGGCCTGATCCTCTGGACGCCCGCCGGCGCGATCGTCCGCAAGGAACTGCAGACCTTCATCGCCGCCGAGCTGCAGAAGCAGGGGTACACAGAGGTCTTCACGCCGCACATCGGCAGTCTCGAGCTCTACAAGACTTCCGGCCACTTCCCCTATTACAAAGACTCCCAGTTCCCGCCGATCGTCGAGCGCGACACGCTCGATCGCCTCGCCAAAGAAGGCTGTTCGTGCGCCGACCTCATGCACCGTGTCGAAGGAGTCTCCGCGCGCCTCGCCGCTGGCATCAACGAGCGCACTCGCAAGCAGACCATCACCAGCGACCGCGTCCTTCCCGACGACAAGCTGATCGAAGGCTTCATGCTCAGGCCCATGAACTGCCCCCACCACGCCAAGATCTTCGACTCGGCGCCCCACAGCTACCGCGACATGCCCGTCCGTCTCGCCGAGTTCGGCACCGTCTACCGCTGGGAGCAGTCCGGCGAGCTCAATGGCCTCACCCGCGTGCGCGGCTTCACCCAGGACGATGCCCACCTCTTCTGCACCGAGGAGCAGATCCCCGGCGAGATACAGGGGTGCCTCGCGCTCGTCAAGGTCATCTTCGCGACACTGGGCATGAAGGACTACCGCGTGCGGGTTGGCCTGCGCGATCACAGCGACGACAAGTACACCGGCTCCACGGAGAACTGGGACAAGGCGGAGGCCGCGTGCATCCAGGCCGCCGAGTCGCTCGGTGTCCCGTTCAGCCGAGAGCCCGGCGAGGCCGCGTTCTACGGCCCGAAGATCGACTTCGTCGTCAAGGACGTGATCGGGCGCGAGTGGCAGCTCGGCACCGTGCAGGTCGATTACAACATGGCGATCCGCTTCGACCTTTCGTACACCGGGCCCGACAACAAGGCCCACCGCCCCGTCGTCATCCACCGCGCCCCCTTCGGCTCCATGGAGCGATTCTGCGGCGTCCTCATCGAGCACTTCGCCGGCGCCTTCCCCACCTGGCTCAGCCCCGAGCAGGCCCGCATCCTCCCCATCAGCGAGAAGACCAACCACTACGGCGCCGCCGTCTTCGCGGCACTCAAGGCCGTCGGTGTTCGCGCCACGCTCGACACCGGCAACGACCGCGTGCAGGCCAAGATCAAGGTCGCCGCCGACGAGAAGGTACCCTACCAGCTCGTCGTCGGCCCGCGCGACGCCGAGAACAACCAGGTCTCGGTCCGCGCCCGCGGCATCCAGAAGGACCTCGGGGCGGTCTCGCTCGATGCCTTCGTCACCGCCATCAAGGACGAGATCGCGAGCAGGGGAGGGACAACAGCCCTCTCCCTATTCAATGTCTGAGTAGGTGCTTGGGTTACTCCGCGACGTACTTGGATTCCAACGTCGCGCGCTGCGCCTGGACACAGCCCGCAGCTCGGTCTGAATGTGGAGTTCGGTGCTCTTGAGGACCCACCAGAGCCACGCTCGCACCAGCGGTCGAGGAACCCAGCGAGCCGTCCATCTGCCCGCGGCGCCGAGGATGAGCCGCGATGCGTGCTCCCCTTCGGGCACTACTTCGTACGTGCACACGTGAGGGAACGACTTTCGAGCGCCTCTGTTGGAAAGATCGCTGATCGCAAAGCCGCGCCCCTCCTTCCAACTCAGCACCCGGCCTCGGCGCACCGCGCCCAGCCCGAGCAGGCGATGCTCTATCAAGAACTCCGCCCCGCGTGGCCAGTGCTCGCCTCGCGGTTCCGATCCCCGCACCTCCTCTACGCGCACATGCAAGGGATCGAGCGTCAGGAATCGCCGGAAATCGCGCATCTGACCCCACACCGCGCTCGCGGGGAGCGGCACCCGCAGCTCGCACCGAGCTCGCACCCGACCACAGTCGCGAATGACGATGCTCATCGGTCGGCGTCCTTAGCGACGGCGGCCACGGTTCCGCTGTCGTTCACCTGAGCCGTCTCCGCGGCGATCCTCATGCCCTCAAGAACGTGGCCGTGCAGCGTGTGGACCGCGAGGCGCTCGAAGGGTTTCCAGCACCAGCGCGGCGAGAGGAGCGGTTCGTACGTCGTCTCCAGCGTCAGCAACGTACGGCCCGGCCCCGCTGGCGCGAACACGAACGATCCGGACCGCAATCGCACGTCGCGCTCGTAGCCGATCCGCTGCTGGATCACATCGAACGCGAGTTCTTCGCCGCGCACCACCCGCGAGGCGCGCTTTGTAATCGTGCCCTTGTTGTAGAGACAGACCTTCACGTCGCCGGGCCTGTCGGACGACCCGATCGTTCCGAGGGGCCGCGCCAGCCCGACGCGCAGGATCCACGGAGGACGGTGCGTCACTTCCTCATAAAACATGAGGTGATCCCAACACACCGCGACTGGTGCAGCGATGATGCGCGTCGTCGCGACAGTCTCGGGGGGCTGTGGCCGCGGTCGGCCTTCTATCACCCCCCAGACCAACACGCCCGCGCACACGGCAAGGATCGGCAGGTGATCTCGCTGGCTGAACGCCGTTCGCTTCAGTGCGCGGCGGAACGCGATGCCGCTGGCCAAACCCACCATCGCCGGTCCCAGGAAAACACCCACCAATGCCATTCCGCAGAAGAGTCCGGCGAGCTGGAGTGTCATGAGCCCAAAGATCAGGCAAACCAGGGCGCTGAGCAGAAGGAACATCATCAGGAGCTTACCGGCTCGGACCGTGTACCCGAGCATCGATCCCATTGCGAATGGCACGCCCAGCCAGAGAGCCGCGCCCCAGTTGCCCATCCCGAAGACCATGACCGCGGCGAGCGCCAACGACATCCCTACGGACATCGCGAGGCCGGGGAGATAGAGCCTCCACCGGACCAACGGAAGTCGCAGCGTGTGCATACTCGCGTACAGGAGGTGATAGGGAAGCCCGCACTCGGGGCAATCGCCCGCCTCTTCAAGCCCTTCCAGCACGTACCAACAGCGCTTGCAACGCCGGGAAGCGCCCTCTCGAGTTTCTGATTCGACCGTCATCCGCCGGAGTCTATTGCGCGTTGTCTCTGGCGAGAGCGGGTTATGGTCCCCGCTCGAACCCGACTAGCCTTTGCTTGCCACTATCCCAGAGAGAGCAGCCCACATGTCGCAAGCCCCGCATTCCATTGCAACCCACCCGTTCCTCGATCTGCTCCGACACGACACGTGGGCGACGCGCAAGGTGCTCGACCTCTGCGGCGACCTTTCGCATGAGCAGTTCCACCGCGAGTTCGAGATCGGCCACGCCACGCTCCACGCCAATCTCACGCACATGGTCGGCGCGATGCGCCGCTGGGCCGATCGCGTCGCGCAGCGTCACCTGCGCCCCTCCATCGAGAAGCCCCCGGAGTTCCGCGAGCGCTCTCCCCTCCTCCTCACCGAGCTTCTGAGCACCGCCGCGGCCGACCTCGAGTCCATCGCCCTGGCAATCGTCGCCGACGGCTCCTCCAGCAAGCTCATCGCCTTCACGTTCCAGAGCCCCGAGGGCCTGCAATCGATCAACGTCACGCGCCAGGCGGCGCTCCTGCACGTCGCGACGCACGGCCAGCACCACCGCTCCCAGTGCTTCAACATGCTCCGCCACCTCGATCGCACCATCGACAGCGGTGACTTCGACGTGATCGAGTGGTACGTGCAGCAGCAGCGCGGCAACAGCTGACCGCAGCCCGGCGCATGCCCACCCCGAGTCGCCGGTTGTTTGTTCGTCCGAGCGGGCCGGCTATCTCCGCCGCCGCTTCATCACGCCCACTGTGGCAAGCACACCCAGCACCGCCGCGCCCGGCGCCGGGATCGCCAGAATGCCCGGTCCAACCAGCCCGACACCAAAGTGGTTCAGGTCCATCAGCGACTGGTCCCACTCCGTCGCGAACCGGAACGACCCGGTCGGCAGGTCGAACTCCACATCCACCAGGAGGTCGTCGAGCGCCCCGGAGGTGAACAGCCCATCCCACACGCTGTCGCTCAGATCAAGCGAATACGTCGCGCCGTTCAGCGAGCCATTCATCAGGATCGTCCCGGCGTTGAGCCCATCGACCATCACGCCCACCGGCCCGCTGTAGAACTCCTCGCTCGTCGTCAGCATGATCATCGGACGGCTTCCATCAAAGCGGTCGAGCTCCGGGTCGTCAGTCCGAAACTCCTCGAAGAATGTGAGCAGGTCGTCCTCGTTCATGATGAGCGAGATCCCGCCCGCGCCCGGCGTGTAGCTCATGCCCTGCCGCGGGGCGCCCTCCTGCGGGTTCTCCTGGCGCGGCGCCTTCCGCGCCTCGCTCGACCCGTGCGCCCTGAACACTATCAGCGACTTGCGGTGCCCGGTGTCCGCCTGCAAATACGTCCGCGTCCCCGCGATGATCCCATTCGCCGCTGTCAGCGATTCGTAGCTCGCGCCAAAGTCGATCGGCACCCCGCCCGCCTCATCTCCGGGGTTCAGCGACGAGTACGCCCAGTCGATTGTGGCGTTCGTGTACCCCCGTGCCTTGAGCACCGCGTCCACCTTCACCGGATCAAACAGCCGGTGGTCGGACTCCGTGTAGAACACCATCGCCCTCGACCCGCCGCTCCCATCGCGGATCTTCGCATCATTCCCTGTTCCGCCAAACTCGAACCGCCCGCCCATGTTCCCCTTGTAGTCGTTGTCCTTCGCGAACTGCGCGAGCTGCGCCGCCGTCCGGTCCGCATCACCCTCGATGCCGCGAAGGTACTGCGGCGTCCACCCGTGCGCCCAAGTGTTCTCGCCGAGCGCGAGCCCCGTCTTGCCGTTCCGGACCTCCGCCCCAGTGCCGAACCCCTCGCACTTCGTGTACGACGTCGATGTCGCCACGCTGAAGCTCCCACCCAGCAGCCGTTTCCCCTCCGCCGCGAACCCCTCCGACCCGCACGCCCCCACGACCACCTGTAGGTTCTCGTACAGCCCGCCCAGGCTGTCGCGCAGCGCCTTCATCAGCTCCGTATCACTGAGGTATCGCTTCTCTCCGTTCTGGTTGTTCGCCCGCATCACCAGGTATGACGAGCGGCTGTCCTGACCCATCGCCGCTGTCCCCCCCGCAAGGAACCCGACTCCAATCATGCCGGCACTGCAGAACGCTTTCATGGGGTACTCCTCGTCACCAGTGTATGGGGCCCCAGGAGTCCCAAGGGATTTTGCAACGGCACGCTGCAAGTCTGATCTAGTTTTGTTCGTACTGCTACCTACTCTACAAGAAAAAACCAGTTTCCAACCTGAATCCGGAGTACCGCGCCACCCGAAGTGGTCATAAGGTCACCGGCACGGAATCGCCACGCGCGGTCGCGCCGCCCCGCGGCAACATCAATCCAGTGGTCGGAGGTCACCCGCGTCGTTGCGAGTGCCCGGTTCGATTGTTCCCGTCTGTATCAAAGAGAAGGAGTTTGTATGTTTCGTGCAATCAAGAGCCTCATCGCCGCCGCGGCGTCACTCGCCGTCGTCAGCATGGCCTCGGCCGATGACGTCTATGGACTCACCGCCACCGCCCAGCTCGTGCGCTTTAACAGCGCCACCCCCAACCTGATTCAGTTCACGTCCCCCGCCATCACGGGCCTCGTTGGCGGCGACAGCATCGTCGACATCGACTATTACCCCGTGAACGGCCAGTTGTACGGCATCGGCAACACCACCGGCACCCTTTACAACATCAACCCGCTCACAGGCTTCGCCACCATCGACGTTGTTCCCCAGTCCTCGCTCGGATCCCCGACCGACATGGACTTCAACCCCGCGGCCGATCGCCTCCGCGTCTTCTCCACCGGTGACCAGAACTTCCGCATGACCCCCAGCGTGAACACGGCCGGTCCGACCGGCGCGAACGCCGGCCTGGTGACCGCCGACGGCATGCTCATGTACGCCCCCATGACCCCAAACCCCGACCTGGTCGCCAACGCCTACACCAACAACTTCGACGGCACCCCCACCACGGCGCTCTACAGCATCGATACCGACTCGGACACGCTGGTCCTTCACTCCGGCGCCCCGCAGTTCTCGATCCTCAACACCGTCGGCCCGCTGGGCTTCGGCGTCGGTTCGCTGGTCGGCTTTGATATCTCAGCCGCCAACTTCGCGCTCGTCTCGGACCGCAACACGCTCTACACCGTCAACCTCGCCACCGGTCAGCTCACGCTCGCCGGGATCATCGGCACCCCCGGAGGCGCGCTCGACGTCACGACCATCGCCATCATCCCAGCGCCCTCGGCTATCGCTCTCCTGGGCCTCGGCTCGCTGGTGATCGCTCGCCGTCGCCGCTGATCCGCGACCAAGGCAACTCTGCCCTCTCGAAGCCCGCTCCCGCGGGCTTTCTTCTTTTTGAAGCCGGCTCCGATGTTCTCGCGGCGCCCCCAGCGACCTAACTCGCCTTCATCACAATCGTCACCCTCGCCACCTTGAGCCCCTCGATCTCCTCCGCCGGAACGATCCGCGTCTCCTCATCGCGATCGGCCCACGCACGCCGCTCCGCCGTGATCAGCGGATCGCCCTCGATCCAGATCGTCGCCCACGCCTGCGCGTACGCCGGCGCGTTCGCCCCGAAGTGAACGTGCGCCGGCTCCGCGATCCCCGGGTACGGCCCTGGGTACACCGTCAGCACCTGGAACCGACCCTCCGCATCGGTGATCACCGTCCCGCTGATCCGCGGCTCGCGCGTCCCCGCGTTGGGCGGGTTGTACAGCCCGGAGGCGTCCGTGTTGTAAGCCCCGACGCTCGCCCCTCGGATCGGCCGCCCCGTTTCGTCGGTCACGATCCCCGCGATCAGCAGCCGGTGCCCCGGCTCATCCGCGTGGCACATGATCGCCGTCGAACCGGCCGCCGGTGGCGGCACCCGATCCGCCGCTCCTGCAAATACCACCGCTCCCACCGCGCCGCCCGCGGCCACAAACGCCGCTACCACGCCGCAACGCACAAGTCGAGCCGACATGAGACCTCCCTTCCAGGGCACCCAGGCCACGCCGCCAACCTACTGTTACCGCTCAACGCTCGGGGCGCGGCAGCCATTCCCGTGTGGGAGACAGGCCGTCGCTGAGATGCACCCGTTGAACCTGATCCGGTTCGCACCGGCGGAGGGAACGCGACCATGTCCACCGATATCACATCCAGCCGCTTCCGCGCCCCCATGCACGGCGCCCGCAACCCGGGCTCCACCCCCGGCGTCACCACCCCCGGCTCCTTTGCACTCGCGCCCGATGTCGGCGGCCCGCTCATGTTCGCCTCCCCCGACACGCCCGGCATGCCCGCGCCATCGTCGAAGACCGCGTGGGACTTCCTCCCCGACGGCTGGACCGTTGAACGCAACACTCGCTCTGCGGACTCCAGGGCCCAGTGCCCAGTGCCCAGTGCCGTCGTCTCCTTCACGTCCGCTCGCGGCGAAGCCCTCCGCGTCACCTACCCCCGCGGCTTCACCCCCATCACCCAGCTCGAGTCCGCGCGCCTCGGCATCATCACTCCCGAGATGCGCCGCGTCGCCCAGCGCGAGCCCCACTTCGCGGCCCTCTTTCCGAACAGCCCAGAGCTCGGCGCCGATGCCGTCCGCGACGAGGTCGCCGCCGGCCGCATGGTCATCCCCGCCAACACGAACCACCTTAAGCACAACCTCGACCCGATGTGCATCGGGCGCGCCAGCAAGACCAAGGTCAACGCCAACATGGGCGCCTCCCCCGTCTCCTCCGGCACCGACGAGGAAGTCGAGAAGCTCCGCTGGGCGGAGAAGTGGGGGGCCGACACCGTCATGGACCTCTCCACCGGCGGCAACCTCGACGAGTGCCGCGACGCCATCCTCCGCGCCTCCACGGTCCCCATCGGCACTGTCCCCATCTACTCCATGATCATCGGGCGCAAGCTCGAGGACCTCACCTTCGACATCGTCGCCGAGACCCTCCATCATCAGGCCCGCCAGGGTGTTGACTACTTCACCATCCACGCGGGCGTGCGCAAGGCCCACCTCAAGCACGTCAGGAACCGCCTCATCGGCATCGTCTCGCGCGGCGGCTCCCTCCTGGCCAAGTGGATGCTCGTCCACAACCAGGAGAACCTGATGTACACCCACTGGGACGACATCTGCGACATCCTGCGCCAGTACGACGTCACCTTCTCTATCGGCGACGGCCTCCGCCCCGGCGGCCTCGCCGACGCCACCGACGATGCCCAGCTCGCCGAGCTCGAGACCCTCGGCGAACTCACCGAGCGCGCGTGGCGCCGCGGCGTGCAGGTCATGATTGAAGGCCCCGGCCACGTCCCCTTCGACCAGATCGAGTACAACGCCAAGATCCAGCGCACCCTCTGCCACGGCGCACCCTTCTACGTCCTTGGCCCCCTCGTCACAGACATGTTCCCCGGCTACGACCACATCACCTCCTGCATCGGCGCCACCAGCATGGCCTACCACGGCGCCGCCATGCTCTGCTCCGTCACCCCCAAAGAACACCTCGGCCTCCCCAAGAAGGACGACGTCAA
>JACMLW010000041.1 GCA_014379385.1 Phycisphaerales bacterium
AACTCGGAGGCGGCGTACAAGCGCGGGGCGGTCTGGATCTCGGTCAGCGAGGTGCGCCGCTCGTCGGCGATGGCGGCGAGGGTGGGCATGCCGGCGGCGGTGGCGCGGGCGGCGATATCGGTGTAGGCGCGGCTGGCGCCGTCGAAATCGTCTTTGGCCTCGGCGACGGCCGCGATTCCGAAGAGGGCGTTGATGGTGTGGAGCGCGTGGTCGGGGTTGCCCTTGGCGCGGTCGAATACGGACTGGTACGCCGCGCCGGCCTTGCCGAGGTACTCGGTGCGCTGGGTGTCGGAGAGAAGGGCCTCGGTCTCGATGGGGGTGCCGTCGGGTTTGAGGTCAAATCCGGGGGCGATACGGCGGCGCGCGGCCTTGAGAAAGGTGTCGCCCGCCTGGAGTGATGCCAGGTAGGGGATGGCGCGCTGGCCGGAATGCTCCTCGGCGACGCGCAGGAGGTTTTCCGGCTTGCCGGAGACCTCGGCCTGGTCAAGTTGCAGGAAGGCCTGATCGACCTGGCCGGCCTTGTACTCGCCCCACTTGCGGAGACCGAGCATCGCGGCCGACCCGGCGAGGATGACCAAGAGGACGGGCATCGACCATTTTTTAAGGAAGTCGATGAAGTCCTGGTTGAGGCGTGACTCGTCGAGCCCCGCGCCAACCTTGATGTTTGTCTGCCGTTCTTCCATGGGTTTTGCTCTGGTGGTATCGCTTTGCCTTGGCCAAGACTGGCCGGACGATGAGTTTAGGCGGACTCAAGGGGTGTGCGTATCGGAGGGTTCGTCCCAGAACAGCCAGGGGCCGGGATCTGCGAGGTGCCTGCCGGGGACGAGCGCTTCGCGGACCAGTTCGACCAGGCGGGGGAGGCGGTTGCCGGAGTGGGCGCTGACGGAGACGTCCGCGGGCTCGGACGACTCGCCAAGATCGGAGCGAAGGCCGACCCGGATCGACATGGCGGGTGTGAAGAGCGAATCGAGGTAGGACGATGCGTGATCGGCACACCAGAGCACAAGGTCGGCGCCGCGAGCGAGGTTGAGGGCGAGGCGCTGCGCTTCGGCCTGGATGGGATCGGCGGGGGATGAGGGCTCAACTCCTGGCGTATCAATGCACATGGCCGCAAGCCCCGCGAAGTTGATGGCGACGCCGACGTGATCACGGGTGGTTCCGGGGAGGTCGGCGACGAGGGCGACGGAGCGCCGGGCGAGCGCGTTGAGGAGGGACGACTTGCCGATATTGGGCGCGCCGACAAGGACGATCGTCGGCGGACGGAGTACGTGGCGAAGAGCGATAGAGCGTGCCCGTACCTTCGGGTCGGCACGATCGATGGGACCGGCGCTCCACCGTCGCGGCTGATCGAGGAGCAAATCAATCGCCAAGGGACTGGAGGCCGTCGCGAGCGCTTCGAGCGAGCGGCGCTCGATCTCTGTGGTGGCTTCGGGCCAGTCGCTGGGTTCGCGGTTCGGGCGAGGCTGGATTCCAGCGGCGGTGAGGGCCGCGACGAGCTTCGACACCACCAGCGATCCGGCGTGCGGCATCAGGAGCGCTGTGCGGGCCGAGACGCGCGCGACGACGGCGGAATCGATGCCCGCCAACGAACGGAGCACCACCTGGCCTCTCAACGGGGGGCTGGCGGTGAGCACGCCGAGGGCATGGTCAACATCCCCGGTCAACTCGATGATGGCGATGGCAGCGCCGCTGGGGCCGGGAGGGGGCGAGACGAGCCTCCACCATGCCGGCGCCGGGGCGGGGCGTCTCGCCTGGGCGGAGTTCACGCGAGTTCCTGATCGGCGTCCTCTTCGTTCGCCACGTGCATCTGCCAGGCGGTCAACATGCCGATGAGCACGAGGTCGGGGACGATGTGCTCGACGATGGGGTGGTTCTCAAAGAGCATGGGGGCATCGCCGCCGGTGGCGACGACGCGCGGGTAGGCCTCGTAGAACTCCGCGTAGCGATCGACAAGGGTGTGGACGAGGCCGCGCGCGGCCGAGACGGCGCCGAGCACCATGGCCTGCGCGGTGGTCTTGCCGAAGGGCTGCGCCGCGGCCTTCGCGGCACCGTCGTCGTCGGACTCCAGCCCCCACCCGCCCGAAAGAGAGGGCGCGAGGTCGGGGCTGAACTCAACCTCGGGGAGTGCCGCGGTGTGCTCGTGGAGCGAGGCGAGCATCATGCGCACGCCCGGCGCGATGGCTCCGCCGTGAAAGATGCCCTGGCCGTCGATAAAGTCGGCGGTGATCGCGGTGCCCGCGTCAACCACCACGCACGCCTGATCGGAGCGGGCGAACGCGCCGAGCGCGGCGAGCAGGCGATCCTGGCCGACGGTGATCGGGGGCGTCAGGGAATGGGGGACGTCGATCGCGACGTCCTGACCGAACCGGAGCACGCGGGTGCCGGCGGGGGCGGCTTCGTCAACGTGCTCCTGCACCCGCTTGGCGACGGGTTTGTTCACCGAGGCGATCAGCACGGCGAGATTCTGATGGGCCTCGACAACCGCGCGCAGTTCGGCGGCGTCGTCTTCGAGCCGATCGTTGCGCAGGCTCGCGGCGGGCTGGATCTCTCCATCCTCGACCAGGGCGTATCTCGTCCTCGTGTTCCCCACGGCAATCAGCAGCAGCTCGGTGGCCATAGGCGACTGTAGGTGACGGCCGCCGACTCACCTGCTCATGGACAGGGACATGATGATCGGGACAATCGGCTGCGGAGCGGCGAGGTCTTCGGATATGGCCCCTGCTCGGTGGTACAGTGGACCCCCAATGGCCCGCTGCCGCGTGGACAGTTCGATCAAACGAGTCGAGATGGACGGCATGGCGTTCCCGCTGGGCGTGTTCCCCGTGGAGGCGATGAAGCCGCGCCAGGGGTACACGGTCTGGTTCGAGCCGGCGGACGGCGACGAGCGGAGCGAGGACGGAGAGTGGGAGGAGTGGCCGGACCGGTACGTGTTTGACATCGCGATCACGGCGACGCGCCTGGAGCCGTTGGTCCGGGCGCTGTTCTCGATGCTGCCGGGGCGGGTGTACCCGATCCTTGATGTGCTCGGGCACGATGCGTATCGCGAGGTTGATCCCTATGTGTCGTATGAGCTGATCGGCCAGGAGCGGATCGTGGATGCGCTCCGCCGCTTCCGAGCGTTTTTCTTTGAGGATGGGCTTGTCGGGTTCGGTGCCATGAGCGAGCAGCCATTCGTGTACGTTTTCGTGGATGAGCACAAACTTGTGACGGTGCGGGCGGAGGCGGACCTGAAGGAGAAGGTCGAGAGCCTGCTGGCGGCCTTTGACCTTGAGGTGGTGGAGGAGATCGCGGGGGCGGACGCCGCGAGCCACGAACACCGCTCGGTGCTGGAGGCCCCTGAGAATCGCCCGGACCTTCTGAGCGCCGACGAGATCGTGGAGGAGCTGCGTGACGACTGGGGGCTGGTGCTCAACGTCGATGCCGAGAAGAACGTGGATGAGGAGGGGAACGACCTGGGGATCACGGGATGGCGCTGCCTTATTCGGTGGGAGTCTCCATCGAAGGCCCCGCCCGAGCCGGAACTACCCGAGGATGGGGCGGAACCGGCCGCGCCGAAGGAGCCCGCAACCACGGACGACCTCGGGGAAGAGGCATCGATCCCGACGCTCTGGATCACTCGTCGCTACGCGGAGGTGGTGCTGACTGCCCGAAACCTTACAGAAGCCGAGGTACTTGCTCAAGAAGCGGTCCGCGAACAGGCCCCCGATGATGAGCAGGACGAGGGGGATCCGGTAACGCTCTCGCTGGACCGCACCACGCCCGAGGAGCTTGGCATCCTGGTGGGGGAGTTGCGGGGGGTTCCGGTCCGGATGGATGCAGAAAAAGTTTGGGCTGCGCGATGGCTCGAGTAGGCACTGGTTGCTAAACCAGTTTGCAGGGGGGATTTGCGTTGGCGCCCCCAGGCCGGTATCTTTCGCTCCTTCCCTCGTGGCCGAAGCCGTGGGGTGTCTTCGATTGGTCTGGCGGACGTGCGCAAACGATCCGGGGGCGGTGTTCGCCAAGTTGGCGGCAAGTGCTTGGTGCGTTTTGTGATACGACAAACGGTCATTCGCGGAACCGCGAGAAAAAGGCCGGCGAAGCAAAGCAGCGGCGATGCACCGACAAACTCGGATGCACGCCGCGTGACGGAGACGTGGAATGCCTAGCGATTTGAATCGTCCCAAGGGTCGGAAGGTTGCAGCGGCGGCAATGGTCATGGGGCTGGGGCTTCTGACGCCCGCGCTTCTGGCCCGTACGGCCGGGACGGCCGACGGGGTTTCGCTCACGGCTCCGGCCGGCACGGCGGAGCAGCAGCTTGAACGGGCAACCGAGCTCTGCCGGGACGGGAAGCTCGTCCATGCCCGGGCGATCGTCGGCCGGCTGATGAGCGCCGAGGTTGCGCAGACGCTCTCGGCCGAGGCCCGCACCGAGCTGGTGACGCTGAGCCGAACGATCGATCAGCGGCTTCGGGAGGCCGATCCAATCGAGGTGAGCCTGCAGAAGGCGGACCTCGCGTCGCAGACAGGCGATCTTCGCTCGGCGTACCGCCACGCGCAGGCCGTTCTGAATAAAGCCGGCGCCAAGCGGGAGCAATCTGACCGGGCCGCGGAGGTGCTGCGAGGCCTTGAAACCCGCAAGGACGAGATCCGCCCGCGGATCGCCTCGATCATCGAACAGGCGACGGCCGACTTCAACAGCGAGAACTTCCAGGCCGCCAAGCTGGCGCTTGCAACCGTCACCCGCAGCGGCGTCGAGCTGAGCGTCAGCCAGGACACGCTCGTGGAGCGCTACCAACTCAAGCTGCTTGAGGTGGAGCGCCAGCGGGGCGAGGTTTTCGCGGTGTCCGAGGACTCGCTGGGGTCGCTCGCGCAGCCCGGCACGGTGCGCCGGACGGGCGGGGGCGGGGAGACTCGGCCGAGCGAGCCCGCTCCCCGGAACGATGAGCCCTCTGGGCAGATGAACGAGGAATCGGCGCAGGCCATGAATGATGAGCCGGCGCAGCCGATCAACGACCCGGCGCCGGCCCCCTCAGACGGCGCGCGGCCCGAGCCCTTCCAGGCCGAGCCCCCACCGGCGGCGCAGCCAGGAAATGACCAGCCGCAGGACGATCTGATCGAGGCTGCACTGCGGGCTGAGGCGCAGCGCATCCTGGCCGAGGCCGACCTGGCGATGCAAGAGTCGCGGTACGGGGAGGCGGCTCAGAAGTACAACCTTTCCGTCACGGCCAACCGTCGGTACCTGGGCGAGGCGGATGTGGCGCACGCGGAGGCTCGCCTCGCCGAGGCTCGCGCCCGGATCGGCAGCGTCGCTGGGACGGACCTGGCCGCCCGGGAGCAGGAAGGCATCTCGATCCGCCGGCAGCGCGCGATGGCGCAGTTCGGCAACGAGATGGAGCAGGCGCAGCGGGCGCTCGATGCGGGCGACACCGCCCGTGCCCGCGACCTGATCGCCCGGGCCCGCCTGACCGCGTCGGGCGCCCGCGAGGATTTCTCGGAGGCTGATTACCAGGACCGGTTCGCCACGCCGCTGGACACGCTGAGCCGCTCGGTGGAGACCGAGTCGGAGCGGATCGCCCGCGAGGATCTCGAGCTTCGCACGACGGAGCAGGCGCGGGCCACGCGCTCGGCGGAGCAGAACCGGCGCTCGGAGCGTGATCGGAAGATCAACGAGAACCTGGACCGCGTCCGCGCGCTGCAGCGTGAGAAGAAGTACGAGGAAGCGCTGCAGGTGGTGGACCAGGTGCTGTTCCTGGATCCGAACAACTACGCCGGGCAGCTCCTGAAGGAGATCATCTTCGACATCAGGGTGTACGAGCGGTACAACGACATCCAGCGCATCAAGATCCGAAACCACACGCTGCAGACGCTCGACAACGAGAGCGCGATCGTCCCGCCGGCGGGGCTGGTGGAGTACCCGATGGACTGGCCCTCCAAGAGCCAGGCCCGCGGCGAGCTCTCGGCGTACGCGGAGAGCCCCGAGGACCGGCGCGTGCTCGCCGAGCTGGAGAGCCGCAAGATCCCCGTTGATTTCTCCGACCACAAGCTGGAGGACGTGGTCAAGTTTCTCGCGGACGTCACGAGCCTCGCCATCGATGTTGACTGGGACAGCCTCGAGCAGATCGGCGTGAACCGCGAGACGCCGGTGAGCATGAAGTTCTCGCAGATGCCGGTGCGCGTGGTGCTTGACCGCGTGCTGCAGAAGGCCAGCGAGGACAACCTGGACCGCGCGAACTGGGCCGTGAACGACGGCATCCTGATGATCGCCTCCGACGAGGAGCTGCGCCGGCAGACGACGCTGATCATCTACAACATCACGGACCTGCTGCTGGAGATCCCCGACTTCCCCGATGCGCCGCTGATTGACCTCCAGAGCGTGCTGCAGCAGGGCGAGGGCGGCGGCGGGCAGAGCCCGTTCACACAGAACAACCAGCAGCAGCAGCTCACGCCCGATGAGATCGATCAGCAGCGGCTGGACCGGATCGAGCAGATCACGACGATCATCCAGGAGCACGTGGATTACGAGGGGTGGCGCGACAATGGCGGCGAGACGGGCACTATCGACGAGCTCAACGGCAGCCTGATCATTCGAAATACGCCGCGCAACCATCGCGAGATCACGGGCCTGCTCTCGAAGCTGCGTGAGATCCGCTCGATGCAGATCAACGTGGAGACCAAGTTCCTGCTGGTGAACCAGGACTGGTTCGAGCAGATCGGGTTCGACCTCGACATCGTGCTCAACTCGGACAACAACCAGGTGCGGGCCGTGCGGGCCACGCAGCCCAACGCGCAGCCGAGCGACTTCTTTGACTTCCAGGCGGGCAGCCTCGATCGCGGGCTTCGTCGCGGCACGCTGCCGGTCGATTTCAACGGCGACGGCGACACGGACGACGCGGGTGAGGGCGGCGTGGGCATCCCGAACCCGGCCGGGTGGTCACCTATCGCGGCAGAGCAGGACACCCTCGGCCTGGCGGCCAACCTGGCGTCGGACAACGGGTTCGCGTCGGGCATTCTGGCGGGAGCTCCCGCGCTGGGCATCGCGGGGCAGTTCCTTGACGACATCCAGGTGGACTTCCTGATCCAGGCGACGCAGGCCGACCGCCGGAGCGTGCAGCTCACGGCGCCCCGACTGACGTTTACCAACGGGCAGATCTCGAATATCTTCGTGGTGACGCAGCAGGCGTTCATCTCGGACCTCGAGCCGCAGACGGCGGATTCGGCCGTCGGCTTCGACCCCGAGGTCGACGTGGCGAACGAGGGCGTGACGCTGCTGGTGGAGGGCGTGATCTCGGCCGACCGTCGCTACGTCACGATGACGGTGGACGCGGGGGTGTCGCGCATCGACGGGTTCGCCGAGGAAGCGGTCGTCGCGGTGGCGGGCGGGCAGCTCGTGAACTCGGCGCAGGCCCAGTCGTTCATCCAGTTGCCGACGCTGACGGTGACCCGCGTGCGCACCACTGTGACGGTGCCCGACGAAGGGACCATCCTGCTGGGCGGCCAGCGGCTGGTGACGGAGCTGGAGATCGAGACCGGCGTGCCGGTGCTGTCCAAGCTGCCAATCCTCAACCGGTTCTTCACCAACCGCATCGAGAGCAAGGAGGAGCAGACGCTGCTCATCCTCATGAAGCCGACGATCCTCATCCAGAGCGAGGAGGAGGAGAAGAACTTCCCCGGCCTCAACGATTCGCTGCGGACCGGCTTCGGCCGCTAAGAGAGTTTCGCTACGGAGCGGCCCTTGTCGGGGCCGCTCTGTTCTTTGAGCGTGTCCGGGCTGGCGAGCATCCGAGTTCTCGCCCAGGCTTTGGCTTGGCAGACAGCCAACTTGGCATATAGTCAGTCAGTTGGCCGGTGCGACGCTCGGGTTCCTCCCACTCCCACGCAAGGGCGGGTCGCACAGCTTCACGAAGGACGACCCCACCCTTCCCGGGCAAGGAGCGAGCATTCATGGCGCAGGTTTCTTCGCGTCTTCGGGTTCGGAAGGACAACGACGTCACGCAGGTCGAGTTCGTGGATCGCAACATCCTCGACGAGGCCAATATCCAGCAGATCCGCGAGGAGATCGAGCGCCTGGTGGAGGGGGCGCCCCGCCCCAAGTTGCTGATCAGCTTCGCGAACGTTGACCATTTGTCGTCGGCGGCGCTGGGGGCGCTGATCACGATCAACAACAAGGTGAAGTCGCGCGATGGGCAGCTTCGGCTGGCGAACATCGACCCGCAGATCTACGAGGTCTTCAAGATCACCAAGCTCGACCGGATCTTCCAGATCCACGAGTCCACGGATCGCGCCATGGCCAGCTTCGCCTGAGTTCAGGCGACTGAGCGGTTGTTGAAGCGGCGATGGCACACCCACAGCCACATCGCGGGGATCGCTCGCAGGGCCCGGAGTCCGGCACGCTGCTGCTGCGCAACTCGCGGACGGAGATCGACCGCGCCTACGCGCGGGTGCTGGACGCGATGTCGCGCCACGGCTTCCAGGAGGCCTCGGCGTTCGCGGTGAAGCTCTCGCTGGAGGAGGCGCTCGCCAACGCGTTTGCGCACGGACACAAGTCGCTCCCGCCGGATGAGCCGGTCAGGCTTGAGTTCAGCGTGGATGGGGCCGGCGTCCACCTCGTGGTGGAGGACAAAGGGCCCGGGTTCACACCAACGACCGTGCCCGATCCGACCCTCGAGGAGAACCTCGAGCTTCCCACGGGTCGAGGCCTGCTGCTGATGCGTGCCTACATGGCGCGGGTCGAGTACGAGGGACGGGGAAATCGCCTGGTCATGGTGTATCGCAAGCCCTGAGCAACGTACGCTCGACCACAGCGCGGCCGCGCCTTGGCCGCCGATGGAGGGTGTGATGCGGGCCTTGGGTTGCGCTCTGATTCTGGTCATGCTGTGCGGCGCGCTGGCCGCGTGCGGGCAGAGCTATTCCAAGCTGGTGTGCGAGGACGATTGCGGCTTCTACAAGGAACTGAAGGCCGCGGACGCGGTGCTGCCGCGCGAGACGACGCTGGTGCCGACCTTCGCGGGGCATGATGAGCCGGTTGCGATCGCCGTTCACCGGGTGGTAGCTGGGAAGGAACATTCGCGGGGGCTCGTGCTCATCCACGGTGTCTTGGCCGACAGCTGGGCTTGGCGGTATCTGACCAGCGGCTTCGCGGCCGAGCACGGTGTGTGGCTTCTCGACCTGCCGGGGTGCGGGCGGAGCGAGTGCCCGATTGAGCTGGGGCTCGAAGAGAACGAGTACGAGCTGCGCCGGATGGCGCGCCGGATGCTCGAGGCCCTGCGCGGAGTCCTGGACACATCCGAGGCGCCGGAGCGACTCACGCTCGTAGGCCACTCGCTGGGCGGCGCGGTTTCGCTTCAGATGCTGGGAGACCCTGATCTGAAGCGCGAGTTCGCGGATGTGATCGGGCGGATCGATACGGCGGTGCTGCTCTCGCCGCTGGATGTGCACCTGGAGCGGTCGGACCCGGCGTTCGTGAGGCTCGCGACCGTGAGCGGGCTTGATGTCTGGCTGGCGCTGAACCTCGGCATACTGGACGAGGAGATGGCCAAGATCATCCTGAACAACACCCGCGACCCTTCGCTGGCGCTCCGCGAGGATGCTGACAAGCGGATCGAGATCGTCCGGAACAAGCGCTCGCGACGATCGCTGCAAGCCATGCTGAGGTACGCCGTCCCGCACCAGGAGCTTCGGCCGGATTGGGACCGTATCGATGAGCTCACGGGGGCCTACGGCGGCGTCACTCAGCCG
Organism: Phycisphaerales bacterium; assembly: GCA_014379385.1. Classification (GTDB taxonomy): domain Bacteria; phylum Planctomycetota; class Phycisphaerae; order Phycisphaerales; family UBA1924; genus JACMLW01. The sequence goes on from JACMLW010000041.1 coordinate 9,714, forward strand.
GTGCGCATCCTGTGGGGGGCCCACGACGAAGTGCTGCCGCTCTCGATGGGGTACAAGTTGACGGCGGAGTTGCCACGGGCGGAACTGCTCATATTTCCGGAGTGCCGGCACTCGGTGTACATGGATCGCCCGCGGCTTACGGCGGCGGCGGTGCTTGACTTCATCGACGACCAAACGGGGTTGGGCAATGAACACCAGCGGGACGTGGGGGAGGAGGCCGAAGCCGGGGCGGTGCTCTGGCGGCCGGGCGCCGCGCGGGAAGCGTGGCCCGAGGGCGGGGCCGCGGGATCCGATTCGGCGCGCTGAAGTGATCGGTTGAAGCGGTCCGCCGCTGCGTGTCGGCGATTCTCCTAGCTAGAATGAAACTGAAACTCGGACTCAAGAGCCGGAGCCGTTACACGAACGCGGACCGCACAAAGGACATCTTCCCAATGGCGCCAAAGCTGCCCATCTATTTTGATCATGCCGCGACGACCCCGTGCGACCCGCGCGTGGTCGAGGCGATGCTGCCGTATTTTACCGAGCAGTTCGGCAACCCCGGGTCACGGAACCACCGGTTCGGATGGGAAGCCGAGGGCGCGGTGGACGAGGCCCGCCAGCGGGTGGCCGACCTGATCGGGGCCGACGAGAAAGAGATTATCTTTACGTCTGGCGCGACGGAGAGCAACAACCTGGCTCTGCGCGGGGCGGCTCAGATGTACGAGAAGGCGCCGGCGGGCTCGAAGGGCCGGGGGCACATCATCGCGAGCACGATCGAGCACAAGGCGGTTCTCGACCCGTGCAAGCGGCTGCAGAAGGAAGGGTTTGATGTCACATTCATCGAGCCGCCCGCGGACGGCGTGGTGACGGCCGAGATGGTGAAATCGGTGCTACGCGAGGACACCATCCTGGTCTCGCTCATGTGGGCGAACAACGAGATCGGGACGATCAACGAGATCCCCCAGATCGGCGCGCTCTGCCGCGATCGCGGCATCGTCGTGCATACCGACGGCACGCAGTGGGTAGGGAAGATGCCGGTGGCCGTGAAGCGCGACAATATCGACCTGATGAGCTTCTCGGGGCACAAGATCTACGGCCCCAAGGGCGTGGGCGGCCTGTACGTGCGTCGCAAACCGCGCGTGCGTCTGGTGTCCATGCAGGACGGCGGCGGGCAGGAGCGCGGGTTCCGGTCGGGCACACTGAACGTGACGGGGATCGTGGGGCTGGGCAAGGCGTGCGAGATCGCGAAGGCGGAGATGGAGCGCGACGGCGAGCGGCTGTTGAAGCTGAGGCGGAAGCTCGAGACGCAGCTCACGACGCAGCTTGATTCGTGCGCGATCAACGGCCACCGCGAGAAGCGGCTGCCGCACCTGACGAACGTGAGTTTCGGGTTCGTGGAGGGGGAGAGCCTGATGATGGCGATCAAGGACATCGCCTGCTCGTCGGGGTCGGCCTGCACGAGCGCGAGCCTGGAGCCGAGCTACGTGCTCAAGGGGTGCGGGGTGGGTGACGACCTGGCGCACTCGTCGCTGCGGCTCTCGCTGGGCAAGTGGACAAGCGAGGAGCAGGTTGACTACGCGATCGCGCAGATCGTGACGAACGTCAGAAAGTTGCGGGAGCTCTCGCCGCTGTACGACATGCACAAGGAAGGGATCGACCTGAGCAAGGTGCAGTGGGCGGCGCACTGACTTCACGAACCGACTTCTACCGCGGCCTGCTTGGCCGCTGAGGTAATCAAGATGGCATACGGACCCAAGATCATCGACCACTATGAGAATCCGCGCAACGTGGGCAACTTCGGCACGCAGGCCGAGATGAAGGCCCGCCCCGACATCGGCGTCGGCCTCGTTGGCGCGCCCGAGTGCGGCGACGTGATGCAGCTCCAGATCAAGGTGAACCAGCGCACCGGCCGCATCGAGGACGCCAAGTTCAAGTGCTTCGGGTGCGGCTCGGCGATCGCCTCCAGCTCGCTCGCCACCGAGTGGCTCAAGGGCCGCACGCTGGATGAAGGCATGGAGATCCGCAACCAGCAGATCGTCGAGGAGTTGAGCCTCCCGCCGGTGAAGATCCACTGCTCGGTGCTCGCCGAGGACGCTATCCACAAGGCGATCGAGGACTACAAAAAGAAGAACGGCCTGCCGGCCACCGAAGAGGCGCACGCCCACTAAAGACGGGTTCCCCCAACCCGCAGCGCCGAACGACCGATCTCCGCGGGACGTATCATCTGAGGTATCAACGGGTTGCAACGGTCTTACCGGACCTTCGCCCCGCCAAACAGGGAGTCTTTGACCGATGTCCACGACCTCCACTCTGACCGCCGCCGAACCCCGTGTTCTGCTCACCGAGTTTGCCGCCAAGAAGATCCGCTCCATCATTGCCGAGCAGGAACTCGATGCCGACAAGGTGCGCCTGCGCGTGGGTGTGAAGGGCGGCGGCTGCTCCGGGTTCAGCTACCTGCTCGACTTGACGGAGACGCAGAAGGACCACGACGAGGTGTTCGAGCATCACGGGATCAAGGTAGTCTGCGACCCGAAGAGTTTGCTGTACCTGAGCGGCACAACGGTCGATTTCCGCGACAACGGCGTGATGAACAGCGGGTTCGTGTTCGAGAACCCCAACGCCACGACGTCGTGCGGGTGCGGTTCGAGCTTCGCTGTCTAATCGACAACACCCTTCATGAATACCTCAGCGCCCCGGCCGACCGGGGCGCTGTTCGTTTTCACCGACGGGACACACCCCGCGGCACGGCGCTCGGTCGGTCCGAACGTCCCCCCCACTTTCGCCGTATCATCTCCCCGCAAGGCGCGGACACGCGGCCGCCGGCTGGGGAACCAGTCCGGAGGAAAGTCCGAGCACGGCAGGACACGGTGGTGGGTAACGCCCACCCGCCCGCACTCGCTGCGGGTGAGGGAAAGTGCCACAGAGAACAGACCGCCGATGGCCCGCGGCCGTAAGGCTGCGGGCTCAGGCAAGGGTGAAACGGTGCGGTAAGAGCGCACCGCGAGCTTGGTAACAAGCCGGCACGGCAAACCTCACACGGAGCAAGACCAAATAGGGCAGGGGTGCGTCGCAAGACGCATAACGCGCGGCCCGCGTGCCTGCCGGGTAGGTTGCTAAAGCCTTGTGGTGACGCAAGGCGTAGAGGAATGGTTGTCTCGGCGTCCGCTCGGAAGGGCGTGCGCTATGACAGAAC
>JACMLW010000042.1 GCA_014379385.1 Phycisphaerales bacterium
ATGATCAGCGCGATGAGGGCGGCGACGGCCGTGGCCATCGCGATGGCTACGAGGCTGGTGGGGGCGAGCGGGCTCTGATGGGTTGTGTGGGCGGCCGCGCCGGGCGTTGCGGGGTAGCCCGTACCGGCCTGCTGAATGACCCACGCGACGCCGACGCCGAATACAGCGCAGAGGGCGCCTTCGAGCGCGAGTTTCATAAGGGGCGAGGCGGGCGCGGCGTCCCGAAGGATAAGGTCGATCGTGCCGGTCTGGCCGGTGGCCCATGCCAGCACCAGCCCGGCCGAGAAGAGCCCATAGAGTGGCCCGATGATGGCCGCGGCGACCGCGCCCGTGACGGCCGCGATCACGAAGCACCCGACGAGCGCCACGGCGCCGGCACCGAGCGAGGCGGCAAGAAGTGGCGTGGTCTGCTCGCTGCCTGTGGGCGAGCGGAGTGACCCGGTGAGCCAACCCGCGGCGGGGCCGATGATCAGGAGGGCGATGAGCGGGATGGCCCAGCGGAGTACGGCCTTGAGCATGGTGCAGGGTAGGTGGAGGTGCGTCGCGGGCGACTACACGGCCTTGGGTGAAAGGTCGGACATCTCCTGGCCGTCGCTCACGCGCCGGATGGCGAGGTACAGGATGGTCGAGGCGCAGAAGAAGTAGCTGATGGCGTACCCGCTGACAGCGATGAGCGCGAGCAGTGTCCAGAGGCGGATGAGCTCGCCCGTCTGGCGGGCCATCCAGCCGGGCGCTGGCGCGTCGGCGGGTGGCGTTACCCAGGCGTGCGTGGAAGCACCCGCGAACTCGATGGCGCCGTGCGCCGCCCATGCCACCAGCCAGCACGCGGCCACGCCGAGGCCGAACAGGATGAGGGCGTAGATCGCGAGCCGCAGGGGCCGACCGATGACGTACGCGAAGGACCGCTGAGCGGCGTCGATAGCGTCGGCGCCATCGCAAACGACCGCGGGGATGACGAGTGGTCCGCCCAGGAGTACGGCGGCGGCGAGCATGAACGCGACGAGGCCGGCGATCAGGGCCAGCCCATACGCGAGGCCGCCGATGACATTGAGGACGGGAAGGTTCAGGAGCATCCACCCCGCGATCGCGAGCAGCAGGCAGATGAGCCACGCGGCGACCGGGAGCGCCAGCATGGCGCCGACGAGCGAACCGATTCGGCCTAGCGAAAAGCCGAGCGCCCGCGGCCAAGGTGTGTAGGAGCCAGCGGCAAATGAGGCCGCCGCAGAGCGGGCGATGGCGCCGCCGAGCGCGGCGATTGCGAGGATGATCAGAGGAACGGCGACGAGCATGGCGAGCGGGTGGTCGATAAGGAGCATCGCGGGCTTGCGGATGACCAGGTGGTAGAGGGCGGCCGCCGCGGCGGGGGCGTTGAATGCGGCGATCGGGTCGATGATGGACTCGACGTGCCTCTCAAGGCGTGCGACCGGCGCGGCGCTCGCATCTCCCCCCACCGTTCGGTCTGCGAGCCAGTCGAAGAGGCGTATGAGGAGGCCCAGGACCACGGCGAGCAGGATGCCCATGCACAGTCGCGAGGGCGAGAGAGCCACGCTCGCCGCTCGGAACAGCCGCGGCCAGATGAGATCCTGGGTAAGGTCGTCGAGTGTGAGGAGAACCTGGGGATGGGCGCTTGGCGCGGGGCTTGCGCCCGCTGAGGATCGCACGGAGGGGTTTGGTGTATCCATGTTGCCCGTCCATGGTACCGATGGAACCGCCCGAGTGCGAAACCGATCAAATGGGGGCAAGGGGGAAGGCATGGTTTGGTACCATGCCCAGGTGCGGCTCGCCGTGCGCGTAGCCCACACGCTGACGGGGGGTTCGGTGGGGTTGTGCTGGAGGTGGGCCGGGGGGGAGGGGGGGGCGAAGGAGGATGCTGGACATGGCTGGACTGAGCATGAATCTGATGGTCGCGATCGGGGTAGCTGCCCTGGTCGTCATCGTGATCGCCTGGATCATCATGGCGTATAACGCCTTGGTGCGCAAACGCATCGACGTGGACAACGCCTGGTCCGGGATCGATGTCCAGCTCAAGCGCCGCTACGACCTTATCCCCAACCTGGTGAACACCGTGAAGGGGTACGCGGCCCACGAGAGCAAGACGCTTGAAGCGGTGATGGCCGCCCGGTCGCGCGCGTTGAGCGCGGGCAATGCGCCGATGGCGCAGCGCGCCGAGGCGGAGAACATGTTCACGCAGGCGATCGGACGGCTGATCGCGGTCGCCGAGGCATACCCGGACCTCAAGGCCAACACCAACTTTATGAGCCTGCAGGAAGAGCTTTCGAGCACCGAGAACAAGATCGGCTTCTCGCGTCAACACTATGGCGACACGGTCGCCCGCTACGAAGAAACGCGGCAGACATTCCCGAGCTCGATCATCGCGGGCGCATTCAACTTCAAGAAGCGCGATTACTTCGAGGTCGAGGATGGGGCAGTGCGCGA
>JACMLW010000043.1 GCA_014379385.1 Phycisphaerales bacterium
GCTCAGCCCTTCGCGATCGATCGCGACGGCCCCGCAATCTCAGGCGGATTCACCGGCTGCGTCACCATCCGTCTTGAACACCCCGGCTCGCCCGTGGTTGTCCTCGACCACCCGCTTATCCAGCGGATCGAAGCCACGCTCAAGCTCGTCGCTCACCTGAGCCCCGCCCCCACCGGCCTCATCCTCGCTTCCGCCAGCACCCGCGTCTTCATCGCGGGGGCCGACCTCAAGACCATCCAGTCCCCCGCCGACGGGCCGGGAGCAGGTGCCCGGTGGGACGACCACCAGCTCGACCGTTACCTCGCCTACGGACAGCGTGTCTTCGGCATGCTCGCCGAGATGCCCTGCCCCACCGTCGCCGCCATCAACGGCGCCGCTCTCGGCGGCGGCCTCGAGATCGCCATGCACTGCGACGGTCTGGTCGCGGCACCCCCGCCCGCGGGCGGCAAGTCCTATCTCGTCGGCCTGCCCGAAGCCGGCCTCGCAATCTGCCCAGGCTGGGGAGGCACCAACCTGCTGCCTGCCCGCATGAACGCCGCGGAGGCCATCCGGCGGACCGCAGAGGGCAAGTCCATGAACTTTGAGGAGGCCAAGGCCTCCGGCCTCTTCAGCGCGGTAGCCGAGTCGGCCGACGACCTGATCCCCGCGGCCAAGCGCTGGATCGCGGCTGCAAAGAACCCGCCGCGCGACGGCGCCCCGTCTCGCTGGATCGGCCGGCTCGACGCCAAAGCCCGCACGTTATCGGCACTGCTTGAGATTCGCGGCGACCTTCCCGAAACGCCGTCGGCCCGAGCCGTGGTCGCCGCCGTAACAGCCGGCCTCGAGCACGGCTGGAATGCGGCCCTCGATATGGAGCGGCGCGAGCTCGTCCGCCTGCGCAGCACCCCCGAAGGGCGCGCTGCGATCAGGGCGTTCTTCGACAAACCGAGCGTATCGAAAAAGACGACATAGATATCTTATATTTAGGCTTTAGGCGATCCACAATTCTCGGGGTCCCGTTGGGGTCCGGGGCATCGAGGGCGGTAGAGTCTGTCACCCGGCAACGCCCGCCGCGATCGCGGTCGGCCCGGGGTGATCCCAGCAGAGCAAAGCACACCATGGCCGACCTGAAAGAACTTAAGAACGTCTCGGAGCAGGACCGCAAGCTGATCGAGGACGCCGAGGCAATGCTCGGCGCCGAGCCCAGTTCCATGGGGTTCGTGAAGAATCTTTTCTGGGGGAACCTGCGCGAGGATCTCGTCTTCCCCTACCCGGAGACGGACCCGAAAGAGACCGCCGTCTGCGACCAGTTGCTCGCTCGCCTTGACGAATACCTGCGGACCGAGCACCCCTCGATCCCGATCGACCAGGACCAGGAGATCCCCCGCTGGGTGATCGACCGGCTCTTCCAGCTCGGCGTGCTGGGGATGACGATCCCCAAGGAGCACGGCGGGCTCGGCCTCGGCATCACCAGCTACAACCGCGTGCTCGAGCGCATCGGCCGATCCTGCGGGTCAACGGCCGTGCTTGTCTCGGCCCACCAGTCGATCGGTTGCAAGGCGCTCATGCTCTTCGGCACCGCCGAGCAGAAGCAGCTCTGGCTCCCCCGCCTCGCCTCCGACTGGCTCAGCGCGTTCTGCCTCTCGGAGCCCAACGTCGGGTGCGACGCCGGCGGTCAGGAGACCCGGTGCGAGAAGACCGAGGACGGCGAGTTCTACATCCTCAACGGCGAGAAGAAGTGGGCGACCAGCGGCGCCATCTCCAGCCTCTTCACCGTGATGGCCAAGCAGAAGATCAAGGACCCGAAGACCGGCAAGGAATCCGAGAAAATCACCGCCCTCGTCTGCACGCCCGACATGGAGGGCGTCGACATCTTCCAGAAGAACCGCTCCAAGTGCGGCATCCGCGGCACCTGGCAGGCCCGCATCCGCTTCCGTAACGTGCGCGTCCCCAGGGCCAATCTGCTCCACTCCGAGGGCCGCGGCCTCAACGTCGCGCTCACCTGCCTCAACTATGGGCGCTGCACGCTCTCGGCGGGGATGATCGGCGGCGCCAAGCGCACCATGGACCAGGCGATCAAGTGGGCGCAGACCCGCTTCCAGTTCCAGCGCCCCCTCAGCGAATTCGAGCTGGTGCGCGCCCAGATCGCCCACATGGCGGCCCTCTGCTACGCGATGGATTCCGTGCTCTACATGACCACCGGCATGCTCGACCGGCATGACGAGGACATCATGCTCGAGACCGCGATCTGCAAGGTCTTCTGCTCCGAGATGGGGTGGCGGACCGTCAACGACGCCATGCAGATCATGGGCGGTGAGTCGTACATGACGGAGAACGAGGTCGAGCGCGTCTTTCGCGACTCTCGCATCAACCTCATCGTCGAGGGCGCCAACGAGGTGATGCAGTCGTTTATCTTCGCCTACGGCGGCAAGCAGCTCGCCGAGCGCATGCTGGGAATCCAGCAGGCCCTCGTGTGGGACAGGGACCAGCCCGCGGGCAAGAACATCGCGAGAATGGTCCGCAACGGGACCAACGCCCAGGTCATGCGGGTGGCGATGCCCTTGGCCCTGGAGCTCTACCTCGGCCTGCGGCGGAAGGCCCCGGTTATCTCGCGCGTCCACGAATCCCTCCGCCCCCAGGCCGAGCGGCTCTGCAAGCTCGTCCGCGAGCACAGCCACCAGTTCAAGAGGGCTTCCAAGAGGTACCAGGAAGCGATCATCACCCGACAGGCCGTGCAGGCGCGACTCGCCGACAACGGCATGTGGCTGCACGCCTTCGCATGCACCCTCAGCCGCCTCGACAAGGACATCCGCTCCGGCTCCGAAGGGCTCGAGTTCGACCGCGATCGGGCCGCGGCCATGCACTTCTTTGACCTCTGCGAGGTCGAGATCCACGACAACTTCCGGCACGTCCACGAGAACACCGACGACACCATGCTCATCGCCGCCGACAAGGCCCTGAGGCACAACGACACGCTCCCCAACGAACTCTTCTCCATCCCCGAGAAGTCACCCGTCGCCTCCGGCACCGGACGTCGCCTCAAACAAGAAGGCATCAAGCAGTTCCCCGGCGGGTCGTCGCTCGTGAGCGCCGAGAGCCGCGCCTAGACCGGTCGCGACGCGTTCACCGCTGCGGGCACGGCTTTGAGAACTTCCCTCACGGACCGCCCTCTCCGGCGGGCCGTTTTTCGGCGCCCGCCTACCCTCACCGGCCATGATCGACCCGAAGCTCCTGCGCGACAACCCCGCCCGCTTCCGCGACGGCGCGGCCAAGAAGAACATCGCCGTTGACATCGACCGCGTGATGGCGCTCGATGAGCGCCGCCGCGCCGTGCAGGCCGATCAGGAGCGCCTGCGCGCCGAGCAGAACAAGCTCGCAAAGGAGTCCGGCCCGCGCATGGGCCAGCTCGCCGGCGCGATCAAGAAAGCCAGCGGCGCTGAGAAGGAAACGCTCGAGCGCGAGCTCGCCGAGCTCCGCTCGCGCCCCGCGGCACTGAAGGAGAAGATCCAGGCCCTCGATGGCGAGCTCTCGGCGCTCGAGCCCGGTCTCAATGAGCTGCTGCTCACGATCCCGCTCCCGCCCGATGATGACGTCCCAGTCGGCAAGGGCGCCGACGACAATGTCGAGCTCAGCCGCTGGAACGCCCCACCGACCCCCCACTGGCCAACCGGCTTCGACACCCTCAAGAGTTTCCACCACAACCGCGGCTTCGTTCCGAAGACTCACCTCGAGCTCGTGCGCGACCTCAAGCTCGCCGACTTCGAGCGCGGCGTCAAGATGGCCGGCTCGCGCTCCTACCTCCTCACCGGCGACGGCATGCTCCTGCACAACGCCGTGCTCCGCTACGCCTTCGACTTCATGACGCTGCGCAACGGCTTCACCCCCATGAGCGTCCCCGTGATCGTCCACGAGGCCTGCATGGTCGGCACCGGCTTCTTTCCCGCCGGGCGAGAGCAGGCGTACCACATCGAAGAATCGAAGCGCGGCGGAGGGGGGGGGCACGACCTCTTCCTCACCGGCACCGGCGAGGTGGGATTGATGGGGGTGCATCAGGGCGAGATCATCGACGAGGCGCTCCTCCCGCTGCGCTACACCACGGTCTCAACGTGCTTCCGGCGCGAGGCGGGTGCCGCCGGCAAGGACACCGCGGGCCTCTACCGCATCCACCAGTTCGACAAGGTCGAGCAGGTCGTCATCTGCAAGGCCGACGAGGCAGAGAGCCGCGCCTGGCACACGCGCATGATCGGCTACGTCGAGGAGCTGCTCCGGTCGCTCGGCCTGCCGTACCGCCTCCTGCAATGCTGCACGGGCGACCTCGGCCCCAAAAACGCCGATATGGTTGACGTCGAGTGCTGGATGCCGGGTCGCGGCGACCTCGGGCGCGACAGCCGCCCCCTCGGCGCCTACGGCGAAACGCACTCGGCCTCGCGCCTCTATGACTTTCAGTGCCGCCGCCTCAACATGCGCTACCGCCCGGGCGGCGAGGCTGGCCAGGGCCCCACGCAGGTCTGCCACTCGCTCAACAACACCGTGCTCGCCAGCCCGCGCGTGCTCATCCCGATCCTCGAGATGTACCAGAACGCAGACGGTTCAGTCACCGTGCCGGAGGTGCTCCGCCCCTACATGGGCGGCAAGCAGCGGATCGGCTGAGCCGCGCCCCCCTCCCCCGCGCTCAGTTCATGGATGAGCTGCGGCTACTCCAGCAGCATGTCGGCCGCCTCACCCCGCAGCGGCAACCTGATCTCGCAGCGCACGCCTTCGCTCGCAAATGTGAACGCCACCTCCGCGCCCGCCTGGTGCGGAAGACCGTGCCGGATCAGATCCGTCCCGAATCCCTCTCGCTTCGGCGGCTTGACCGCCGGGCCGCCGCACTCCTGCCACACCATGTGGACGATGGGCTCCTCGCTCTCGCTTCCCTCCACCTTCCACCGCAGCTCCACACTCCCGCCCTCCACCGACAGCGCCCCGTACTTTGTCGCGTTGGTCGCGAGCTCGTGCAGCGTCATGCACAACGGCGTCGCGATGTTCGCCGGGATGTGAACCTCCGGACCCTCCACCACCGCGCGGCTGCGCCCGGTAAGTTCGTACGCCCGGAGCGTCCCCCGCGCCAGATCCCCCAAGTCGGCCCCCGACCACTTTGACTGCGAGAGCAGCCCGTACACCCGCGCGAGCGCGTTGATCCGGCCCATGAACGTCGAGACAAACTCGGGCACCGACGACGATGTCCCCGCCGATTGCGACGCCACCGCGCACACCGTCGCCATATTGTTCCGCACCCGGTGATCCAGTTCGCGCATCACAAACCGCAGGTGCTCGGCCGACCTCTGCCGCTGCATCACCTCCTGCGCTAACTTCTCGTTGGCCTCGCTCAGTTCTCGCGTCCGGTCCGCGACCCGTCCCTCCAGCTCCGCGTGCGATGCCAGCAGCGATGCCTCGGCCCGCGACAGCCGCCGGCAACTCCGCTCGTAGGCGCTGAGCATGCACGTCAGCAGCAGCGCCAGCACGCACGCGAGCAGCAGCACGCGGCTGAACAGCCCCCATCGCCCACGCAGGTCCGTCGAAATGGTCAACAGCCCCGCGTGAAGCCGCTGCTCCACACCCCCCGCGTCCGACAGCGCCTGGTGCAGCACCGTGTGCGACTGGTCGATCAGCTCCGCGAGCTGCCCCCGGTCCCACCCTGCTACACCGAGCTGCGTAAGCAGCGCCTCCGTCGCGTCAACCTGCTCGCGCGAGAGCGCGATGGCACGCCCCGCTTCGCTCTGGACGCCCGCGATCGCCTCGATCAACGCGATCTCGCGCCGGCACTCCTCCGTGTACGGCCGCCAGCGGAACTTCAGCCCCTCGTCCTCTACGCTCCCGGGCGTCGTCCGCTCTGCCAGCGCGCTCAGCCCGGTGCAGAACCGTTTGTACGCCGAGACCATGCGGATGTAGGTCTCCAGCTCGCGCTGCCTCGCGATCACATCCAACATCAGGAAAATGCTCAGCGCCGCGAATCCCAGCGCGACCGCCTGCGCGAGTCGGACAATCAGCAGCCGCCCCCGTCGCGGATCGCGTGCGCCCGGGGCGCTTCCATTGGTCGCGTCATCGGCATGAATCAAACCCATACCCCCGCGGCGTCCCGCTGCCCACCCACCGCTCCCCCTTTCCTAAGGCTCCATCCGCTCCAGCGACGATTGGCACAACTCCGTGTCGCCGACAGTCCCCACACACCAGTCCATCCTGGTCCACTTGAACATACCGATCGCGACAGGTCCCCGCAACACGCGCCGCCCGGAAAATGGCCGATTCTCTCTCGCACATCCCTACGATCGGCGCATGCCCTCACGGCCCTCACTCGTTGTCTTTGACCTCGGTGGCGTGCTCGTCCGGATCTGTCGCTCCTGGCGCGAGGCGTGCGATCGCGCCGGACTCCACTTCGACGCCTCCGTGATCGAGCCCCAGCGCATCGAGCAACGGAAGCACCTCCGCCGCGCCTACGAGCGCGGCCAGATGCCGTGTCAAGAGTTCTTCACCGCCGTCGCCCGCACAACAAGCGACCTCTACAGCGCCGAACAGATCCGCCGCCTCCACGATGCCTGGCTCATCGGCGAGTATCCCGGCGGGCGCGAGCTCGTCGATCGCCTCCACGCGGCCGCCATCGGCACCGGCGTCCTATCCAACACCAACCACGCCCACTGGTCTCACATGTCGCCCGCCGACTACCCCGCTGCCAATGCGCCGCGCCACCGTCACCCCAGCCACCTCCTGGGCCACAGCAAGCCCGACGAGGCAATCTACCGGGCGTTCGAACAGAGCGTCCATTCCAACGGCTGGTCGGGGAACACCGGCGCAATCCTCTTCTTCGACGATCTCGCAGAGAATGTTGACGCCGCGCGGCGCGCGGGATGGTCCGCAGAGCTCATTGACCACACCGGCGATCCCTCGCTCCAGATGCGCGCCGCGCTCGCCGCCCGCGGCGTCCCCCTGTAACCCCTCCACTCCGCCCGCCGCCACGTGCTACCTTCATCCTGATGCCCAACGCCCAGATCGATACCAGCGCCCACACCGACCCCGCGGTCTACCTGACCGCCGATGTTCCAGGCACGGGCGGTGCGATCAAGCAGCGACCCGAGGATTTCTACGTCGAGGAGCTCCCGCTCTACGAGCTCAGCGGCACCGGCGAGCACCTGTACCTGTTCATCGAGAAGCGCAACATGCCGACCATGCAGCTCATCTCGCTGCTGGCTCGCCACTACGGGGTCGCCAAGGCGGCCGTCGGCTACGCGGGGCTCAAGGACAAGCTCGCCGTCACGCGCCAACTGCTCTCGATCCAGCTCCCGGGACAGGCAGCCGACGGCTGGCCGGAGTTCACGCACGACCGCGCCAAGGTGCTCTGGACCGCGCGCCACGGGAACAAGCTGCGGCAGGGACACCTCGCCGGCAACCGGTTCATCATCCGCGTCCGGCGTGCCGAGCCCGCCAAGGTCGTCCACGCGCACCGAACGCTCTCCACGCTCGAGCGCACGGGTGTTCCCAACCGCGCGGGCGAGCAGCGCTTCGGCGTAAACGGCAACAACCACCTCATCGGGCGCGAACTGCTGCTGGGTAACCACCAGGCCGCGCTCGATCTGCTACTCGGCCCCGCCGCGCCCCCGCCGAACTCGCGCAGCCGCCTTGACCTCCAGGCCGCCGCACGCGAGCACTATGCCGCAGGGCGTTACCCGGAGGCCCGCGCCGCGTTCCCACGCAACTCCGACACCGAGCGCCGCGTGCTCGCCGCGCTCGAATACGGCCGCCCGGCCCGCAGCGCCCTCGGAGTGATCCCCGAGATGCAGCGCCGGTATTTCATCTCCTCGCTCCAGTCCGCGGTCTTTAACGCCGTCCTTGCTGAGCGCCTCCGCGCCGGCACCCTCGACCGGCTCATGCTCGGTGACGTCGCGTTCAAGCACGACAATGGCGCGGCCTTCATCGTGGACGACGCGGCCCTCGCCGACCCCGAAACCGCCGGACGCCTCGCCCGTCTCGACATCTCTCCCTCCGGCCCCATGTGGGGCGCCGGCATGCTCCGCGCTCAGGGCGCCGCCGCCCAGGCCGAGTCGCGCGCCCTCGCCGCCATCGGCCTCACCGAAGAGGACTTTGACCTCTACGCGGCGACCTCGCGCGACCGTGTGCCCGGCGCCCGCCGCGCCCTGCGCGTGCCGCTCTCGTTCCCCGATGCCGAGGGCGGCGTCGACGAGTTCGGTCCCTACATCCGCTGCGCGTTCGAGCTGCCACGCGGCGCGTTCGCGACCGTGGTCATGCAGGAAGTCATGAAGGGCTGGACCGACGCAGAAGGTGAGGGCGACGACGAGCAGCGCGACGACGCGCCGGACAGCGCCGAGGTGTAACCATTTCCAAACCCCCACTCGCGTGCTACGGCTCTTCGCTCTGCGCCGATTCGAGCACGTGCTCCTCGACGAAAATCGGCACGTTGGTGGCGATGCCCAGCGCGATCGCGTCGCTTGGGCGAGAGTCGATCTGGAGCTGCTTGCCCGCCTTGTCGCGCACGTTGAGCACGGCGAAAAACGTGTGGTCGCTCAGATCGTTGATGGTGATCGACTCGAGCTTGGCACCCAACGCCGTGATGATGTTCATCAGCAGGTCGTGCGTCTGCGGCCGCTTGATCTGGATGCCCTTGAGCCGCCGCTCGATCGCCTGGGCCTCGGGCAGCCCGATCACAATCGGGAACGATCGCCCACCCTCCACCTGCGAGAACGACTGCGGGCCGTGTCCGTTGGTGGTTCCCTCATCCTCCGCCGGCGCGACCTCGCGAAGCTCGATGAGCTGATAATCGTTGAGTTCCCGGATCAGGATGCGCGCCAGTTCCATCCGCACAGCCATGGGCCCCAACCTCCATCCTTCACCCCCGCCCTGTCTCATCTCCATTCCATCAAGCCTCGAAGCTCAACCCTCCACGACAACCCACGGTTCCCGGCCCTACTTCCCTCAACATATGTCCCAACTCGGGCCGCTGATTGCCGCCTTGTTATCGGACTGTAACCCCTCACTATTCCCGTGGCCGGCCCACTGACTCCTCCTCATGATCCGGCCAATCCTCCTGATCGGCTCCCACGTCCCCGGGATACTCAGTAGTTTCCATCGGCTCGCCCAGCCGCCGAGTCAACTCAACTGGTGCCCCAATACCCCAAACCACCACCTCGCCTAGAAACTCCTGGGCCTCAAAGGCGGTAAACCCTTTCTTCAGCCCGACAAAGGTCACCGTCAGGTCGGCCCGCACCGCCCCACTCACCCCGGTCCCCAAAGGCCGCCCGCTGTCGGCATCCAGACCGGAGGGAAGATCGGCCGACACCACCTTGCACCCGTCGCGCGACGCCTTCTTGATGTTGTTGATCGCATCGATCAGCGCCGCCATCGGCCCCTTGATCGGCCGGTCCAGGCCCGTCCCAATCAGCGCATCGACCAGCACGCCCGGGCCTCCAAGCTCGCTCGCTAACTCCGCCAGCGTGCGTTCCGGGTTGGCCTCGTCGGCGCTCCGTAAGTGAATGCCCATTTTCCGAACGATCGCGAGCTGCGTTGCCGCGTCCCCCTTGTACGACGACGCGGGCCCCACCATCAGCACGCCCACCCGGTACCCCTCGTTGTGCAGGTGCCGCGCGGCGGCCAGACCGTCGCCCCCGTTGCTCCCCCCGCCGCAGCAGATCAGCACGCCGGGATCATCGTGGTGCGCGGTGACTTCCGCCACGGCGCTCACAAGGCCGAGGGCCGCATTCTCCATCAGCACCATCGACGGCAAGCCGTACTCGGAGGTCGCAAGCCGATCAACCTCGCGCACCGCGGCCCGCGAGAACACAAGCTCACTTTCCTCTTGGAGCTCCATCGCCGGCGCCTGCGGCTCGCTCTGCCCATCGCCCGGCCGGGGGTGATCGCTGGGTTTGTGGCCTTGTCGCATACACCAGTCTACGACCGTCGCCCACGCGGTCTCATCGGGAGCCGGGTGGGATTCCGCGCCCTCCCGCCCCCACCCGCCTCGACAACCCAAGCGTGATCCGCACGCATGGCGGGGGCGAGACCGGGAGAATACCGTGCCCGCGCCCCCTCCTACCAACCACCACCCGGCGAGCGATGCGAAGGAGAGACGGGCTCATGGAGGCGAGACCCTGACCTTTCTGCTGTTCCCGCTCATCGTGGCATCGGGCGTTCTGGCGATCTACTGGTCCGTGGCCATCGGCCATGTCGTCGCGACTCGTCTAAAACTGCCCACCGCTCGGAGCGCCCTGCGCTTTCCTGAGGCGTCGGACGCCGATGTTGCACGAGCACCGTCGGTCTGCGTCATCGTGCCTGCGCACAACGAGGAAGCGATTATCTCGACGGTGACTCGCTCGCTCGCGGCGCAGGACTACCCATACTGGCGGGTGGTCTTCGCCCTCGACCGCTGCACGGATTGCACCCGCGCGCGGATCGAAGAAGCCATCGGGGGCGACACCCGATTCGAGATCATCGAGATCTCGTACTGCCCGCCCGACTGGGCCGGCAAGGTCAACGCGATGTGCCGCGCCCTCGAGGGCGCCGCCTCCGTTGCCGGGGCCGACATCCTGCTCTTCACCGACGCTGACACACAACTCGACCCGGCGTGTCTGCGCGCCACCGTCGCCCTTATGCAGAATCGGGCCCTCGACATGCTCAGCCTCCTGAGCACCCTCACCACCCGGGCATGGTTCGAGGCCGTGGTGCAGCCCGCCGCGGCGCTCGAGCTCATTCGGCAGTACCCCGTCCTCCGCGCCAACCGCGCCCACGAACGGCGCGCGTTCCTGAACGGTCAGTTCATCATGGCGTATCGAGCGGCGTACGACCGTATCGGGGGTCATGAAAGCGTCAAGGACGCTCTTTTCGAGGACGTCGCCCTGGCCCGCTCCGCCGAGCGCGGGGGCCTGAGGGTCGGCGTCTTCCTTGCCGATGGCATGCTCACCTGCCGCATGTACCCGACCTACCAGTCATTCCAGCGCGGCTGGAACCGCATCTTCGGCGACGCCGCCAACCGCAAACCGGGCCGCCTCCGCACCTCCGCTTGGCGCTTGCGGGCCCTCGCGGTCTTCCTGCCGCTGGCCGCGCTTCTTTCAGTGGTGCTCGGCGCGGCCAACGACGCCAACCGGCTCTCGCAAACAGCGATCATCACGGGCGCAGCAGGCCTGGCCGCCTTCACCGGCGCACTCTCTCTTGTGTACCGAATAGGCCGCACCCCCTTGTGGGCGCTCCCCGCCTACCCGGTTGGCGCCTGGATGACGAGCAATCTGTTATCGCGGGCCGCGCGCGGCCTGGAAGCGGGGGAACGCGTCGTGTGGGGCGGGCGCGAGTACGAACGACCGAGCCGCTGACTCTCCGGGTGGGCCGACATCGCCCCCCGACCATCAGCCCGCGGTGCCGCGCGCTCCCCGTCATGTCCCCGCCGCGGCGACAACGTACACGCTGACCAGCTCGGCAACCTCGATGGGCGCCATCTGGTTGTGGCAGCGCACCAACGGCAGCCCCACCGCGATCAGCACCTCGTCGATGATCCGGTCCTCGCCGCCCCCGAGCCGCTTGGCGCTCGCCTGCGGCTTGTTGAACATCACGCCCACCACCGGGCGCCACCCGGCCACCCGGAAGACCATCAGGTCCACCGAGCGCATCCGCACGCGCCGCCGCCAAGTGCGCCAGTCGTCCGCGTCGCGACCATCCGGCGACGTAGGCGTCACGAGCCCCTCCAAACGTACCTTCGGGCATACCACGAAACCGCGCGGGAGGGCCGCCTGGATCGCCGCGGCCACGCGCCCCTGGTGCGCCGTCAGCACGTTCTCGCGCAGCGCGAACGGTGGAGCCGAAAGGAATGCCTCGCCGTCCGGGGTGATCACAAACCTTCCGCTCGGCACGGCGACGATCTCGTCCACGCCTGTCAGCGGATTCTCAAACTGAAAGCTGAGGTCCGAGCTCGGCGAGAGCGACTCGGTCAGCGGAAGCTCCGCCGCGGGAGCCTGCTCAGCGAGCGCCAACCGCTCCTCTGTCTCAGGAAGCTCGTACCGCTGCTCGAGAACGCTCTCGGCAACCTGGGCCCCGACCGCGAATCGCCGGCGCCGGCGCTCCGCTCGAACCTGGGCCCGCGCGCGAGACCGAAGGACCGTCGTCAGCACCACCCCACACCCAACCGCCAGCAGCAGCATCAGAAGAACGATCATCAGCAATCACTCCCGACCACGATCCGGAGCCCACCCTCAAGTATGTATCGGGCGGCGCTGGAGACTGGTTCCCCTGAACTCCCAAATCCCCTCCCCCATGCAATCGGTTACGGGGCGAGCCCGACCAGCCGCTCACCTACCTGGCGCATCCGGTCCGCCTCGACCGTGAGCGCAATCCGGATGTATCCCTCGCCGCGCGGACTGAACCCCGCCCCCGGCACGACGACCGTGTCGGCCTCTTCGAGCAGGCGCCCCGCGAACTGCATCGACGGGAGCGGCTTGCCCATACCCGACCCGCTCCGCGCCAGCGGCGTCCGGGCCCAGATAAAGAACCCCGATGAGGGAGGCTCAACCTCGCACCCAATCGACCGCAACGACGGGATGATCGCATCCCGCCGCTCGCGATACCTCTGCCGCATCGCCTCGACGTCGGCATGGTCAAACTGGTCGAGCGCCGCCGCCCCAGCCACCTGGATGGCGTTGAACGTACCCGAGTCAACGTTGCTCTTGATCGCCTGCAGGGCCCCGATCACCTCCGCGTGCCCGATCGCAAACCCGAGGCGCCACCCGGTCATGTTGAACGTCTTCGAGAGCGAGTGGAACTCGATCGCCCTCGTCTGCTCGATGTCTGCATTCCGCGCTTCCCACATGCTCGGCGGGCGCGAGGGCCTCCCGTCAAGATACACCTCCGAGTACGCCAGATCGCTCGCCACGATCACGCCGCGCCCCGCGCAGAACTCGAGCACGTTCTCATGGAACCGCAGGTCCGCGCTCGCGGCCGTGGGGTTGCTCGGATAGTTCGTCCACAGCAGCCTCGCCCCTGCCGGCACCGAGGCATCGCTCAGCACCGGTTTCCACCCCGTGGACGCGTCCACCGGCAGCTTGTGTACGCGGCAACCCGCGAGCACCGCCCCGATCTCGTACACGGGGTACGCCGGATCGGGCACGCACACCATGTCGCCCGGGTTCGTCACCGCCCACGGCAGGTGCGAGATCCCGTCCTTCGACCCCAGCAGCGCCAGCACGTGCCGCATCGGATCGACCTTCACGCCGAACCGCCGCTCTATAAAGCGCGCCGCGGCCTCGCGAAAGACCTTCAGCCCCCCCCCAACCGCCGGATACTGCTGATTGGAGAGTTCGCGCATCGCGCGATCCATCGCCTCGATAACGAACCCCGGCGTCGGCTTGTCCGGATCCCCCACGCCAAGATTGATCACGTCCGCGCCCGCCGCAAGGCGCTCGCGCCGTTTGCGGTCGATCTCGTCGAAAAGAAACGGCGGCAGAAGCCCGAGACGATCAGAGCGAACCGGTCGTTGCATGATGGCGGATGCTAGCAGGTGGCGCCGGTCTCCAGACCGGTGTTCCGGCGGCACAGGTCTTCACACCGGTGATCCGGCCGCACACTGGCGGCGCAGGTCTTCACACCGGTGCGATTCCTTCGGCCTCGCTCACTGCCGGCGAGAGCCCGGCTCAGGGATCGCCTCGACCCGCACATACTCGGCCCGCACGCCCATCACGCCGGTCGCCATCCACAGCACGCCCAGAGCGATCGGCAACAGCGGCAACAGCACTCGCTCCAGCGGATCTCCCAGCCCCACCACGCCCGCGACGAGCATGATAAAGCCCGCCCCGAAAGGCATACAGAACTTGAACATCAGGCGAGAGAGCGCGTCAAAATCCACGTCAGGGTGGAACATCGAGACCTCCTGGGAACAACCGACCCAGCCGTCACAATCGGACTGTTCCAGCATCCGCTTGAACCAGCCACCCGCTTTACGCCCGCGCCGCCGCGGCCCGTTCGCTCTGCACCTTGCGTTTCCGCTGCAGCTCGGCGTCGATAAAGTCGGCGATCTCGCCCCGGAGCACCCCCTCCACGTCGCTTGATTCGTGCGCCGTGCGGTGGTCCTTCACGCGGTTGTCGTAGAAGACATACGAGCGGATCTGCGTCCCCCAGCCGCGCTCCACCGCGCCGCCCGTCACGGCGTTCATCTCGCGCTCTCGCCTCTCTTCCTCGATCTGCTCGAGCTTCGCCATCAGCACGCTCATCGCCTGCTTCTTGTTCTGCGGCTGATCGCGGTACGTGCTCGCCACCACCATGATGCCGGTCGGCTTATGCACCAGCCGGATCGCCGACGCCACCTTGTTCACGTTCTGCCCGCCCGGGCCCGAGGCCCGCACGAAGGGCGTCACCTCGAGATCCTTCTCGGGAATCTCAAGCGTCACCTCCTCAAACTCCGGCGTCACGTCGATGGTCGCGAAACTCGTCTGCCGCTTCCCCTCTGCATTGAACGGCGACACCCGCGCCAGCCGGTGCGTCCCCCGCTCGCAGTTGAGGTATCCGAACGCGAAGTCCCCCTTGAGATGCAGGATAACCTGATCGATCCCGACCTCCACCCCGTACGTCTTGGCGACCTCCTCCATCTCGAAGCCCATCTTCTCGCAGTAGAAGATGTACATCCGCAGCAGCATGTCGGCCCAGTCGTTGGCCTCCTTGCCGCCCGCGCCCGCCGTGATCGTCAGGAAGCAGTTGCGAAAGTCATGCTTCCCCGACAGCAGCGACCGCAGCTCCACCTTGGCCATCCGCTCCACGAGCTTGAACAGCTGCGCGTCCGCTTCGCGCAGCAGGTCCGTATCCCCCGCCTCTCGCGACATCTCATACGCGACCCGCGCATCGCCGAAGTCGTTCTCCACCGCCTGCAGCGGCTTGAGCTGCGCCTCGATCGCCTTCTTGGTCGCGACGACTTTCTTCGCCTCTTCCGGCCGGTCCCACAGGTCCGGCGCTTCCATGCGGCGGTTCAGCACCGCCAGTTCCGCCAGCTTGGCGTCGTATTTAAACAGAGTCGCGCATCGTCAAGATCCGCGCCTCGAGGTCGTTGATGACTGGCTGGTGTGTGTCAAAGTGCATGGCCGCGTGAGTCCTTGGTCCCGGTCGCCTCGCACGCATGCGCGCCGACTGACTTCTCGGGATACGACTCTAGGCCCCGATCCTAGTTTTTGTTCGCATCGCGCGCCAAATCGAGCCCGCCGCGGCGTGTCCCTCACGACACGGTCCGCCCTCAATCCCCAAAAAGGACTCCTCCATGCACCACGCCAGAACCAGGGAACTCCTCGCCGCCGTTGCCCTCGCGATCGCGCCGCTTACCACCCTCGCTCAGCAGCCCTCCGTTTTGGAGGATGGGAGAGGAAACACAACTACTATTCGTCGCAACCAGCCGACGCCCGACCCCAATCCCCGCATCATCAACCTCTCCTTCCCCGGCGGCGATTTCTCGGCATTCGTCGAGGCGCTCCGCACCGCCGCCGAAGCGGGCCCGGTGAACGTCGTCATGCCCGCGACCGCCCAACACCTCGACGTGCCGCCGCTCGAGCTACGCAACGTCACCGTTGCCGGCGCGCTCCGCTCCCTGGAGCTCGTCTTCGGCGACGACTCCCCCTACCGCATCGCCGTCCGCGAGATCGATCCGCACGGCCCAGTCTTCGGCGTCGAGGTGGCGCGGATGAACCCCTTCGGCGGCCGCTCGGCCCCACAGCAGCAGACCCTCGACGTCATCTCAATCACAGACTTCCTGAAGAAAGATGACCACCCAGGCGGCATCCCCGCCGACATCCTCCTCGACTCCCTCCAGACCACGCTCCAGATGTCCCCGACCAACTCAAACGGCGAGGACGAGGCACCGCCGCCCGAGATCCGATTCCACGAGGAAGCCGGCCTCCTTATCGTCCGCGGCCTCCCTCAGGAAGTCTCCGTCGTACGCCGAGTGCTCGATGAGCTCCGCGGTTCCATAACGACCGACACCAAGCGTTCGCAGGTCGGCCAGCGTGCCCAAGCGCGTGCCGACTATCTGAAGCGGAAGGCAGAGCTCGAAGTCAAGGCCGCCGAGGAGCAGCTCGTCCTTGCAACCAAGACCTTCGACCGTGTGAAATCGCTGCACGAGCAAGCGCACGCTCCCGACCACGAACTGGTAGCCGCCGACGATCGACGGTCACAGGCCAACAACAACCTCGCCAAGGCGATCCTCGAAGCCGAGTACATCGCCGTCACCTCCGCAGAGACGCTAACAGATGGCACCAGCGAGGCCCTCAAGCACCTCCAATCCGAGAACGACCAGCTCCGCAAGCAGCTCGCCATGTTGCAGCAGACCCTTGCCAGCATGCAGCAACAACAACACAATAGTGGTCGGAAGTAAGCGGCTAGGCGTTAGCTCTCGGCCCCGGGCCGGCTGTTCGGCATCGTCCTGGAGGCCTCTTTGCTGACCGAGACCGCAGAATCTCGACTCGCCGGCCCCCTCGCCCTTGACGTGACACCCGATGACGCCCCCACGCTCGCGCCCTCTCCTTCTCCGCCGCGGCCTACGCCCGCAAGCGCCGTTCCCGCTCCCGTTGCCGACCCACCCCTTCTGCCTCT
The DNA here is from genome assembly GCA_014379385.1 of Phycisphaerales bacterium. Taxonomy (GTDB): domain Bacteria; phylum Planctomycetota; class Phycisphaerae; order Phycisphaerales; family UBA1924; genus JACMLW01. The sequence goes on from JACMLW010000043.1 coordinate 16,573, forward strand.
CGCGAACTCGCCGGGCACCGACTCCTCCACCCTCCGCCTCACCCGTGCGATGGCCCGCGGCGATTCCGACGCCGTCTCCACCTTCTACGAGGCCAACTTCGAGCGGGCGCTCGCCATCGCGCGCAGCGCCACCGGCCGTGACGAATCCTTCTGCCTGGATGTCGTGCAGGATGCCATGGTCAAGATCGCCCGCTGCACGAAGCCCATAAGCGACTACGCCACCCTCATGTGCTGGATGGCGCGGGTCGTACGCACCTCCGCGCTCGACACCCTCCGCCGTGAAGCCCGCCGGTCGCGCCGCGAACGCGCTCACGCTTCGACACACCCCGCCCTTTCCACTATCAACCTTGTCCCCTCCGATCGCGCCGAGCTCCTCGCCCGCACCCTCGACCAGATCACCCCCGACGACCGCGCCCTTCTCGGCCTCCGATTCATCGACGATCGCACCCTCGAGCACGTCGCCGCCGCCGTCGGTTCCACCGGCCCCGCCGTTCACGGCCGGATCCGCCGCCTGCTCGCGCGCCTCCGCGCCGCTGCCCATGGAGACACCCCATGACTCGCTCCGCGCTCACCCACCGCAGGCAGGCCATCCTCGAACTCATGCTCGCCGAGGCCCGCTCGCGCCGCCGCCGCCGCCGCGCCGCCGCTCATTCCGTCGCCGCCGCAACGGTCGTTCTGGTCATCGCCGGCGCCGCCTTCACCGTGTGGAGCGCCACACGCCCCGGTCTCGCGCCCGCCTCACGCTCGTCACCCACCGTCGCCATCGACGCGCCCGCTCACAGCACGCACTCCGAACCATCGCCTGATGCCAAGCTCACGGCCCCCGCTCCAACCGCGGCACCCGTAGCGGCGTCCATGACCACAACCGCACCTCACCCCAAACCTTCTCAGCGCACCGTCGTCATCACACGCGTCTCTGTGAATGATGCCGCGCCCATCACCAGCCGCGTGCGCATCGTCCGGCTCTCGGATACCCAGTTGCTCGATGAGCTCGCGGCCGCCGGGCGCGACCAGGGGCTCGTCCGCACCCGCGGCACGGTCGCGCTGATCGACAACCGCCCGGCCATCGTCATCGACGGCCGCTCGCTCTGATCCGGAGCGCACATCGCGCACGGAGTGCTCGCCCGTCGCGATACACTTCGCCCCATGGCCCCGACCGCAGCCACGCAGCCCCCGCTCCCCCTCACCACTCCCAAAGACCCGCTCACCGCGCAGCAGAACCTCCAGCTCATCGGAGTCACCCTGCTGAGCGTGCTCGTCCTGGTCGGCCTGCTCTTCGCGCTGCGGATGGCCCACTCAGCCCGCGCGCGCTCCCGGCTGCTCCGCCGCGCCGCGGCGGCCAGACGCAAGACCGCCAACAAGAGCGCCTGGGTCGAATCCGGCCGGCGCGCCCGCCTCGCCGACCCCGCTTCTTCATAGCACGACACCGTTGATATCGACCCGAACGAAGGCTCCGGCGGCCTCGGGCCGCTCGACGTCGATCATGGCGAGCCTGATGATCCGCCGGCGGGTGGCCGCGGAGGTCAGCGCTCATGACCGCCCGCCCCGTCGCCCTCATCACCGGCGGCGCCCGTCGCGTCGGACGCGCCACCGCCCTCGAACTCGCCCGCGCCGGGCTCGACCTCATCGTCACCGCTCATCGCAGCATCGGCGAAGGCGAATCCCTCATCCGCGAAGCCGCCTCTCTCGGCGCCGCCACCACCCTCATCCAGCTCGATCTCGCGGACAGCGACGCCGTCTCGGCCGCGGCGTCGCGCCTCGCCACAACCCTCCCCCGCCTCGATGTGCTCGTCCACAACGCCTCCACCTACGAGCCCTCGCCGCTCGACCGGATCAGCGCCGAACGCATCGCGCGCGACTACCGCACTAACGCGCTGGCCCCGCTGCTCCTCTCCGCGCACCTCGCGCCCTTGCTCTCGCGCTCCGCCCTCCCCGGCGGCGGTGCCATTGTCGCGATGTGCGACATCCACGCCCTCGGCGAGCACGGCCTGCCCCGCCCTGGATTCGCTTCCTACGCCATGTCCAAGGCGGCCCTCGCCGAGATGGTCCGCTCGTTGGCGCGCGATCTCGCCCCTTCGGTCCGCGTGAACGCCGTCGCGCCCGGTGTCGTTGCCTGGCCTGAGCACGCCCCAGAAAGCGACGCCGCCATGCAGAAGGCCTATCTCAGCCGCGTCCCTCTCGCCCGTGCCGGCACGCCCGACGACGCCGCCCGCGCCGTCCGCTGGCTCGCCCTCGACGCCACCTACATCACCGGCGAAATCATCCGCCTCGACGGCGGCCGCTCGCTCCGATGAGAACCGCCCAAGATTCGGACTCCAACGCGAAGGGCGCAAAGACCGCGAAATCTTCGAAACGCGATAGTCCGCATCTGCGCTCTGAGTTCTGCACTCTTTCCGAGCCTCCGCCGTGACTCGACTTTCCCCACGATCGCGCCCTTCGCTCTTCCCGATTTCTTCGCGATCTTCGCGCCCTTCGCGTTCCTCACATCCTGCTCTTCCGCTCCGTGCTCTCCGTTCCCTCCGTGTTTCAACTCTGATCAAAACGAAAGGTGCGCGCAGCAACCGCGCAGTCCGCCGCTCGTGGCATCTCTGTGCTTCCTCTGTGCCTCCGCGCCTCTGTGGTAAATCCCGCCGAGAAGCTCACTTCCCGAGCCGCGCCACCAGCCCCGCCGCCTCCGCGTGCCCAAACCCCGCCGCGGCCTTCGCGTACTTTATTGCGCCCGTCTCGTCACCCGCTCGCTCGTGCCACACCGCCGCCTCGTACGCCAGCCCCGCCTCCGCCGCGCCCTTCGAACCGCTCCCCTCGTACGCCTCAGCGTACATGGCCGCCGCCAACCCCGGCTTCTTCATCATCCCGTAGCACTCGGCCAGCACGCCCATGATCTCCGGCGATCTCCGCTGCGCCGCATCCAGCCCCTGCAGCACCGTCGCGGCCAGCTCAGGCTGACCTTGCCGCTTGAGCACTTTCGCCTCAACGACGCGCCAGCGCGCCACCGTCGGCTGCAGCGCCGTCGCCCGCTGCACGTTCCGCAGCGCGATCCCAAGCTTGTTCTGCTGAAGGTAGATCTGCCCCAGCGTCCCGTACGCCTCCGCCAAGTCCGGATTCAGCCGGATCGCGCGCAGCAGGCTCGCCGCAGCGGCGTCCGTCTGCGGCGGCTCCGACTTGAGCTGAATCATCGCCAGGTACAGCGGATACTTCGCCTCGCTCGGGTTCCCCTGCTGCGCCATCGAGTAATGCTCTTCGGCCCGGTCCAGCCGCCCCGCCTTGCTCGCCACCGTCCCCGCCTGGAAGTGAAGCTGCGGATCGCCCGGCGGCGGCGGCCCCAGCGCCAGCGCCTTCTCGAGC
>JACMLW010000044.1 GCA_014379385.1 Phycisphaerales bacterium
TCCCGCTGACCGTTGATTACGTTGAAAAAACCTATGCCGCCGGCAAGATTCCTGGCGGTTTCTTCAAACGCGAGGGACGTCCATCCGAGAAGGAAACCCTGACCTCGCGCCTGATCGATCGCCCGATCCGTCCGCTCTTCCCCGACGGCTTCGTTGACGAGGTGCAGGTCCAGGTCTTCGTCATGAGCCACGACGGCGAGAACGACACCGATGTCCTCGCCGGCACCGCCGCCTCCGCCGCCCTCGCCATCAGCAACGCGCCCTTCGAGGGCCCCACGGCCACCGTCCGCGTCGGCCGCATCCACACCGACGACGGCCCGCAGTTCGTCCTCAACCCCACCGTCAGCCAGCTCGAGTTCTCCGACCTTGACATGGTGCTCGCCGCCCACAAAGACGGCCTGAACATGATCGAGGTCGGCGCCGCCGAAGTGCCCGAGGCCGGCGTCATCGGCGCCATCGAGTTCGGCCTCGAGGGCATCAACCAGACGCTCGCCCTCATCGACGAGCTGGTCGCCAAGGCCGGCGCCCCGAAGAAGATGGGCGAGCTCCTGCTCCCCCCAGACGACGTCATCAAGAAGGTCAAGTCCCTCGCCGAAAAAGAACTCACCACGCTCCGACAGATCAAGAGCAAGGCCGAGCGCGGCGACAAGATCGATGCGCTCCGCAAGTCCATGCTCGACGAGAACTTCGCCCTCAAGCTCGACGGCACCTACGGCGAGCACGCCGACTCCCTCAAGCGTCGCAACTTCGCCAAAGAAGCCTTCCGCACCCTCGAGAAGAAGGTCACCCGCCGCCTCATCGTCGAGAAGGGCATCCGAGCCGACGGCCGCAAAGCCACCCAGCTCCGCGGCATCGACTGCGAGGTCGGCATCTTCGCCCGCACCCACGGCTCCGCCTTCTTCCAGCGCGGCGAGACCCAGAGCCTCGTCACCTGCACCCTCGGCACCGGCAAGGACGAGCAGATCGTCGACGGCCTTCTCCCCGAGTACTCCAAGAAGTTCCTCCTCCACTACAACTTCCCGCCCTTCTCCACCGGCGAGGCCAAGCGCATCACCGGCCCCGGCCGCCGCGAGATCGGGCACGGCGCCCTCGCCGAGCGCAGCCTCCTGGGCATCCTCCCCACGCCCGATGAGTTCCCATACACCATCCGCATCGTCAGCGACATCACCGAGTCCAACGGCTCCTCGTCGATGGCCTCGGTCTGCGGCGGCTGCCTCGCGCTCATGGACGCCGGCGTCCCCATCAAGGGCACCTGCGCCGGAATCTCCGTCGGCCGCTTCAGCGACGACGACAACAAAAAGGAAGTCTTCGTCCTCGACATCATCGGCGAGGAAGACTTCTTCGGCGACATGGACTTCAAGGTCTCCGGCACCCGCGACGGCATCACCGGAATCCAGCTCGACCTCAAGGCCCGCGGCCTCGTCCTCTCCCAGATCGAGCCCATCTTCGAGATGGCCCGCACCGGCCGCCTCGAGATCATCGACATCATGGAGCGCACCATCGCTGCGCCCCGCCCCGATATCTCTGTCCTCGCTCCCCGCCTCATTACCATCAAGATCAACCCCGAGAAGATCGGCAAGCTCATCGGCCCCGGTGGCAAGACTATCCGCGGCCTGCAGGACAAGTACGGCGTCACTATCGATGTCGAGGACGACGGCACCGTCATGGTCGCCGCGCCCAACGGCGAGGCCATCGAGCTGGCCAAGAGCGAGATCGAGGCGCTCGCCGAAGAGATCAAGGTCGGCACCATCTACACCGGCAAGGTCGTCTCCACCAAGGACTTCGGCGCGTTCATCGAGCTCGCCCCCGGCACCGACGGCATGTGCCACATCTCCGAGCTCGCCGAGGGCTACGTCAAGAGCGTGCATGATGTGGTCAAGATCGGCGACGTCGTCAAGGTCAAGGTGATCTTGGTGGACGACCAGGGCCGCATCAAGCTCAGCCGCAAGGCCGCGATGGCCGACTCCGGCGCCCCCGCCCAGCCCGCGCAGGTCTGATCGGGTGATAGTTTGGGTGGAGATATGATGGCACAGGCGTCCCGCCTGTGCGACATCGAGCTCACCGTTTCTGAGTGCGACCACCGACGGCCCGGATCTTCCCGGGCCGTTTTCTTTTGCTCGCTGTTGGACGCCCTGCTCTGTCTACTCCATTCGCACTCCGCGGCTCTCGTACCATTTCCTCCATGCTGATCCGCCGCCGTCCCTGGCAGGAAGAGCTCGAGATCATCGACCGGACCATGAAGGCCATCTCCGGGATCACCGATCCAGAGGAGTTGGTGGACGCATACTGGAGCGGTATCGGCGAGCTGCTGCCGATCGAGGACTATGTCGCCGTGTCCCGCCGCGGCGTCGAACCCCCGTACTACCTCATCACGCGATCCTCGCGCTTCACCGAGAACATCAATCCCTGGACGCAGCGCGACCGGCTCCCGCGCCTCACCGGCGGTCTGCTCGGCGAGATCGCCTTCGGCAACAAGCCCGTCGTCATCGACGATCTTCCCTCGCGGCTCCTGCCCGACGACCCGGCCCATTTCTATCTCGAGGGCTTCCAGGGGCTTGTCGCGCTCCCGCAGTATGACGGAGGCGAGGGCCTCAACGTTACCATGATGCTCGTCCCGCCCGGCATCGAGATCGACCACGCGGCCGTGCCGGTGCTCCACTGGCAGTCTGGGCTGTTCGGGCGCGGCACGCAGAGTCTCGTTCTGCGCAACCAGCTTAGCGGGGCGCTCGCGGCGCTCGACCGCGAGCTGCAGGTGGTCGGCGAGATCCAGCGGTCATTGCTGCCGCGCGAGCTGCCCGCGGTCAAGGGTCTGGATCTCGCGGCGTACTACCTGACCAGCGCCCGCGCGGGCGGCGACTACTACGACTTCTTCCCGCTGGCCGATGAGGGCGTGGGCCTCTTCATTGCCGACGTCTCTGGGCACGGCACGCCCGCGGCGGTCTTCATGGCGATTACGCACGCGATCGCGCACTCGCAGCCCGGAACGCACACGCCCCCCGCCGCGCTCCTGACGCACCTCAATGTGCAGCTCGCGCGGCTGTACACCCGTGATGGAACGTTTGTCACGGCGTTCTACGCGGTGCTGGATCCGGGGTCTCGCACGCTCACATACTCGACGGCGGGGCACAATCCTCCGCGGCTGGTGCGCAATGGACGAGTGCAGTCGATGGACAAGGCGAGCTCGCTCCCGCTGGGGATTCTCGAAGTCCAGCTGTACTCGCAGGCCACTGTGCAGCTCGAGCCGGCGGACCTGGTCGTTTTCTACACCGACGGGATCACCGAGGCGATGGGCGCGCCGGCGTCCGATGGCTCGCGACCGCTCTTCGGCGTGGAGCGGCTGGACCGGGTGCTGATTGATTGCACGGGCCACGAAGCGCAGCAATGCGTCGAGCGTGTCAATGCCGCCGTTGCGGCCTTCACAGCCGACGCGCCCGCGACCGATGACCGGACGCTGATCGTGATGCGGTGTGCGTGAGCACCACGTGAGGAGCGAGTGATCTTAGAGCTACAGCACATTCTCATTCTTCGTGAATCACTGGGTACATCTTCGCGTGCCACGCGACCCAGAGTGCCTTCAAGTCCTCTGGCTCGTGACTGTCGCCGCACTCGGGGCACTTCAGGTTTTCATCAATCGAAACGAGTGGATACCAGCAGCGCGGGCAGACCATGTACTGGTTGCCCTTCACCATCCACCAGTGCGCCAGCATCCGTTCGTTGCTCGTGTGCATCAGCCCGCCGGCCCCGAGGACCGCGATAGCACAAACGGTGCAAGCCACGGCGTCGCTTCAAAGCCCGTGAAGTACAGAAACACCACAAAGGCGACGACGATCGATCCGGCAGAGTACATTCTGCACTTGACGTCGGACGGAGTGCTTGGACGGGTGTAGATCATGAATGAGAGGGCGCGCGGTCACGGGGCCGTTACTCCAGTCGCTCCAGTTCCACCTCCAGCACCGCGTACCCATCGAGCTGGAAGTACTCGACCTCGATCACCACCTCCGCCCCACCTTCCTTCTGCTCGTACACGCCCTCGTTCCGCTCCGGCCCATGGTGCGTCCAGTTCTCAACCACCACCACGCCGTCGCGCACGGTCGAGCCCGCCGCACGAACCCGCACGCGCACCCCGTCATCGCTCAGCACGCTGAACTTCCACGCCCCCGCCGGCAGCCTCATCCTCGTCGCCGCCAGCAAGCCGTAGTGGCTCCCCTCCGGCAATGCCGCGAGCGTCGCCTCGTCCACCTTTCCCTTCAGCGCGCCGCGCGGCCCCCCATGCCCGAGCGACAGCCGCAGCGCCCCCGGCCAGCGCGCCGTCGCCATCCCCTTGGCCCCCGCCCTCCACGCCTCAAGATCCTCGCGCGGATCGACCGGGCTCCGCCACACGCCGATGAGCCACTCGGTTGCCACGATCTTGCCGCGAAGCTGGTGCTCGCTCGCCGCACCCCCTGAGTCAGTCACGCGCAGCGCCACGTCGTACGCGTACACGCCGCCCGCTCCTGCCACATCGCCCGCGCCCTCCCGCCGCGGCGAGATCACCACCCGGATTGGCCCGCCATCCTCCTCGCTCGGAAGTACCGTGGTGGCGATCCCCTTGTGCCCGCCGCTCAGCACCTCCGCGCCCCTCGCGCCATGCACCAGGTACACCACGCCGCCCATCGCCTCATTGGTCGCGCCCTGTGATGAACCCGCCTCGCGCACCAGCACCGACTGGTGATCCCACGGTCCCCACTCACCCATGATGATCTGCTCGCGCCCCCACAGCTCTTTCCGCGCGCCCACCGGCTTGCTCTCTCCGAGCATTTCAACTTCCAGCGACGGGGGTCGGTCAAGCTCCGCGTCCATCCATTTGACGGCGCTCTCAGCATCCGCATGAACCGTGGGATCAACATCAATGAAGACGTTCTGCGCGGCCGTTGTTTCGGTTGTCTTGCGCAACCGGACACCGCTCCCGGCAAACCGGTTGTGCCGCAGCTCGTTGTGACTCGACCCCTTGTAGTTGGCCTTCCCCCAGGGCGATTCGAACAGCGCCGCATCGTCGTCCCACCACAGCGACAGGCCCACGCTGTTGCGACCAAAGTCATTCTGCACGATCCGGTTCGCGTGCCCGTGCTCGATGTTGATCCCCCCGCCCTCGCCGCCCTTCGACGGCGCCGGCGCCCCCGGTCCATTCTCGTTGATCTCGTTCCCCTCGATCAGCGTCCGCTGCGAGTACCCGCCCCAGATCCCGCAGATGTTGTTGTGCGACAATCTGTTCCCGATGATCCGGTTGTCAAAGCTGAACGTCAGCTCAAGCCCGTGCGCCGCCGCGTACGAGAAGTCATTCCTCCAGAACAGATTCTCGTTGCACCCGCGCCCCGTGTAATCGAACGCCGCCTTTGCTACCGCATCCCCACCCGGCGGTGGCGTCTCTCCCAGCGCTTCGTGCCCGCCGAAAGCGAAAACCCCATCGCCCCCGTGCGTCGCCGAGTTCTCCGCGATGATGTTCCGCGAGCATTGCTCGAACATCAGGATCCCCGCAGAATCCTGGCCGCGGTTGTACACGCCGTGCGAGTACCCGCGGATGCAGAAGTCCGTCGCGTTGCGCGTGATCGTGTTCCCGCTCGACCTCCACATCGCCAGTCCCCACCCGGAGAGAAACGAAAAATCGTTGTCGTAGATGCGGCCGTCGTTCACCCGGTCGATCACAAGGCCGTTCTGCCCCTCGCGGGCGCGGCATCCTTTGACCGTCACGCCATCGCTGTCCTCGATGTAGATCCCCGCACCGTAGTTCGTCAGCCACTCGTTCCCGTCGTTGCGGTGCGGCCACAGCCAGTCAGACTGATCCTCCGCCGCGGGCGTCGAGCGCAGGCGCTGCCGGAAGTTCCCCGAGACATCAGTGCTCTCGATGGTCAGCCTGGGCGCAGCGCTCGCATAGATGCCCGCCTTGTACCCTTCCGCCTCGGCGCGCCGAATCACCACATCAGCAACACTCTCGATCCGAATGCCGATCCCCATCATCTGGTCCGCGTCGACGCCCCCGCCGGCCCCCCTCAGCACCGATCCAGGCGCGAACTCCACCACCACTCCCGACTTGGTGATCTTGATCGCGCCATCCCCCGCCACGTCCACGATCACCGTCCCCGCCGGTATCACCACCGTGCATGACCGATCGATCTCCGTGTCGTCCTTCGTGACGATCACCTCCGGTAGTCGCACCGATGTCGGGCTCTCGGCAACAGGCTGCCCACACGCCGCCGCGGCCAGACATACAACGATTATGAACTCGCGCATCGCGCCAGTCTACCACTCCGCCCCTCCGCCCCCTGCCCCTCTTTCACTTTGTCCCCTCTATCCCTTCATCCCTTCGTGCCTTTACCTACAAGAAGCCGCCCGTGACGCACCCGCTTCTTCAGCGGCGCATCACGAGCGGCTTCTCTTGAAGTCGTCCAGTTGTCTCAGCAGCGAGCCGCCGAGGTCAAAACGATCAGACCATCGCCTTGAGGTTCTTCAGGGCGCGGATCTTCAGCACGTTCCGGGCCGGCTTGGCCTTCACGGTCATCATCTCGCCCGGCTTGAAGGGGTTCGGCTTCTGAGCCTCCTTCGTCGCCGGCTTGCGGACCACGGTCACCTTCATCAGGCCCGCGACGTTCAGCACGCCAGGGCCCTTGCCCAGGTCCGCCGCCATCACCTGGCCCATCGCGTCAAACACCGACGCGACCTGCTTCCGGGCCAGGCCCGTCTGCTCCGCGATCGTCGTGTACAGCTCCCCCTTGCTCCGCGGCTTGCTGGCCGCCGTGACCTTCTTGGGCTTCGGGGCCGCCGCGGCCGCCTTGCCGTTGCTCGAGCCCATCGACTTGCCGCCGCTCTTCTTCATCATCGTCTTCTTCGCCATCGCTTTCTCCGTGGTTTGCAGTGCGTGTACGAAACGTGTTGACGTTTGTAGCGGATATTTCTCGGTTGTTCAACCCCGGGAGCGTCAAAAATGCCAGTTTTCCACGGGAAAAACCGCCGTCGCTCCAGATTCTGTTCGCCGCGCACCGTCCCGGCGCGTGTCTACACCCCCTCCGCGCGCCCCGCGACGCACACGATAAACCCCTCGCCCTCGACTGTTTTTCCAGCGGTTTCCCGCAAGGTGCCGGTTTCGAGGTCGGCATGCACGCTCGTGTGCGACAGGCCCACCTCTCGCATCGCATCACGCAGCTCGGGCACGGACCACAACCGCCACCGATACAGAAAAACCTCGGGATACCTCTCCACCACCTCGCCGCCCCGCTCCACGTCAAAGTGCAGCGCGCACTCCACCCGCCCCGAGTACGGATCCCCCTCGCGCTGCTCCCACGTGTAGAGCACGCGCACCCCGGGCCCCGCCTGGTGAGCCCGGCGCGAGGCGCCAACCCGCCAGGCCGACGCCCCCCCGTACGTATCGATCACCACCACGCCGCCCGGCCTCAGCCGCTCGCGGCACCACCGTAGATAGCCTACCAACTCCGATCGCTCGTGTATCTCTCCGATCGAGAAGTTCCCTACGAACACCACGTCCATCCCATCGCCGGCCGCGGCCCCATCCGCCGTGATCCTGTCGGTCGCGCTCAGAACGTCCCCATGCACCAGCTCGATCCTGCCCAGCCCCTCCGCCGCCGCCTTCGCCCGCGCCCAATCCAGCACGCCGGTATCCAGATCCATCCCGATCGCGCTTGCCACGCCGGACGTATCGCTCCGAACCCACTCGCGGCTCACCGCCGCCGTCCCGCAAAAATCCTCCGCGAGCCGGCGCGCCGAACCCCCGTGGATCGCCCGCAGGAACGGCACGACCGCCGCAGCCCGCTGCACGCACAACTCATAAAGGTCATACCGGTCCATGGCGCGCTCCGGTTCTGCTATCGCCTGTCCGCTCATCACCATCCTACCGCGCCTCCCCGGATATCCTCTGCCCATGCCGACCCTCGACATCGTCTCCCGCGTTGACATGCAGGAAGTCGATAACGCCGTGAACAACACCAAGAAATCGCTCGCGCAGCGCTTCGACTTCCGCGCCGCCAAGTACGAGCTCAACCTCGACAAGAAGGAGAAGAAGATCTCCATCCAGGCCGAGGACAACATGAAGATGGAGGCCATCCGCGACGGCCTCCGCACCGCGGCCGTCAAGCGCAGCATCAACCTCAAGGTCTTTGACTTCAAGGAGCAGCTCCCCGGCCCGGCGGGCGCCCTCAAGCAGGAGGTCAAGATCCGGGAGGGGCTCGAGATGGAGATCGCCAAGGACATCGTCAAGCGCGTCAAGGCGACCGGGCTCAAGGTGCAGGCATCCATCCAGGGCGACGAGGTCCGGCTCACCGGCAAGCAGATCGACGACCTGCGCACGGTGATGGCGCACCTGAACGCCTCGGAGCTCGAAGTCCCGCTCCAGTACGTCAACATGAAGAGCTGATCCCGCGGCGCGCCTCTTCGGCCGCGGTCACGCCGCGTCCGCGCCGTCGATCCCGAGCAGCTTCATCTTCTTATAGAGCGTGGTCCGGTTGATCTTCAGCTGCTCGGCGGTCTTCTGCCGGTTGAACCCATTGGCCTTCAGCGCCCGCAGCAGGATGCGCCGCTCGGGCTCGCGCATGAGTTCCTCCAGCGGCCCCGGCACCCAGGGCGCCTCGTCCGAGTCGTTCACGCGCAGCGCCGCGGGCGCGGCCGCCGTCCCGAACGCCCCGCCGGGCGTGTTCTCCACCACGTGCGCGGGCAGGTCGGGAAGATCGATAGTGGGGGACGAGCTCAGCACCGCCGCGCGTTCCACGATGTTCTGCAGCTCTCGCACGTTGCCGGGGTAGGTGTACCGGCGCAGGGCGTTGAGCGCTCCCGGCGTGAACCCGGTGAACTGCTTGGTGAGCTCGGCCCCGTGTACCCGAAGGAAGTGCTCCGCGAGCTGCGGGATGTCGCCCGGCCGCTCGCGCAGCGGCGGCAGGTCAACCTTCACCACGTTGATCCGGTAGTACAGGTCCTGCCGGAACTGACCCGACGCGACGAGCCCCTCCAGCGGCTGATTCGTCGCCAGGATCACGCGGGCATCCGCCTCGAGCGTCTGCGTGCTGCCGACGGGCTCGAAGCGCCGCTCCTGCAGCACGCGCAGCAGCTTAAGCTGCATCCCGGGCGAGGCCGAGTTGATCTCGTCAAGGAAGAGCGTGCCGCCCTGGGCCGCCTGGAACCGCCCGATCTTGTCGGTGTGGGCACCCGTGAACGCCCCCTTCACGTGCCCGAAGAGCTCGCTCTCCAGCAGCGTCTCGGGGATCGATCCGCACGAGAGCTCGACGAACCGCTTGTCGCGCCGCTGCGAGATCTGGTGGATCGCGTGCGCCAGCAAACTCTTGCCGGTGCCCGACTCGCCGTACATGAGCACCGTCGTCTTGCTCGGGGCGACCGCGCCGACCAGGTCGAAGATGCGCAGCATCCGGTGGTCGCCGCCGATGACGTTCGCGAGCGTGTAGCGGTCTTCGAGCCGGTCGCGCAGCACGCGGTTCTCGGCGAGCAGCGCCTGCTGCCTGAGCGCCCGCTCGACGGCCAGTCGCACCTCGGTATCCACGATCGGCTTGGTGAGATAGTCCGTCGCCCCCCCCCGGGCCGCCTCCATCGCTGACTCGATGGTGCCGTAGCCCGTGAGGATGATGACGACCGTGGCGGGGTGCTTGATGGAGATCTTGCGGAGCAGCTCCATGCCCGAGAGGCCGGGCATCGAGAGGTCGGTGACGACGAGCTTGAACGCGCGGGAGCTCTCCCCGGCCCGCTCCGCCTCGTGCA
>JACMLW010000045.1 GCA_014379385.1 Phycisphaerales bacterium
GAGGAGCGGGCCGTCCCAGCGCGGGTTGTTGGCCGCGACGGCTTCGGATTTTGGATTGACCGTGGCGACACCGCGGCTGAAGGAGTGGGTCAACCCCGTCGAGACGCTGATGCCGGTGGCCTTGTCGAACTTGAAGCGCCGGGTCGTGGCCATGGCGAGAACTCCATGTTCCCCGACGAAGTGGGCTTGTTCGCTGAATGGAGATTCGCAATGGGCGCGGTTGGAGTTTCGCGGCTTGCGTGAGCCTGAACGGCATCGGCTCTCTGGTGTGCAGGCCCTTCGGACTGCGGGTCGTGCATCCTCAAGAAGGGGAATGAAGCCCGTTGAATCGAGCTGAGGGTGCGAGAGCGATTGTGTCGCCGCGCTGCGGCTCTGGAATATGAGGGGCTCGAATACCCAGGGCTTACGCCCTGGGTTATTGACAGCCGCCGCTTCGCGGCTTGCACAGGCGGGACGCCTGTGCCACCATAAGCGACGAGGCCTCGTTCAGCGAGCGGGGAGCGATTTCCGGGCCTCGGTGAGGGCGCGATCGAGGGCGTCGGCGGCGGGGACTTTGATGTCGGGGTCGACGCCGGTGCCTTCCCAGTTGGTCTTTGAGATGGGGTTGTTGGCGCGCATGAAGGGGACCATGACCATGAAGCGATCGCTGATGCGCTCGCCGCGGACGGGGTGGGCGCCGCCGCCGGTGGTCTCGCCGATGATGGTGGCGCGCTTGAGGTTCTTGAGGTTGTAGCTGAACTCCTCGGCGCCGGAGAAGGTGCGGGAGCTGGTGAGGACGTAGACAGGGAGGTTCTTCGGGAGGGGCGAGCCGGGGACGGTATCGAGCGTCCAGTATTCTTCGACGACGGCGCCGGTGCGGTCGATCATGTCGTTGAGATGGGTGCGCTCGCTAAAGAGGTAGCTGGTGAGGAACTGGATCATGGCGGGGCTGCCGCCGCCGTTCTCGCGCAGGTCGTAGACGATGGCGTCGCAGTGCGAGAGGAAGGACATGGCCGCGGCGGCGGTGGCGCGGGCTTCCTCGTCGTCAACGAAGGCGTCGAACTTGAGGTAGCCGATGTTGCCGGGGAGGACCTCGGCCTTGCGGAAGGCGTAGTTCTCGCGGCGCATCCAGGCGCGGTCTTCGGCGGAGGGGGGCGCGTCTTCATCGGGCGCGGTGGGGGCGGACGGGTCGGCGGGGGCGAAGCGGACGCCGAGGTGGAGGTCGTGGCTGACGGCGCGGAGATCGTCGGTGAGGCGGCGGGCGAGGGCGCGTTCGTTGGTGATGGTGTCGTACTCGCCGGCGGCGAGCTTGGCGAGGATGGACTGGGCCATCTTGTCGGCGGTCTCGGGGAAGACGTAGGCGTCGCGGAGGGCCTTGGCGGCTCCGTTGATGGTGGCCGTGCGGGACTCGGCGGTGAGGGGGAGCGCGGCGTGGCCGGGCGGGGAGCCCTCGACCATGACGGCGAGGAGCTTGCCGGGCTCGGCGTCATCGAACTGGAAGTCGATCTCGGCGGCGATGGTGGGGCTTTCGACGGAGACGAGGAGCTTGAGGTCGGAGATGGATTCGACGCCGGTGATGGCGAAGCCGCCCCCCCCTGCCCACTCGTCGCGCATCTGGGGGATGCGCTGGAAGCGGTCTTCCATGGTGCGGGCGGCGAGGCGTTTCTTGGAGGCCCAGCGGGACTCGAAGGCGCGGATGGCATCGGGGGAGCTGTCTCGGACCATGGCGAAGAAGTCGTCGGCGCAGCGGCCGGCGGTGGTCTTGGGGAGTTCGGGCTCGCGGAGCTCGTAGGCGAGATGGGTGATGGCCTGGACAGGGGAGGGTGCCGCGAGGGGAGCCAAGACTGTGAGGAGGAGACCGAGGGAACCGAAGGTGAGGGGGGCGCGGGCGTTCATGGGAGGGGATCCTTGGAAAGGTGGGGGTGCCGCCAAGTGGTACTATTCGTACTATTAGGAGGTTGCAGGATTAGGTTTCAAGAAGACGGAGAGGAAGAGGGGCACTGGGGATTAGGCACCGGGCACTGGGAGACCGAAGATAGCGGCTGATGGAGAAGAAGGCATCGAGGAATCTGGGCACCCAGGCATCAAGGCGAGGAGTCGAGGTGAAGCGAGAACCGAGCGAGCTGGAGTGCTTTGTGCTGGGGGTGGTGTGGCAACTGGGGCCGGCGAGCCCGTACGCGGTGCGAAAGCATTTGCAGGACTCGCCGAGCACGCAGTGGAGCGCCTCGGCGGGGGCGATCTATCCGTTGATGCGGCGGCTGGAGGGCCGGGGGCTTCTGAAGGCCCGCACGGAGCGGGCGGGGAAGCGGGCGCGCCGGGAGTATCAGGTCACGGCGCGGGGGTTGGCGGCGCTGCGGAAGTGGGTGGGGCCGCCGATGGGTGCGGTGGCGGTGACGGTGGCGCACGATCCGCTGCGATCAAGGGCGCGGTTTCTGGAGGCGCTTACGCCGGGGCAGCGGCGGAAGTGGATCGCCGCCGCGAGGAAGGTGATTGATGAGGTGGAGGCGATGGTGGAGGCGTGGGAGGAGCGGTATGGGGATGGGGTTGGTGGGGCGGCAAACACGATGACGATGAGCGGGCGGATCGATGTGAAGTCTCGAAGGGAGTGGTTGGGGAAGGTGGAGGGGATGATGGCGCGGTAGGCTGTGGTGTCGCGGAGGCAGCACATGGCGGGCGCTGAGCACAACATGGAGACGGCGGCGGGCCAGCGGGTGTACCTGTGGCTGGCGGCGCTGTTCGTCACGTCGCTGCTGATGGCGAACGTGATCGGCGTGAAGCTGTTTCTGTTCAAGGTCAACTTGAGCGGATTGCAGTTCGACATTGAGCACACGGCGGGGATGCTGCCGTTCCCGCTGACGTTCGTGCTGACGGACCTGCTGAACGAGTATTACGGGAAGCGGGGGGCGCGGCGGGTGGTGTACCTGGCGTTCGCGATGGCGGCGCTGGCGTTCGTGTTCATCGCGGCCGCGCGTGCCCTGCCGATCCTGGAAGGTGATGGGATAGCCACGCAGGAGGCGTTTGAGAACATATTCGGATCCTCGGCCGCTATGTACGTGTGCTCGATCGCGGCGTTTCTGGTGGGGAGCCAGCTGGACATCGTGATTTTCGGAGTCTTCAAGCGGTTGACGGGGGGCAGGATGGTCTGGCTGCGGGCAACGGGGAGCACGGTGGTCTCGCAGCTGTTTGACAGCTTCATCATCACAATACTGTTCTTCATGGTGGCGCTGCCGGTGGTGAGCGATGCGCCGCCGAAGGAGCTGGGGTGGGTCGTTCAGGTGGCGCTGACGGGGTACATCCTTAAGTTCGTGATCGCGGTGGCGCTGACGCCCGTGATCTACGCCGGGCGGTGGGCGATGCGCGAGTGGTTCGGGCTCGTGCCCGCGGTCGAGGGGCTCGCACCGTGAAACCGCGGAGATGACAGGAGTTCGTAGCGCAATCGTCGCGAAGCAAGCGACGGACCCGGCGCTCGGCGCAGACCCTGCACGCCAAGAGGGCCGCGCGAACCCCGGGCGGCGCCGGCGTGCTCGCGGAGTTCAGTCGTCGATGCGGCCGCGGGAGATCATCCAGATCGGGTGGAGGGTTCGGGTGACGAGCAGGCCGCAGGCGAAGCCGAGGAGGGTGGCGATCTCGCGGCGGCCCGATCCGAACCACTTGAGGGAGCCGTAGGTGACGGCGACAACGATGAAGTAGAGGATGGGGGAAAGGATGAGTCGCTCGAACTGAACGAGCGAGGCGTCGCGAAAGAACGAGAGCTTCGGCGTGACGGCCTCGAGAAGGGTGATGTTGCAGGCGGCGCTGCACTTGGGGCAGGGGATGCACCCGTGCTCGTCGGGGATGAGGCCGGCGAGGTCGAACCCGCAGGCCTCGCACTTGAGGCTCTTGACGGCGCGGAGGCGGCGGCGCCAGGGGGTGTGATTGGCGAGCCAGTGAAGGACGTAGTAGATGACGACGTCGAAGATGAGGTCGGCGCCGATGCTGACGCACATGATCGCCCACGCCTTGTGGATATCGAGGTAGCGGGTGAGGTGGACGGGGATAGTGGTCAGGGTCGCGGCGAGCATCCCGGCCACGAGGATGTTCACGTTCACGTTGACGATGCGCTTCGCGTACCACTTGCGCAGGCGTGGGACCATTCGGGCGGATGCTAGGGCGGGTCGGGCGCGACGATCGCGGGCGGCGAGAATCCGGGGACGGCGCGCGAGCGGTCCGTTGGAGCGGGACGAGGCGCGTGCCCGGGCGCGGGGCCGCGTGCTACGCTTGGCGCTTGAGCGTGCGGGCGTAACTCAATGGTAGAGTGCAAGCCTTCCAAGCTTGATGCTACGGGTTCGAGTCCCGTCGCCCGCTTTGGTGGTTGCGAGTCGGGGAGGGGGGGGGCTCTTCGAGAAGCGCCGGCGAGCGGCCCGGTGAACTACGCGGCGGCGGCGTGGGGGTTGGCGGCGAGCCACTCGGCGCAGGTGCCGATGAGTTTGTAGCGGTCGATGGGCTTGGTCATGAAGTCGTCGCAGCCGGAGGCGAGGCACTTGTCGCGGTCGGAGGCGAGGGCGTGGGCGGTGAGGGCGAGGATGGGGGTGTTGCAGCGGCGCTCGCGCATGATGCGGGCGGCGGTGTAGCCGTCCATCTCGGGCATCTGCATGTCCATAACAATAAGGCGGAAGGGGTTGCCCTCTCGCTGGGCCTGCTCGAACATGTCGAGGCCGACGCGGCCGTTCTCGGCGATGGCGACGTCGGCGCCGGCCTTGCGGAGGTGGAAGGCGATGAGCTTCTGGTTGTCGGGGCCGTCCTCGACGAGGAGGATGCGGCCGACAAGGCGGATGTGCTGGCCGGCGCGCTGGGTCTCGGACGGCTCCTGGGTGGAGACGACGTGGGGATGATCAACCAGCTTGACGTTGTGGAGCGGGCCGGTGGGGAGAGAGACGGTGAAGGTGCTGCCCTTCCCGGGTTCGCTGGTGACGGTGATGTCGCCGCCGAGGAGGTTGGTGAAGCGCTTGGCGATGGCGAGGCCGAGGCCGGTGCCGCCGAAGCGGCGCGTCATGGATTCATCGGCCTGCACAAAGGGGCGGAAAAGTCGGCCGATCTGGTCGGGTGAGAGGCCGACACCGGTGTCGATCACCTTGATGATGAGCCGGCCCTCGTTGTTCTCGCCGGGGAAGTTGCCGACGGGGCTGGGGGGCGTGTTCGCGGGCTGGAAGGAGGCGACGAGGCGGACGCTCCCCACGGTGGTGAACTTCATGGCGTTGCCGACGAGATTGAGGACCACCTGGCGGAGCTGGGTGGGGTCGGTGCGGATGGTCTCGGGGATGGGGCTGTCGTACTCGAGTCCGAAGGAGAGGTGCTTCTCGAGGGCGCGGGCCTGCATGAGAGAGGCGACGTCAAAGAGAATGCGGGCGGGCGAGCATTCGAGGCACTCGCTGGTCATCCGGCCGGACTCGATCTTGGAGATATCCAGGATGTCGTTGATGATGCGCATCAGGTGTTCGCCGCTGCGCAGGATGGTCTGGATAGAGCCTTGTCGCTGCTCCGGGGTGAGGTCGGGCTCGCGCAGGATGTCGGCGTAGCCGAGGATCGCGGTCATGGGCGTGCGGATCTCGTGGCTCATGTTGGCCAGGAAATCGCTCTTGGCCTGGCTGGCCTGCTCGGCGGCGACCTTGGCCTGCTCGAGCTCGCTGGTGCGGACGCGGACCTGGTCCTGCAGGGTGTCGGCGAAGCGACGGGCTTCGAGATCGCGCTGCTGAACGGCCTGCCGCATGGTGTCGAAGGCGACGGCGAGGCGACCGATCTCATCGGGGTTGTGGTCGGTGATGGGCTGCTCGAGATCGCCGCGGCTGATGCGCTCGCTGGCGACGAGGAGCTTGGTGAGGCGGCGGGTCCATCCGCTGACGAGGAGCCAGATGAACGGGGTGGTAATGCAGGCAACGATGACGTAAAGGCCCAGGAGAGCGGCGGTCTTGCGCTGGAGCAGCGAACGGACGGGGTCGTTGCAGAGGCCGACGGCGGTGGAACCGACTCGCGACCTGGAGAGGCCGGCGTGCGACCCGCTGAAGCCGGGCTCGTCGAAGACACCGAGGTCGCCGGACTGGTCGGCGTAGGTGACCTCGCGCACGCCGAGGGTGAAGGGGCCTTGGAGGCTTCCCTCATGGGAGGCGCTGGGGTTCTGCTGGAAGACGGCCCAGGCGTGGGTGTCGCGCTCGGCGGAGGCGACGAGCTGGTTGCGGCCGTCGTAGATGGCGATGAAGTCGATGGCGTCGTCGGCGAAGAACTGCTGGACAAGGCGGGAGAGCTCGGCGCGATCGCCCGCGACGAGCGCGACCTCACTGGCGAGGGCGAGGCCCTCAGCCGTGGAATCGGCGGCGGCGCGGTGGGAGGAGACGATCTCGCGCTGCAACTGAACGATGGTGGCGGCGGCGATGGCGGCGAGGGCAAGGGCGACGATCACCAGCACCGAGGAGGTGGCTTTGATGCGGAGACTTAGCGCGCTCGGGTGTCTCAGCATGGGGCGGGTCTTTCGATGGGGCTAGTTACCGTCAAAGACGATGGAGGCACGGGAGAGGAAGTCCTTGGGGAGCGTGATCGACAGGCGCTCGGCGACCATGGTGTTGACGACGATGTGGAACTCCGTCTCCTGATGGATCGGTTGCTTCGGCGGGCTGCTGGAGGCCTCCTGGAGGAGGGCCGCGGCCATGCGGCCCTGCGCGGCGATATCTACGCCCGCGCCGATGAGGGCTCCGGAGCGGACGAACGCTGCGGAGAAGCCGTATACGGGGATCTTTTTGCGAAGCGAGGAGAGGAGCAGTGACTTCACCGTGGCGCTGTCAAAGACGGTGTTGTCGGCGTACGTCCAGATAACGTCGATCTTGGCGTCGACGAGGGTCTCGATGGCGTCTGCGGCGGATTTGTGCTCGTTGACCGCAACTTCGTGGAGTGACCAGGAGCGCGGCAGGGCGGCCTTGACTGTCTCGACGGTCTTTTTGCCCTTGTCGGTATCGGATCGATAGAGCAGTCCGACGGACCTGGCGTCGGGGAGTGCGGAGGCAATGATCGCGAACTGGTCCTTCAAGGAAATGTTGGTGGTGACGCCGCGGATGTTGCCGGAATCGAGTCCCGCGGCGGAGGGGTCGGCGACGATGCAGTACGTGAGGGGTGAGGATGTGGGAAGGTGCTGGTGGAGCCAGAGTGCGGCCTCGGAGCCTACAGCGAGGAAGCGGGTGGAGGGGACTGCGGCGGACGCCGCCGCGGAGTCGGCGGTGAGAGCGCTCAGCAAAATGGTGCGCGGGACGGGCGAACTGGTGGAGAGTGCCGACTTGAATGCGGCCTCGGCCTGGCGATAGGGCTCGGCCTCGCGGCTAAGGACGATGATGATCTCGGGCGGTGTGGAGGCGGGACCGGCGGTCATGCCGGCATCCACGCGGGCGGTGGTGCGGTCGCCGGTGGTCTGGGTCCGTGGCGCGGTGAGTCCGAGCATGGCGAGCGCGGCGACGGCGGCGAGGAGCGCCACAGCCGATCGGAGAGGAGTTGTCGCTCGGCGGGAGATCATGGAGAGACGTGGGTCAGAGCACCTGGTGGCTTTGGATGAGCGAGGGAGGCGCAGGAACTAGAACTTGAACTGGACGCGGGCGAAGAACGTGCGACCGGGAACCTCGTGCGAGGTGAGCGAGCCGAGCGGGGCGACATCGAAGTCGGTCATATCCAGCAGGTCCGTCACGCCCACGATGAGCTCGGCCTGCCCCTGGGCGAAGGAGCGAGAGAGCGTGAGGTCGAGGCGGTGGTAGTTGTCGGGGCTGGAGTTATTGGCGTTGGCCTGAACGAAGTCGGAATACTTATAGTCCGCGTTCAGGGTCCAATCATCCGGGAGGAAGAGGCGGCCCGAGAGACCGGCGGTGTGCGGGGCGGTGTAGAACGAGCGGGTGTCCTGATCGACCTCGTCGAGGCTGAGCCCGTTGTAGGCGTACCAGGCGGAGAGGCGCCCGGTCTCGCCGGAAAGGGCGAGTTCAAGTTCGGTTCCGACGTTGTCGGCGCCGCCGTTGTTGCTCAGCGTGCCGAAGAATGGCTCGCTCGAGAACGTCTCCACGCCGATCAGGTCGTCGAATCGCTGGTAGAAGGTATCGGCGCGCAGCGTCAGGCCTTCGGCGAGCCGCCCCGAGTAGCCGAGCTCCGCCGACCAGACCGTCTCGTTGTCCAGGCCCCCAGAGGGGAAAAAATTGAACCCATAGAGGCCCGGCGGCAGCGGGGGGCTCGGGAGGGGGGAGCGCTGGAACTGGAGATTCCGGATGCCCGCGAGCGGGGCACGGTAGGCGCGGGCCGCGCCGACTCGCAGGATGTGGTGATGCCCATCGTCCAGGGCGTAGAGCGCGGCGAGCCGGGCAGAGAAATCGATCGACTGCGCGCTGTAGAAATCGGCGCGAACCTGGCCCTCGAGCGCCAGGCGCTCGGTGGCCTGCCAGCGGTCGATGGCGAAGAGGCCGGCCCAGAACTCGTCGAACGGCGCGCCGCCGTAGATGAAGTCCTGCGGGTCCAGCGGCGTCTGCTCGATATGGACAAACCGGGCGTTGCCGCCGACGCTCAGCGTGTGGCCCCCCGCCATCGGCGTGCTGTACTGGGCCTCGAGGTCGTTCTCGCTTGACCAGACGCGGGTGAGAGTGGGCCGGTTGCTGCTCTCGAAGTTGCCGAACCACTGGACGTACGCGCTGGCGCCGCTGTCCCACTCGTGCTCGAGCTTGGCGAAGAGGCGGCTTGTGTCGATGCGCTCGTCTGCGTCCGGCAGGTACGAGCCGAACTCGAATGGGCCGCGCTCGATGTGCCCGTGCGCGATGCCGAAGCGGAGTTTGGTGGCGTCGCCGAGCTGGTAAACTCCGTCGGCATCGATGCGGGTCAGTCGGCCCCAATCTTCGGACTCGAAGTGGTCGTTCGTGAGGGAGTCCTCGGAGGTCTCGTAGTCGTCGTACCCGAAGGAGAGCCGCCAAGAGAGCTTGCCGGCCGCGGCGCCCCAGCGGAGGTGATTGAACGAGTCACCAAACTCGCTGAGGGTTGATGAGGCGAAAACGCCCTGGGTCTCAGCGGGGTCCTTGGTGATAACGTTAATGACTCCGCCGAACGCGTTGGCGCCCCAGGCGGCGCCGCCCGGCCCACGGACGACCTCGATCCGTTTGATGTCCTCCATCAGGATGGGGATGGCGAGGAAGTCGGTGCCGCCGAGCAGCGGGTTGGTGGCGTTGCGCCCGTTGAGAAGCACCAGCGTGCGGTCGGAGAACTCGTGGTGAAGGCCGCGGATGCCGACGGCGTAGCGGTTCTTGCTGATGCGGCTGATCTGAACGCCGGGGACGAAGGTGAGCTGCTCGGCGAGGTTGGTGAGGGCGCGGTAGTGGATGTCGTCCGCGGAGAGGATGCTGACCGGGACAGAGGACTGGTTGATCGGGGTTTCGGTGCGAGAGCCGGAGATGACCAGCGGCATGGACTCGAAGAGGAGCAGTTCGTCGCCCAGCGAGTCCGGCGGTGTTTCGGATGACGCACCGGCGGGCGAGCCTGTGGCAAGCGAGGGATCGCTGTCTACTTCGGGGGGCGCTGCGTGCTGCTCGCTGGCGGGGGCGGGAGGGGGCGTGGTCGCGGTCTGGGCGAGCAGACGGGAGTCGAGGGCGCCCAGACCGAGCGCAAGGCCAACGGCGACGAGGAGAGCGAGCGGGTGACGGGGGGTGCTCAGTTTTCGGTGAAGGCGCGAAGGCAGGGATCGCCGCTGATGGGCGCGACGGCGGGGGCGCGAGCGGGCGGAGCGAGAGTTGGTGGTTTCGCCGGTGGTCGCCGTGTGAGGGCGCGAGCCTGCGAGGCGGGAGTCCCGCTCACCCGTGGACATCCTGGTCGTGGGGAGGCGCTGCGGCATGATCGGCTCTTGGTGAGACCGGCGCGCAGCGCAGCGAAAAGACGCGGCGTGATCGCAAGCCTCTTGGAGGGTGGGAACAGCGACCGCGCGGCGAGTGTCGCCGCACGGCCGGGGTGTATCTCGACGCAATAACGCGGCGACTTAACGCGGCGTCAGGTGTTCAGCAGGATCACTCGAGTTCAGGGGTGGGGTGCCTAGCGCTGAGCCATCTGATAGATCGTGATGAGGATCGCAATCAGAGCGGCCATCAGCGACTCGCCGGCGATGAGTCCGGAGGCGATCGGGACGTTGTAGCCGTCGCGGGACCTCTTATCGAGCATCCCCCAGACGAGCGTGATGGTGGCGCCGATCGCAAAGGCGAAGCAGTTGTAGAAGTTCATGACCCACGAGAAGCCCAGGCCGGTGACCGACGGCAGGTACTTCTTGGCCTTGGGGAAGAGCTTCTCGATAAGCGTGAGCGAGACGCCGAGGATCGCGCCGATCACGATCGCGGCCTGAGCGGTTGAGGGGATCGAGCTCAAGCCCTTGGTGAGCGCCTCGGCGACGGCGGCCCAGATCTTGGTAGCGGGGGGATCGAACTTCTCGAGGGCGGCCTTGTCCGGAACGAGCAGGTACCAGCCGGGGATCGTGATGATGGTGCCGAAAAAGACGCCGATGAACTGTGCCCAGAACTGCTTACGCGGGTTGGCGCCGATGACGTAGCCGGTCTTGAGGTCCGTGAGGAGGTCGGCCGCGGCGAGGCCGGAGCTGGAGGTGGCGCCGGCGGACATGAGGTTGTGGGTGATGTTCCCCGGCGAGAGCACGGCGAACACGGCCTGCGTGACCTTCCCCATCGCGCCGGTGGGTGTCGTGTCGGTCTCGCCGGTGGCGCGGCTGCAGACCAGCGAGATGACGAACGAGAGCGCGACGGCGATGATCCCGAGCCAGATCTCAATCTGGAAGGCGAAGTACTGCACGAGCACCATGCCGATGCCGATCGGGATGAGGCCGATGATGAGCCATGTGGCGGGGACCTCAAGAGATTCCGCCGCGGAGAGGCCGGCCTTGCGGCCCTTGAAGACGTTGAACGATCGGGCGATGGTCTTCCACGAGAGGGCGAGCGAGGTGAGGCTCGCCATGACCATGGTGGCGGTTCCGCCCCAGAGCGACCAACGGACAACCTGGAACATGGTTCCGCCGGCGGTAAGCTCGACTTGGCGGACGTAGGTGGTTCCGGCGGCCGCCGCCGCGGCGGCTTCGCGGGCGTCGAGGTTTTCGAGCCAGGGCGCCATGAAGAAGTACAGGAAGCACGACCCGGCGAGCAGCGAGTAGGCGACGCGCGGCCCGACGAGCATGCCCGCGGCGATCAGCAGCCCGCTGGGCTCGAACGAAAGGCCGTTGTAGCGGGGGTTGGCGGGTGTTCCCGCCGGCTGGAACCACAGCTTGTCCGGGAGCCTGAGAGTGGAGTTGAGAATCCGGTCGAGCCAGGACATCGCGTTCTCCGGAGCGCGGAGGATGCCGATGAACGCGCCCACCCCCAGCATGGCCACCAGCGCATAGGCCTTGCGCATCGCGGCGGCGCCGTGTGTGTAGAGGCTCTTGAGGGTCTCTGCGGCCGCGACGCCGGAGGGGAAGGCGAGCTGCTCGACATTGATCATCTGACGTTTCATGGGGATGGCCCAGAAAACGCCCAGCGCCGCGGCGAAGAAGACGAAGCCGGTCAGGGACTGCCACGGGAGGTGCTCGCCGGTAATGAGCAGGTGGGCGCCGACCGCGGTCGCGACGGTGCTGCCGGTGGAGTAGCCCGCCGCGGAGGCCGTCGACGCCATGCAGGCGTTCTCGAGCATCGACATCTGGCCGAGGCGCTTCCCAGACAGGGCACGCAGTCCGTTCCAGATCACATACGAGAGCACGCAGGCGGTGATGGCAATGCCGAAGCCCCACCCGATCTTGAGGGCCGTGTAGATGTGGGCGATCGACATGCCCATGCCAAGAAACGCGCCCATCGCGACAGCCCGCACGGTGAGCTGCGGCATCCGGTCGCCCTGGTAAACATACCGGTACCAGTGCTCGTCGCGCTCTTCGGGCGTGGCGCCATCAGGGAGCACCGGGATCTGCGAGGGATCGAAGTCGTCAACACTGCCGGGACGGCCCAGGCCCGCGGCGCCGGTCTCGCCTTCCATCTCGATGCGGTTCGCGGGGGACGGCGGATTGGACGACGAGTAGGGGTCGACGTTCATGGAGGGAGCCTCTGGGGATGGCCACCATGCTCGCCGCGGCGGCCGAAAAGTGCAAGCGGCACGAACGCGGGTTGGGTAAAGGGCCGGAGCGGGCGGTATCACCAATCGAAGGGCGGTACGCTGTGCGGCCGGGCACGC
>JACMLW010000005.1 GCA_014379385.1 Phycisphaerales bacterium
CCGCCGGTGGCGAACACGCGCACGCCCGCCGCCGCGGCCAGCTCCAGGGTGGCGCTCACGGTCGTCGCGCCGTTCCGCCCGCGGTGCATGGCCACCCCGAGCGTCGAGGTGTTCAGTTTCGCCGGGAAGCCCCCCTCGGCGGACCCGGCGCCGAGCATGTCGGCGAGCTGTTGCTCGCTCATGCCCACGACCGGCTCGCCGCGCACCACCCCGACCAGCGCGGGGGTGGCGCCACCGGCGCGCACGATCGTCTCGAGCTCGCGGAACAGGGGGAGCGACGCCGCTCGCGGCACCCCGTGGATGAGGAGCGTGGTCTCGAGCGCCACCCGATTCACAGCTTGAACTCGCCCGCCCGCTCGACCACCGCGCCGCACTTCTTGCACGTGCGCTGCTCGGCCGGCCCGTTCCAGAACTTCTCCATGATGATGCGGAGATCCTCGTCGATCCTCTTGAGCACCCACTTAGACTCGTGGACCTGCTTGTCGCACGCCGCGCAGTACCATCGCAGGGCGTCTTGCCGCGGTCGGCCCTGGGCGTCCACGCCGCGCGGGAACTCCGCGATCAGGCCGACGGTCCCGGCGGGGCGCTGCGGGCGATGCGGAACCCACCGGGGCAGCAGCCACAGCTCGCCTTGCTTGACGATAACGTCGTGCGGGGGCGCGCCGTCGAGCGGTCGCACGCGCACCGCGATGTCGCCTTCAAGCTGGTAGAACAGCTCCTCGGTCGGGTTCACGTGGTAGTCGTTGCGCGTGTTGGGCCCGCCCGATACGAAGAGGATCACGTCATCCGACTCGGTGAAGAGCTGCTTGTTGCCCACCGGCGGCCTGAGCTGGTCGCGGTTCTCATCGATCCACGTGTTGAGGTTCAGCAGCATGTTCAGCGGCAGCATCGCCATGGTCGTCTCCTCGCGCTCACTTGTGGTACGTTCCATCGTAGAAACCCGGCCACCACAGAGCCCACAAAGCTCACAGAGGCGTCACAGAGAGTCGTCGATCAAGCGATCGGAGAGCACCAGATGCCGGAGAGTGACCGATCCGCGGATGGCCTGCACGCCGACCTGACCCAGCAGATCATCGCCTGCGCCATCGAGGTCCACCGCGAACTCGGCCCGGGACTTCTGGAATCGACCTATGAGGCCTGCCTCTGCTTTGAGCTTGCCGAGCGGAGCGTGCCATTCCAGCGGCAAGTCCCCTTGCCTGTACTCTACAAGGGCATGCTCATCGACTGCGACTACCGGCTCGACCTCTTGGTCGCCAACAGGGTCATTGTCGAGATCAAGAGCGCCGACAAGCTCCACCCGGTCTTCACGGCCCAGTTGCTGACGTATCTCAAGCTCTCCGAGAAGCGCGTCGGGCTGTTGATCAACTTCAATGTCAAGCTTGTCAAAGACGGCTTAGCGAGAGTCGTCTGCTAGCACAACAATGGCGAGGGGTCGGCGTCGCTCTGTGCGGCCCTGTGCTCTCTGTGGTGAATCCCCTTCCCATGCTCAAGATCGACCTCCACACACACATCCTCCCTGAGAAGTGGCCCGACCTGCGCGAGCGTTACGGCTACGGCGGATGGGTCAGCCTCCACCACTGCGGAGCAGGAGGGGCAAGTGGGGGAGGAGGAGCGGGAGGGGGGGGATGCCGGGCCAAGATGATGATCGACGGCGCGCTCTTCCGCGAGGTCGCCGCCAACTGCTGGGACCCCGCCACGCGCATGACCGAGTGCGACGCCGCCGGCGTCCACGTCCAGGTTCTCTCAACCGTCCCGGTCATGTTTTCGTATTGGGCCCGCGCCGCCGACGCCCACGATCTCTCCCGCATCCTTAACGATCACCTCGCCGGCGTCTGCCGCGACTTCCCGCGCCGCTTCGTCGGGCTCGGCACCCTCCCCATGCAGGCCCCCGACCTCGCCGTCAAGGAGCTCGAGCGCTGCGTCAAGCAGCTCGGCCTCCGCGGCGTCCAGATCGGCAGCCATGTTGAACGCCCCGACATCGGCCCCGACTGGAACCTCAGCGAGCCCGCGCTCCGTCCCGTCTTCGAGGCCGCGGCCGAGCTCGGCGCCGCCGTCTTTGTCCACCCGTGGGACATGATGGGCCAGGAGCAGATGAAGCAGTACTGGCTCCCCTGGCTCGTCGGCATGCCCGCCGAGACCGCCCGCGCCATCTGCTCGATCATCTTCGGCGGCGTGCTCGACCGCCTGCCCAACCTCCGCATCGGGTTCGCGCACGGCGGCGGCAGCTTCCCGTGGACGATCGGCCGCATCGAGCATGGGTGCAAGGTCCGGCCCGATCTGTGCGCCGTCGACGGATGCGGCTCGCCGCGCGACTACCTCGCCAAGAACATGGACGGCTCCGGCTGGGGGGGAGAGCCGGCGAAGTTCTATGTGGACTCACTCACGCACGATCCCGAGGCACTCAGCGCCCTCATCCGCCTGATGGGCGCCGAACGCATCGCCCTCGGCTCCGATTACCCGTTCCCTCTCGGCGAAGAGCGGCCCGGTGACATGATCGAATCCATGAACGACCTCGGCGATGTCGCCAAGGCGCGCCTCCTCGCGGGCACCGCCCTCGAGTTCCTCAACCTCAGAGCCGAGTCGTTCGGGGCCGGCCCTTAGACCCCGGCGGCGAAGCACCGGTGTTCGCTACCCTCTGCCATGGCCAAAGGACAGCACCTCTCCGCGTACCAGCAGAAGATCGTCAAGCGCTACTACGAGCATCTCGACAGCGCCACCACGCTCAAGCTCCAGGAACTCGTCTCAGACCTTTACCTCGCCAGCGACGCCAAGGCGTCCGCCCGCCTCTGGAAATCCGCCCGCGCGGCACTCATCAAGACCGGCGTCGAGGAGGCCAAGATTGAGAAGCTCGCGTCCGCAAACGACGTCAAAGGACTGGCCTCACTGGTTGGCGAACTCAGCGCCCTGAAGTAAAGGAACTCAAGCGCGGCGGCTCCGGCCAAGCTTAAAAGTTGAGGTTGCCCGTGAGCAGCAGAATAATCACGATAACCAGCAGCAGCCCCACCACCCCGCCGGGCGCATAGCCCCACTTCTTGCTATGTGGGAATACCGGCAGCGCGCCGATCAGCAGCAGTACCAGGATGATGAGAAGGATCGTGCCGATCATGTGAGGTCTCCGTGATGCGCCTGTTCGCGGCGGAGTGCCGCGCCGTGGCGCCGAACCCTCCCCCTCCCGCGCATCTATTCTGAACTCACACTGTGCGCACGCACCGCCAAGCAGACGATGAGGAACCGGCCTCAATAGGGGGTCGGCCAGTTTGATACCCGCCGCGTGATAGCACCGCTAGGCATTCGGCCGTACCATCGCGCTATGCCGATGCAGCGCGTGCGTGAACTCATTAAGGCGGAACTGGCCGACCTCGCCGAGATCCGCCACGATCTGCACGCGCACCCCGAGCTCGCCTACCAGGAGCGCCGCACCAGCGGCGTCGTGGTCCGCGAGCTCCAGAAGCTCGGCATCATCCACAAAGCCGGCCTCGCCGCCCTCTCTGGTGGCAGCGGCACCGGAGTCATCGCCCACCTGCCCGCGACCCGAGCCGGTTCATCCTGCGGCTCAATCGCGTTGCGCGCCGACATTGATGCGCTCCCGATTACGGAGCGGACGGGGGCCGCGTACGCATCCAAGACCGCCGGACTCATGCACGCCTGCGGGCACGATGGCCACACCGCCAACCTCATCGGCGTCGCGCGCGTGCTCTCGAAGATCGAGCGACCAAGCCCGGTTACGCTCATCTTCCAGCCGGCCGAGGAGGGTGGCGGCGGCGGCAAGCGACTCTGCGATGAGGGCGCCCTCGACGGCGAGGGCAAGGGTGGACTCGGCGAACCGGTCACGCGCATCTACGGCCTGCACGGCTGGCCGCAGCTCCCGGTCGGCGTCGTCGCCTCGCGCCCCGGCCCACTGCTGGCCGCGACCGACAACTTCACCGTCACCATCAAGGGCACGCAGGCCCACGCGGCGTACCCGCACCTCGCGCACGACCCCATCGTCGCCGCGGCTCAGCTTGTCACAGCGCTCCAGACGATTGCCTCGCGCACGGTGCCCCCGCTCCAGAGCGTGGTGGTCACCATCGGGATCATCAAGGGGGGCACGGCCCGCAACATCATTCCTGAGTCGGCGAGCTTCACGGGGACGATGCGGACGCTGAGCGCCGACATCCGCGCCCTGGCCCGCACGCGCTTCTTCGAGATCTGCGAGCACGGCGCGCGGGCCATGGGGTGCGCGGCCACGATCGACTGGGAGGAGGGATACCCCGTCACCGAGAACGAGCCAGGCGCGACGGCGCGATTCTTCGAGATCGCCCGGCGGATCGTCGGCGCCGATCGGGTCGCCGAGGTGCCAGAGCCGTCGATGGGCGGCGAGGATTTCTCGTACTACGGGCGGCATCCGATCGGCGGAATCACGGGCGCCGCCACGGTGCCCGCGTGCTTCTTCGTGCTCGGCGTGCGCCCGCCGGACCGGACCGAGTACCCCTCGCTGCACCAGCCGGAATATGACTTCAACGACGCCGCGCTGGCGACGGGCATCGAGGTCATGTGCGGCTTGGCGCTTGAAGCCTAGCGAACAGGGTACAGCGGACAGGTTTCAGCGAAGCATGACCTGCGTTCTTGTGACGCGACCATCTCCGAAATAAAGCGGGGCGCTCGGATGATTCCGAGCGTCCCGCATGAGTATCTCGATCAACTGCTCGTGTCGCACGCGCTTTACGCGCGGGCGGGCTCCTGCACGACGTCCGCGAGCTTCATGGCCTTGCGCTGGCGCCAGGAGCCGCGGTGGTACGCGTCGGAGGCGAGAATGGGGAACGTCGTCGTGAGCTCGCCGAAGACCATCTGCTCGTGGACGACATCGACTTTGCCCCAGCTGGAGGCCTCGCGCAGCGTGGAGCCCGAGAGCGCCCCATCGCGCGGGTCGGCCACCGTGAGTTGCACGGCGTACTTGTGCATCGTCGCTTCCGAGGACCCCTCGGGCGCCAGGCCCTTCTCGTGGAGGAGCTCGGCCGCGACGACGATGTCCTGAGCGAAGTTCTTCGGCACGCCGCCGCCGAGCATCAGCAGCCCGGTGTCCTTGCAGGCCAGCTTGATCATCGTGAGCTCGCGGAAGTCCTTGCCCGAGTCGAACGCCACCGCGCTCTCGCCCCGCGCGGCCTTCTCCACCTGGTGCAGCACGATGCCGAACCCCGCCGAGCAGTCGCTGAACGCGGGGCAGAAAATCGGCACGCGCTTGCGGTAGCACGTCGCCACGATCGACTCGGCCTTGGGGTGGTGCTGCGCCAGGTATTGGCCGAGGGCCTCGATCAGCTCGCGGCTGGAGTACGCCCCGCCGGGGAGGCTATCGAACACCTCCTTGGTCGTGTCGTCGCAGGCGCGCAGCTCCTCCTCGTCGATGTACGTGTCGGTGATCCGGTCGATCATCAGCTCGCGCAGCGTCACATCGTCTACGGGCGGCGCCTCCACGGACCCCGGCGCGATGTAGTGGCGATACCCAAGGCCCTCGAAGAAGTCCTGGTCCACGATGTTGGCGCCCGTGGACACAATCGCGTCCACCATGTTGTTCTCCACCAGCGTGATGAGCGCCTTCTTCAGCCCCGCCGAGATCAGCGAGCCCGCGAGCGTGAGAACCACGCCGCACGAGTTGTCGGCGAGCATCATGTCGTAGATCCGCGCGGCCTTCGCCAGGTTGCGGCTCTGGAACGCCATGTGCTCGTACGCATCGATGATCCTGCGGGCGTCGAAGCTCGTGATGTCGATGTGCTCGACGGTGCTCGCGAGCAGCTCGGGCTTGGTCCAGGCTTGCTTGGGCTGATTCGTCATGTCGCAACTCCCTGTGCCCGCCGCGATCGGCGGTCTGCCGTCGTCGGCGAAACTGGGCCAAGCCCCCCTGGCCGGTGCGGGTGCGCCGGCTCCTGCCGGCGCTTCGAGCCCCCCCGGGGGTGACGGTGGGGCGGGGTCAGATCGTCAAGTTGGTTCATCTCAGCGGCGGGATGATACGAGGGCGCGGCGGGGTTTATCGAGATGGTTGGGGCGGCGAGCGGGCGCAATTGGAAGTCGGCCGGACGCGCGAGTGCGAGTCGGCGGCGGCGATGGGCCGTCATGGAGATCGAGCGCGCGGGGGCTACCGGCTACCCGGCCTCGCGGTATGGGTAGGGGAGGTGCGCGCCGGGGAGCGGGCCGGAGGCGTCGAG
>JACMLW010000046.1 GCA_014379385.1 Phycisphaerales bacterium
CCCGCCCCAAGCCCCGCCTTGCTCCACCACGGCGCCGGCCGCTCCAGCCGCTCCGTCGCCGCGTCCAGTATCTCCCCCAGCGCGGCCGCCGCTGTCTCGAGAGACCGCAAGTTTGCCTCATCGCGCTCGAGCTGTCTCCGCTGCCGCTGCATCGGTGTCAGGTTCTGTTCAAGCCCCAGCGATCGGTCCGCGCGAACCCGGTTGAACGACCCCGCTTGGTTCAGCCGCTGGCTCAGCCCGAACGCCGGCTCCAGGGAGAGCGCCCGCGCGCTCAGCTCATCGACCTTCCCGATCAGCCGGTTCACCCGCCCCTGGTCCTCGTGATGTTCGAGCATCTCCCGCACCAGCCCCGCCCCGCGCTCCGACAGTTCCACGATCTCCCCCACCTCCGCCCGCACCCGCCGCACCCGCTCCCGCACCCGTGCTAGCCGCTCCGCCGCATCGGCGCCTGCTCGTTCCTCTCCGATTCCAATCCTTTCTTCTCTCTGCCCTCCCGGCACTTCGCGCTCTTCGCTTCCTTCGCGTTCAACTTCTTCCTTCTTCTCCCGCACCTCCTCCAGGAACTCCCCCAGCCCCATCGCCACCGTGTGCTGCTTCGCCACACCACCCTCGGTGCAGTCGATCACCCGCAACCCCCGCCCCACATCCGCCCCGAAGTCGCGCTGGAACTGCATCAGATACGTGTGCATCTGCTCGTCGGTATAGATCGCCCTCCCGAGCACATCCACCGACTTCCGCAGCCCCCGCCCCGCACGCTTAATCCGCTCCCACTCCAGCATCTCCAGCGTCCGCAACGGGTTGAGCTCCCCCGCCCACACCTGATGGATCGACGCTCCTGCCGCGTAGTACTGCCCATCGGTGAACCCAAGATCCTGTCCCACCAGCGCCACCGGGTCGCATCCCAGGTACCGCGCCAGGTAATACGCCAGGTGCGCCACCGTGGCCCCCGGCGCCAGCACCCCCTTCTCCTTCGCGCCGCCAAACCCCGGCCCCAACAACTCCTCCAGGTAGCTGTCCGCCGCGCAGCGCACCGTCCCCGGAAACGCCTCCAGAATCGCCGGACTCCCCATCGGCTGCACCACGAGCTCCACGCCGCGAACATCCTCTTCCCGCAGCCCCTCATAAAACCGCGTGCTGATCTCGCTGTAATCAAGCGCTGTCACATAATGCGGCCTGATCCCCAGCGCCAGCAGCGTCTTGAGCACCGTCTGCACCGCGATGACCACGCACCGCTCGCGCACCCACGGCGCCCGCAGCAGCTCCACGTTCCGCCTCAGGCTCGGGCCCGCCGCGACCACGATCCCCGGTTTCCCCGCCGCGCTCCCTCTCAGTTCCGCGATCCCCTTCCCCGTCGTGTACGCCCGCAAGTTCCCCGTCTGGTTCCGGATGGTCGTTCGCACCTGCAAGAGCGTCGTCCGCACCGTCAGGTTGATGTTGTCCACCAACCCGACAAAGTTCGTAAAGAACTTTCCCCCGCTTCCCCCCAATCGCTCCCGGCTCGGCGGATGCTCCACCAGTTCCACCCCCATCGCAACGATCGCCTCCAGCCCCTGCACCGCTGTCGCCATCGCTGCGTGATCCTCCACATCCGTCATCACCGCGACGTTTGCGGCGCCCAGCCATCCCGAGTGATCCACCCGCTCCAGCACCGCGCGCAGCAGGGCCGCATCCGGCTCGAACACCACCACAAGCCCGCTCCGCCCCATCTTCTCCGCCAGCGCCCGCACGTGATGCCCCACCCCGAACCCCACCACCACGATGCACCCCTTCTGACGCACATCCACCGGCTCCGCCAGCTTCGCCGCCTCCAGCAGCGGACGCCGCCGGCTCGCCAGCGCCCGCGCCGAGGCGCCCGGCCCGATGCTCGCCGAGACCACCCCGTCGTCCGTCATCACGAACTCGACGTCCGCACGCGACTCCGCCGCCTCGATCGCCCGCACCGCCCCCGGTGACCCTCGGCGAATCGCCTCGAGATTGCGCGACAACGTCCGCGCATCGGGACGCGGAACAGGGGGCACGGAGGTTGTGTTGGGACCAGTTGGTGGCACGGCTCGGTAATCTAGTGCGGATCTCGTGCCACGCCCGCCCCGTTACTCCTAATTCCGATCATCCCTTGGCCGACTATGCCGCGGCATGACAAGGATCGGCATTCCGCTCCGCGCCCGAACATTCCTTTCCCTTGCCCTTCTTGCCCCTCGCGCTCCCCCCGCAAGTCCGAACCCGTGAACCCATGCCCACCCTCATCCACGCCGCCACCGCACGCCTCCCCATCCTCCTCCCCGCTCAGTTGGGTGGCGCGGGCGGAGGGGGCGAGCCGCCCCGCCTCCCCGCCCCCCCGGCGCTCGAATCCATGTTCCTCGAAACGTGGTGGCCGGCTCTCCTGCTCGTCGTCGCCGGCGTTGCGACCTTCATCATCCTCTCTCGTCGGCCCGCTACCGCCCGCCGCGCCCTCCCTATCGGCGCCGCCCTCATCGTCCTCGGCATCGCCGCGGCAGCCATCTCCTACACCACGACCACGAGGCGCGAAGCCCTCAACGTCCGCACCGAAGAGCTCATCGCCGCCGTCGCGCGCACCGATGAGCCCGCCCTCCAGGCCATCCTCGCCGCCGACGCCACCGCCAGCGTCGCGGCACTCAACCGCGAGCTCTCGCGCGACGCCATCCTGAACTTCGTCGCCACCAACATGAAGAATGAGTACGCCGTCAAGGAGTTCGCCATCCTCAACACCGAGGCCGTCATCGACGGCCCCAACTCCGCACGCACCCAGGCCCGCGTTCGGGTCACGCCCGAGGCCTACCCCGTCCCCGTGCTCACCTGGTGGCGTCTCCACTGGCGACAGGATCCCTCGCCCGGTGGCCTCTGGCGACTCACCCGCATCGAAGGAATCGGCGGCCGCTGAACTCTGTGGTGTTCGGTGGCACAGGCGTCCCGCCTGTGCGCGCTACCCCATTCAGAGCCG
>JACMLW010000047.1 GCA_014379385.1 Phycisphaerales bacterium
CCCCTCGCTACGCGACGGCGCAAGCTCCTCCCGCTCAGAGCCCGCCGGCCTCGCCGCACTCGGCACCGCCGCCCTCGCTTCCTCGACCGCACACGCCGCAGCGCGTTGACGAGGCCGCGCTCCTCCAGGCACTCCTCGCCGGGCGCGATGTCCTTCTCCCCGCGCTCGAGGTCATCCGCGCCCGCACCGGCGCTGCTGATGTGTACTTCCAGCCGGCATCCGCTGGGACCGAGACCGCCGAGCCACCGCGAACATCGCCGGAGCCGTTTTCCTGCACCGTTGAGCATCGCGGCAAAGCCTTCGGCCGCCTCGTCTCCGCCTCGCTCCCGCCCGACGTCATGGCCGACCACGCCGAGGTTCTGGCCCACTGGCTCGCGCTCCGCGATCAGCAGGACCAGCTCCGCGCCGCCGCCTTCAGCGACGAGCTGACCGGCGCCTATAACCGCCGCTACTTCGAGCGGTACCTCTCCGCCGCGCTCGACCTCGCGAAGGAGCAGCGTCAGCCCGTCTCGGTGCTCTTCTTCGATATCGACGACTTCAAGCAGTACAACGACCGCTATGGCCACGCCGCGGGCGATGAGATCCTGCGCCAGACCGTCATGCTCCTGCGCTCGGTCATCCGCCCGACCGACCGCGTCTGCCGCATCGGCGGCGACGAGTTCGCCGTCGTCTTCCACGACCCCGCCGGCCCGCGCGACCCCTCTGCCGCGGCCTCCGCCAAGGGCATCTCCTCCATCCGCGATATCGCCGAGCGCTTTCAGCGCCAGGTCTGCGAGCACCGATTCCCGAAGCTCGCGGAAGACGCCCCCGGCGCACTGACGATCTCCGCCGGTCTCGCCTGCTTCCCCTGGGACGGCCGCACCGTTGGTGAACTGCTCCGCCGTGCCGACGAGCTCGCGCTCCAGAGCAAGCGCCAGGGCAAGAACGCGCTCACGCTCGGGCGCGATGTGCAGCGCGAATGCGATAACTGCTGAGGCAAGCTACGCCGGTTTCGCTTCCAAGTTGGCCCAAGTCTTGCAGCCGGCGTGTTCTCTCGGAGTCTGCTGATTGGATCCACGCAAACTACTTCAGCGCATCTCGACGAATCCTGTAAATGTAAAGTTCTCCGATTTCACTCGCTTGGTTCAGGCCTTTGGCTTTGAGCTTGATCGCCACAGTGGCACAAGCCATCGCATCTACAAGCATTCCGGGCTCCCCGAGGCACGCCTCAATCTTCAACCAGTCTCGGGGGAAGCCAAGCCGTATCAGGTCAGGCAGTTTCTGAAGATCGTTGAGGAATACGATCTTCGGCTGAGCGAGGAGCGGTGATATGAAGGACTATCACATCAACGTGTTCTACAGCGCCGAGGACAAGGGCTACATCGCGGACATCCCCGACCTCAAGTATTGCTCCGCTTGGGGAAAGACGCCCGTCGCGGCCGTCAAGCAGGTCATGATCGCGAAGAACGCCTGGATCACGTCTGCGAAAGCCGACGGGAAGCGTGTTCCCAAGCCGCGCTATCGGCCGGCCATTTATCAGGCTGCTTCTTGACGAAAGATCTTTCCCGGTTGTCGTCTAAGAGGGTTCGCTGCCGGTGTCAGGCCGCGGACCGGCGACGCTTTGCCGCGCTGAGCCCCGCCGCGCCCAGCAGCAGCACGATCACACCCGGCGCCGGGATGATCTGGGCGGCCATGACCGCGTATCCCGCGGCGTTCGCGTGTGCATTCATCCCGATCGGGTCCTCGGAGAGCATGTACGTCAGCTCGGCCTCGCGCCCGAGGAACGCGCCATAGACATCGACATACCGCGCCCCGTACACCGCCGACACACCGGCAACGACGTCGTTCAACCCCAAGATCGCGGGCGTGGCGATCATCTCGAGCGGATGGCCCGGCACGGCCGCGAACGGGTTGAAGAAGCCGACGGTCACCAGTTCCGCGGAGGGGAGCGCCGTGCGGACCTGGCCGAGAACGTTCACGAAGTTCGACTCGGCCTGACTCAGGATCCCCACCACCTGCGCGATCTGCTGACTGGGGGGGAGCAAAAGGAACTCCGGCGTTACGAGTTGGATGAGGTCGTTGGCCCCAACGTGGATTGTCACGCGCGAGATCGTGCGGCCCGCGGCGGCCTCGTCGGCCACGGCCTGCGCGAAGCGGACGGACTGGCTCGGCCCCCCCGCCGGGTAGTTGGTGTTGTACTGACGGAATGAGTTGGTGGTATCAAAGAACGATCCGGTGGTTTCGCCGAATATCGCGAGGTTCACGACATGCGGTCGGATGCCCCCGCTGCCGGACGCGAGCCAATCGGCGTACGGCGCCACGTACCCGCGGTCGCCGTTGGACGGGGCGATGTACGAGGGTGTATCGGTGATGCCGAAGGCCAGCGAGTCCCCGAGCGCGATGTATGTTTCGTCCTGCGCGCGGGCCGCGGGGCTGAGCGCCACGATGACTGCCAGCACGCCGCTCCGCAACAATCGAATCGCCTGCATGATCCTGTCTCCCGCTCGGCTGCCTTTGAGAGCCGCCAAGCCTCGACCATTCGATATCGCCGCAGCCCAGCCTCGCGCGAGCGACGGCGCTCCTCCGGTTCCGGTGACGGTGGATCAAGGTACCGGCTGGCCTCCGCATAAATCAAGCGGGTGCGCACGGTTTGACAATGGGAGGCGCGCAAGTCTCGCGGCGGCCACGGCTACGCTCGCCCGTGACCGAACCCCGAACCCGCACGGCGCGCCCCCCCACGCCCCCGATCGGCCTCCATCCACGCTATGACCTCCTCGCCCTCGATCTCGACGGCACGCTCCTGAGCCCCTCTGCCGGCGTTTCGCAGCGCAACGTCGAAGCGGTCCTGGCCGCGCGCCGCGCCGGCATTGATGTCGTCGTCTGCACTGGCCGCGGCCTCGCCGAGTGCAGGCCCATCCTCGACCTCATTCAGCAGGTCCAGCCCATTGTCGTCGCCGGCGGCTCCATCCTCGCCTGCCCCGTCACGGGCTCCACGCTCCACCGCTTCCCGATGGACCTCGCGCTCGTCACGAGCGTCGTACACCTGCTCGTCTCGCACGGACACGCCGCGCTTGTGCTCAAGGATGCGCACGCTGTGGGCTATGACTACCTCGTCGTGTGCGATGACCCGCTCTCGAAGGTCGATCCGGTCACGTCGTGGTGGTTTAAGAATCTCGGCGTCAAAGTGAGGTTCATCTCGACCCTCGATGAGGACGAGCACCCCGAGCACACCGTGCGCGTGGGTGTCTGCGGCACCCACGCCCGCACGGAGGCTGTTGCCCTCGAGCTGCGCGACGCCTTCGGTGATCGCACGGTCCTCCACCACTTCCCGGCCGTCGCCCCCGCCGTCACGGCGGCCATCACCGGCATCGAGAGCGACCCGATTGTCATCCTCGAGGCGTTCGACCGGCTCGTCAGCAAATGGACCGCCATCCAGTGGCTCGCAGCGCAGCGCGGCATCCCCGAGTCGCGGATCGCGGCGATCGGGGACCAGATCAATGATGTGCCGATGATCCGGCACGCCGCGCTGGGCATCGCCATGGGGAACGCCATCCCCGACGTGCGGTCGCTGGCGAAGAAGGTCACGCTCGACAATGCCTCCGACGGCGTCGCCCACGCCATCGACCACATCCTCGCCGGCCGCTGGTAGTGACTCTCGCCGCTGTAACCAGTCCCCTGTACCCTGTTCGGTACATTGCAGACGCTCTCCGACATCAAGCGCCTCCTCGACGATCGCGGCCTGGCCCCCAAGAAATCCCTCGGCCAGAACTTCCTGATCGACCACAACCTCATCAAGCGCCTCGTTGACGCCTCCGGCGCGCAGGCGGACGACATCATCCTCGAAGTCGGCCCCGGCACCGGCACGCTCACCGAAGAGCTCCTCGCCCGAGGCTGCCGCGTCGTCGCCTGCGAGCTCGACGACCATCTCTCCGCCATGCTCCGCGAGCGCGCCGCCGCCGGCGAAGTTGCGGGCGCCAATGGCCGTGAGAACCTCACCGTCATCCATGCCGACTGCCTCGGACCCGATCGCACTCTGGCTCCGGTTGTCCTCGACGCCCTCCGCGGCGCCGGCTCGGACCCGCGCGGCTTCCGCCTGGTCGCGAACCTCCCCTACAGCGCGGCCACGCCGCTGATGACCTCGCTCCTGCTCGGGCACCCGGACTGCCCCATACTCGCCGTCACCATCCAGAAGGAGGTCGCCGATCGTCTGCTCGCGGCGCCGCGGACGAAGGAGTACGGCGGCCTGAGCGTCGTCGCCCAGGCGCTCTGCACCGTGCAGCGACTCGCCACGCTCCCGCGCGAGTGCTTCTGGCCGCGCCCCGATGTCACCAGCGCCATGATCCTGCTCACCCGGCGCCAATCGCCGCTCTCCGCCGATCCCCTCGCGCTCTCGGCCTTCTGCCGCACCATCTTCGCTCAGCGCCGCAAGCAGCTCGGCTCGGCGCTCGGACGCGCCGCCCCGTGGCCGGCCGACATCCGTCCCGAGCAGCGCGCCGAGGAACTCTCTGTCGAGCAGATCGAGCGCCTGCGGCTCGCATTGATCCCAATCAGCTGATTCCAAGGATTCGCACTTCGGACGTGGCCCCGCCGCGGCCGATGTGGTACCTTCCAGTTGAGCATCCGGAGACCATTCCCGCGATGGCCGGTCTGAACGGTGTGCACCATCACGACAGCTTTCCGGGCCCCGCACTGGCCGAGGGCCATGGCTCCTATGAGCTGGCCGCGGCGCTTGAGCCCGCTCTCATCGCCGCCTGCGACGGCCGCCTCTCCAAAGTCGAGTGGTTCACCTCTACGTGGCAGTCCGGCGGCGCCGCCACGGGCTACGCCTCCATCGAGCTCCCTGGCCTCCCCCGCGCCGACGTGGTTGTCAAACTGCCTGTCGGCTACGCCGAGTACAAGTGGACGACCACGCTCAGTCCCCCCGTCTGCGTCCCCGTTGACGACGGCGAGCCATGCGGCGACCTGGAGCACGATCACCCCCCAACGCTTCGCGTCCTGGCCTCCGGCATCGAGCTCGGCGGGTACGACCTCGCCTGGCTCGTGGTCGAGAGACTCCCCGGGCACACGATCTCGCACGATCTGTGCGAGCAGGGGATCAAGGAACTCCTCCACGCCGCGGCGCGCCTCTATCAGCACGCCGGATCCCTGCGCCCCGTGGATCGGCCGCCGCCGCAGCGCGACTGGGCCGCCCTGCTCGGCAAGGCGCGCGAGGCGTGCAAGATCAACCACATCGAGCACGCGCAGCACTGGAACGAATCGATCAAGCACGTGCAGAAATGCCTGCGGCATCTTGCGGACCGCTGGTCGGCCCGCGCCATCAACACCTGGTGTCACGGTGACCTGCACCCCGGCAACGCGATGCGCCGCGCCGTGGATGGCTCCGGCGCTCCGCCCTGCGTGCTGATCGATCTCGCGCTGATGCACGCCGGTCACTGGGTTGAGGACGCCGTGTACCTGGAGCGCCTCTACTGGGGCAAGGCCGAGCTGCTCCATGGCGTGAAGCCCGTCTCCTATCTCGCCCAGCTCCGGCGCGAGATGGGCCTCCAGGCCTCGGATGACTACTCCACGCTCGCGAATATCCGGCGCGTGCTCATGGCGGCCACCTCGCCGGCCTTCCTTCATCACGAGGGCCACCCCCGCTACCTGCGCGCCGCGCTCGGAACCCTTGACCGCCTCCTCCCCCAAGTCGCCCGGGTTTGAGGCCGTCGTCCCGATTGTGCCCCTGATCCAGGCATCTACGATCGGTGAGGCAGCAACCCCCCGGCCCGGGGTGAAAATCCGCCCGTCGCCCCCTGTGCCACCTTTGTTCCTCCCCCGTATACTCATTCCTGACCCCCGGCACACGCCCGGGGATGCCCCGCCCGGCCCCACGAGGTTCCTATGGACTCATACCTCAAGCTCAAGCAACTCATCGCCGAGATCGAACCCGACATGAGTAAGGCCGAGGGCGGCAACAAGGCGGCCGGCACACGAGTCCGTCAGGCCATGCAGCAGATCAAGGATGCCGCACAGGACGTCCGCAGGGGCATTCTGGAGATGCGCGGCAGCGAACAGGCCGGTCAGGCCGCCGAGGGCGGCGAAGCCGAAGGAAAGAAGTCCACCTGATGTCGGTTGCGCCCTCCCCAAGCCGCGCCTCTTCCGAACTCGCGAACAATGGCGCCGGTTCCGCGAACGCCTCCGCACGGCGCGAAGCCCGTCGCCTGCTCTTTGACATCTCCGCGATCGATCTTTCCGGGCGGATGGGCTCCCGCACGGAGATCGAGCGGTTCAACCCGCACCGCGGCCAGATGGCCATGCTCGATGCGATCGTCTGGCATCTTCCCAACTTCACCAAGGGCATCGGCGTCAAACATGTGCGCGACGATGAGTTCTGGGTCGCGGGCCACTTCCCTGATCGCCCCATGATGCCCGGCGTCCTCATGGTCGAGTGCGGTGCCCAGCTCGCCAGCTACCTCTTCAACATCCGCTTCCCCGAGACGCGGATCGCGGCGTTCATCCGCCTCGAGGACTGCACCTTCCGCGCCTCGGTCGAGCCGGGTAATGACTTCTACCTGCTCGCCAAGGAAATCAAGTTCAGCCCCAAGCGCTTCGTGAGCGATATCCAGGGCCTCGTCAACGGCAAGATCGCCTTTGAGGCCCGGATCACCGGCATCGCCCTTTGATCACCGGTTCGTTCGGCCTCACGCCTCTTTGCCGACGCCTCTCTGCCCTCTCTGCCCACACCTCTCTGGTAAGATGATCGCATGCGCGATTTCCCTCGCCGTGCGTTCCTCGCGTGGTCTCTCACCGGCGTCGCGGGCGCCGGGCTTGCCGCGGCAGCGGCGCAGCGTTCAAGGCAGCCCCATACCGCGCCGACGCCAGCAGCACCTCCCAAGGTGGAAATCG
Organism: Phycisphaerales bacterium; assembly: GCA_014379385.1. Classification (GTDB taxonomy): domain Bacteria; phylum Planctomycetota; class Phycisphaerae; order Phycisphaerales; family UBA1924; genus JACMLW01. Next base: position 6,865 of record JACMLW010000047.1, read on the forward strand.
CCAAACCCCTCTTTGAGATCTCGCTCGCGCAGTGGTCGCTCCACCGCGCGCTCTACGCGGGCACGCTCGATCACCTCGACTTCGCGAGCACCGCAAAGAAGGCCTACGGCATCTCCGCTGTCGAGTACGTCAATACTTTTTTCAAGGACAAGGCTACCGACGCCAAATATCTCTCGCAGATGAACCAGCGAGCGGCGGATGCTGGCGTCAAGAGCCTTCTCATTATGATCGACGCCGAGGGCGCCATCGGCGACCCCGACGAGGCCAAGCGCACGCAGACCATCGAGAGCCATTGCAAGTGGCTCGACGCCGCGAAGACGCTCGGGTGCCACAGCATCCGCGTTAACGCGCAGAGCGAGGGCGCCCCGGACGAGCAGCTCAGGCTCGCGGCCGACGGCCTGCGCCGACTGACCGAGCACGCCGAGAAGCTTTCGATCAACGTCCTGGTCGAGAATCACGGCGGCCTCTCATCCAAGGGCTCGTGGCTCGCGGCCGTCATGAAGAAGGTCAATCACCCGCGCTGCGGCACGCTCCCGGACTTCGGCAACTTCCGCATCAGCGACACCGAGACCTACGACCGCTACACCGGCGTCGCCGAGCTCATGCCGTTCGCCAAGGCCGTCAGCGCCAAGAGCCATGAGTTCAACGACCAGGGTGATGAGGTTCACACCGATTTCCGCAAGATGCTTAAGATCGTCCTCGACGCCGGGTATCGCGGCCACATCGGCGTCGAATACGAGGGCGACAAGCACACCGAGCCCGACGGCATCCGCCTCACCAAGTCGCTGCTCGAGAAGGTGCGGGCTGAACTCGATGTCGCCCCGCGCTGATCAAGTCGTGCCGACGTGCTCTCCGTGAGAAGGTCGCTGCGGGCGCTCAAGCTCTGGGGGAGCGAGCCTTGGGGGCTGAATCCGCATCAATCCCCACCTGCACCAGTGCGGCGGGAGCAACCGAGGCGGCGGGGGCGCGCTCGGCGGCAGCGCTGGTCTGGATGTGCAGACGGCGTGCCCGGTGGGTTGACCAGTCGCTCACAGCGAGGTCGGGCGCGCCGACGCCGTGAGGACCGCGGTCAGCGGGGTGGGCGCGAATGATGTCGTAGGTGTTGTTTCGCTGGGCGGGCGTGAAGCCGGCGCCGCGGATAAGGCGGCAGAGGACTGCTTCATCAAGGCAGTAAGTGGTGCCGGCGCTGGAGACGACGTTCTCCTCCATCATGACGGAGCCCATGTCGCTCGCGCCGTACGCGAGGGCGACCTGCCCGATGTGCGGGCCCATCGTCACCCAACTGGCGCCCATGGAGTAGATGTTGTCAAGGAAGAGGCGCGCGACCGCCTGCGTGCGGAGGTACGCGGTGGCGCCGGCCATGCGGACGCGTCGGCCGAAGTCGGGGTGGGACCTCGGGTCGCCCGAGCCGTCAAGACCCGTCCCATCGAGCGTGGCGACGACATCGCCGGGGAATGCGGAGCCGGGGGCGAGGTCTTCCGGGCGCGCGCCCCAGTCTTTCACTCGACCGAGCGGGGTGTTCTCGCGCTGGAATGGCCAAGTGATGAAGGAGACGTAGTGCCCGGTGGGGGCACCCGACTGCGGCGCGGTGAGGGCGCGATCCTGCCACTGGCGCACGAGGTGCAGGTGGTGCATGCGATCGGCGTATCCCTCGATATGGCCGAACATCATGGTGGCGCTCGTGAACATGCCCAGCGTGTGGGCGACGTACATCACCGTGAGCCAGGCGTCGGCGTCGCACTTACCCAGGCCGATCTTTCGGCGCACGGCGGGGGCGAAGATCTCGCCTCCGCCGCCGGGCACCGAATCGAGCCCCGCGTCGCGCAGACGGACCATGACCCAACGGATTTTGTCTTCAAGGGTGTCGCCCGGCGGGTCAAAGAAGTGGACGAACTCGATGAACTCCGGGGGGCTGAAGGCGTGGATGTGAACCCCGGGGAAGCGGCGCTTGATGCCCGCGAGCAGGTCCAGGTACCACTCGAGCGGGAGGTCGGGGTTCATGCCGCCCTGCATGAGGATCTGGGTGCCGCCGATGGCGACGAGCTGCGCGATCTTCTCGTGGATGGCGTGCTCGGAGAGGGTGTAGGCGTCGTGGTCGCCCGCATCGCGCCGAAACGCGCAGAAGGTGCATTTGGCGGAGCAGACGTTGGTGTAGTTGATGTTGCGGTCGATGACGTAGGTGCGGAGGGCGTCGCCGTGTAGGGCGCGACAGCGGGCGTCGGCCCAGCGGCCGAGTGAGTGCAAGGGGGCGGAGGTTAGGAGCTGGAGGCCCTGCTCCGGGGTCAGGCGGGCGGCGCCGAGCGCGACGGCTTCGAGGAGGCCGGGGTCGGCGGCGGAGAGGGCTGGATGCTGGGGTGGCGGGCTGTAGATAGGCATTGGGCCAGTTTTCAATCTTTCTTGAAAGGACCATAGTCACGTGCGGGCGGGGGGTCCAGAGTGTCAATGCCACCGCTGGATGCCTGAGGCTGGTCGGGTTGTGCGGGCGATGGCGGCTGCGCGGGGCCAGACGTGCGGGTTACCGGGCAACTGCCGCGGGGGTCGGGTCGATATTGGAACCGAATCTCGCAGCTGTTACTCAGACTCGCCCCTTCGCCCCCCTGGAGTGCCTCATGGCCAGGCCCCATGTCTCGGAATCGATCGTTCAACTTCGCCGGTGGGTAACCGCCGCGGCGGCGCTGGTGGTGGTATGCCTGGGCGCACGGCTGGTGACGTTTGGATTCGTTCACTACACGGGGGTTCGGCAAACGGTGCTACGAAGCGGGGAAGTTGACGGCACGCTGCGCGTGGTTGACGGCGCGGGGAAGGCTGCGCCCGCCGCGGTGGCCAAACGGGCCGGGCTTCGCGGCGGGGCGGTGCAGGGAGGCGCCGTGAACGAGACTGGGGTTGAGGTGAACCGGGTGCAGTCGGCGGGCGATCTAAGGCTTGCGTGGGTGACGCGGATGAGCGGCGCGGCGGGGATTGTGGGGGCGTGCGGGCTGGCGCTGTGCACGCTGCTGGGGGCGGTGGTGGCGGGCGGGGCCTCGGTGCAGGGAGTGGAGCGCGCCACGAAGAGCGCGGTGTGGGCGTGGCTGGTGATGTTCCTCTGCCTGCCGTGGGAGACGTGGGGATCTCTTTTCCCGGTTCCGGGCGCGTTCGCCCCGTACGAGGTGATGACAGGCTGGGATCAGAATGTCGAGATCGGGCTCGCGGGGTCGCTGGGTCTGCACATGCGGTACGTGATGCTGCCGCTCGCGCTGCTCGTAGGCACGCTGCTGGTGGCGTGGTGGTTCCACACGGGGGTGGAGCGCGGGGTGATTTTGACAACGATGAGCGAGATGGACGAGGCCATCGAGAGGGAGATGGCGAACATCCGGAAGCGGGGCGTGACGGGCGGCGCGGCGGGGACCGGGCGTGCGATCACGGCGCTCAACCGGACGATCGCGGATGGATCACCCACGGTGGCGCCGATCACGCTGGATGTGCCCGCTTCCCTGATGCGGGGCGACGGCGATGGGCGGAGGCCGATCTAGGAGGGGAGTGGGCAATAGGCAGTGGGCAGTGGGTAGTGGGAAGAAGAAGACACGAAGAAGCGGGGCACCGCTCAGGGGCGCGGGTGGTACTTCGAGTGAACGTGTTTGAGGCGGGAGGAGTCCACGTGGGTATAGACCTGCGTGGTGCCGATATCGGCGTGACCGAGGAGTTCCTGGACGACGCGGAGATCGGCGCCGCCAGAGAGCAAGTGGGTTGCGAAGGAGTGACGGAGGACGTGGGGGTGAACGTTTGCGAGGCCGGCCACCGCGGCGTGCTTCTTGACGATCTGCCAGACGGCGACCCGCTCGAGGGGGCGGGCGCGGTTTGAGAGCAGGAGGGTGGCGGCGGGATCAATGGCGGCGGGGCCGCGGGCGAGGAGGGGGCGGCAATGCTGAAGGTACTCGGCAATGGCGCGCTGGGCGGGCTTGCCGACGGGGACGAGCCGCTGGCGGTTGCCCTTACCCGTGACGAGGACGGTGCCGAGCACGGGGTGGTAATCGCGGAGCCTAAGGGAGGCGACCTCGCTGGCGCGCAGGCCGGAGGCGTAGAGGAGTTCGAGCATGGCGCGGTCGCGCAGGTAGAGCGGGGCGCGCGGTGGTGATCGCTTGGATCGCGGATCGCCCCCCCACTGCCCCCCACCCTCACCATCGCGCTCCCCGCTGCGTTCGGTTGTGTGAGAGGGCTTGTCTGAGCCGGCGCGCCGCGAAGGCACGGCCGGCGCCTCAGAGTCCGGGCGGGGCGCCTCGATGAGCAGCTTGACCTGCCGGGGCGAGAGCACGCCCGGGAGTTTGCGCCAGCGCGTCGGGCGTTCGAGGACCTCGGCGGGGCTCTCCTGGAGCTGCCCGATGGTCACGAGCCAGCGCGAGAAGACCTTGATGGTGGCGAGGTGGCGTGTGATCGATGACGAGGCGAGATTGCGCATCGTGCGGAGCGTCACGAGATGCTCGGAGAGGTCGCGCGGGGTGATCTCGATGGGGGCGGCGCGGCCCTTGGCGGCGAGGTGCTCGAGGAGGTAGGTGAGGTCGCGACCGTAGGCGTCGAGCGTGTTGGCGGAGAGGCCGCACTCAACGCGAACGAACCCGAGAAAGTCCCGGTGGAGCCTCGCGAAGGGGGCGGGCAGGGTTGTGGCCGCGCTGGCGGGCATGGAGGTCATGTATCGGCGATCAAATCAGCAAAGCGAGAACTGTCGGCTCCGTGCCCATTGACGGCGGGAACCGGATCGCGGTCGCCGCGCGAGGGTGCTGAGCACGTCGCGTCGGTGGAGGCGGGTCGAGGGCGCGGACGGTAGCGGTCAACTGGCGCAGGCGAACACGTGCGGCTCGGAGCGGAGCTACGCACACGCCGCGCAGGCGAAAGTAGCGGTGCTGAGCGGAGCAGCGGGCCACGCCAGGCTGGAGTCTCGGGCAGGATGCCGGTGCGGCTTCAGCCGCCGCCGAGGGCGAAGAACCAGGCAGAGAGGAACGCGGTTATATCGGAGGAGCCCGTGACACCGTCGTGGTTGAAGTCGGCGACGGTGGTGCCGTTCTGGATGTCGGCGAACCAGGCGCTGAGGAACGAGGTGATGTCGGGCGACTGGATGGAGCCGCTGTTGTCGAAATCGGCGATAGAGGTGTAGAGGAGCTGCACCCTTGTTGCCTCGTAGAGCGTGACCCACTTGCGATTCAGCGCGGGGACGGGGAAGGTGACGGCGTCGAACGTGCCGGTGACGCTGACGGCGGTGACGGCGTCGAAACGATCGAAGCGAACGGGCGTGTAGGCGCCGGCGAGGGTGACGTTTAGGGTGCCGTCGAGAATGGCCGCACCCGTGGTTTCAGGCGTGTTGTCGTTGGCGACGACGATGCGGCCGTGGTTGCCTGTGGGGTTGGCGCCGCCGAGCTGGATGTTGATGATGCCGGTGGGACCGTTGGTGAAGTCGCCACCGATATTGAGCCGGCTCGCGGGGCCGAGGGTGATCACGCCCGAGTTGACAAAGGGCACGATGCCGGAATCGCGCGAGATGATGCCGCCACCAAGGGCCCGCAGCTCGCCAGAATGCGTGAAGTTGGTGGAGTTGATCTGGAGTGTGCGGCCGGCGGCCTCGGAGCTCATGAGGCCTTGGTTGATGAGCGTGGTCACTCCCGACAGATTGGTGAGGTTGAGGCCGGCGCCGGTGACGGGGGCGATCGTGACGGACCCGGTAGCGCCGATGGTGACAGTGCCCGTCAGATAGACGATTCGGGCGCCCGCCGCCACTCCCTCGCCGACGATATCGTCCAGGAGGATGTAGCCGTCGAAGAGGCGGATGTTGCTGTTGTTGTTCTGGAGACGGGCGACCTCGAAGCGGGTTGTGCCGGTGATTTCCACATACGAGTTGGTGACGCCGGCGATGAGGTCGCCGTTCACATCGACCCCGGCCAGGCGGCCGCCACTCGTCGTGAGCTGAATGGAGGCTCCGCCGGTGAAGTTGAACGTTCCACCGTTAATCGTGCCGCCGAACATGCTCCACGAGCCGGTCGCGATCGTGAGGTCGATGGTGTTGCCGGTGTTGGTGATCGTGCCCTCCACGCGGACGACGCCCCCCGCGGTATTGAACGTGCCCTCGCCGGCGGTGGTATCGAGCGTTCCGTCGAGCTGGATGATGCCGCCACCGCTGGCCGCGATGGTGCCGGGGGTGGTCCAGTTGGTGGCGTTGACCCGCAGCGTGCCGCCGGCCTGCGCATCAAGGGTTCCGCTGTTGGTGAAGTTGATATTGGTGTTGATCAGGAGCGTTTCGGTCGGCGCTTGGTTGCGGATGATCCCCTGGTTGATCAGCGTCGAGACGCCCGAGAGGCTGTTAATGTTGAGGCCTGCCCCGGACCCGGCGGCGAGCGTGATCGAGCCGGTGGCGCCGATGGTGACAGTGCCTGTCACGTAGACGAAGCGTGCGCCGGTGGACGCGCCCTCCGAGAAGATCGGGGCCTGGAGAAGGGAGCCGTTCATTAGGCGGATGCTGGTGTTGTTGCTCTGGAGTCGGGCCGCGTCGAACCGGGTCGTGCCGTCGACCTCGACGTACGAGCTTGTGACGGGGGCGATGAGGTCGCCGTTGAGTTGGCTGGTGTGTGCCAGAGGTTGTTGCCGGCATCGCCATCCCAGAAGACAGCGGCGAGGAGCTGACGGGACTCGAGCTGTTCAATGAGAGCGCCGGCGCTTGAGAGGCGGGGCGCGGCGACAGAGGGGTGACGATTCTTGCTCATGGTGGCACCTGGAGGACAAAGCCGAACTAAGGACACATCCAGGCGCAGCTTGGCGCCACGACGCGGCATCGGCCCGCACCGAGGGCGGTTCCGACGATTCCGCAAGCCATCAAGCTATCCGGGGGTTGTGCGGCGTCAAGGGTATTGACCGGAAATCAACGGCTTGGCAACGCGGAAAGGCGTCTGTTATCAGACGGCACTCGCCGCGAAACCGGTGATGAATCTAGGAACGGGATCGCACCGTCCACTGCACGGGAAGGTCGGGTGCCTCCCGGTCCACGAGCTTTCGCAGCAGTTGTTCGTCGTCAATGATCTCAAGCTCGCCGTAGATCACGAGCCCGCCAGACTCGTTCGAAGCTTGGACGATGACGTCGTCAAACCTGGCGTCGTCACGCGTGGCCGCCAGGATACGCGCAACCGCCTGCTGGGCCGGCGTTCGGAGCACGACCTGTTTCGGGCGTGTGGTGAGGACGAAATGCCCGGCCCACACGAGCGCGACGGCGATGCAGCCAAGCAGCGCAACGGCAAGCAAGCCGCGCGGCCAGGGGGCCCGCCGTCTCGCAGTGAGAGGTCTCGGAAGGGAGCGCTGGGGCATGGACTGGTCGAGATCGCGAACGGGGCATGCTCGGGCCCCCTCGCACATGGTGATGCCGCGGAAGCAGTGAGAGCGCCCTTGGCTAGTTCGGAGACCAGTTCGCGTGCTCGGCGTCGTTCGCCCACCGCCGCATGTCGCGGAGTTCCTTGATGGTGAGGTTGGCCGCGTGGCCATCCATCGTAACGGTGACCACCTTCCCGAGGTGGCGGGGGTGGAGATGACCGAAGTCGGCGGGGGGCCGCGTCTCGTTGTAGCGGTTGTCGTTCGCGGCCGCGCTCCAGCCGGAGACGGCGCTGGTGCCGGAGACAGTCCAGGGAGCATCGATTCGGAAGAAACCGGGCACGATGCGGTCGTAGTCCACGGCGTCTTCGCCGCGAGATGAGCCGAAGACGATGAGTGTGTCGGGACGGAAGACGTCAGCGAGGCGGCGGACATAGAAGTTGCCGAGCACGGGACCGCCGAAGGGGACTGGCTGGGAGTTGGGGGGATCGTGCTGGAAAGCACCGTGGAGGTAGTCACCGCCCAGGTAGGTGGTATTGAGACCGAAAGAGGGATTGTTGGCGAAGCCGCCCTGCATGGAGTTGAACGCGGGGTCAACCGGCGTCTGCGGGTTGGGACTGGAAGCGCGCGGGCGGGCTCGGATGCTCGCCAGGAGCGGCGGGTCGATGATGAGGGCACGCAGGTCGTAGTTGAACCAGGGCGCGATCCGCCACGGCCATTTTTTGACCGTCGTGCCCTCGATGAACTGGCCCATGTCGTCGCGCACATGGAAGCGCCAGATACCGCCGTAGGTGTGAGCCCAGTCGAACTTGAGGTAGCCGGTGAGGAGCTTGTCCTTCTCGTCGTACGCGTAGGCGTGGTACGAGACCATCATCTGCTTCTGCGCCGACATCTCGATGAGCTGCTTCGCCGTGGCTTTGGCGCGCCCGAGGCCTGGGAGCAGGATCGCGATCAGAATCGAGATGATGGCGATGACGACCAGCAGTTCAATCAGCGTGAAGGCACGGGTCGGGCGCTGGGTGTACGACGGTTGGGTCGCTGCTGGCATGAGGGAACCTCCGTCGAAAGCGGTGAATACCGCTGCAACAATGTACCACGGCTCGTGGGAACTGGTGTCCGGTGAGGGGCCTGCGCGGCTGAATTCGGCATCGGAAGGTCGCGGTAAAAGAACGGGCGCAAGAAAAACCGCCCCGGGAAGGCCCTGGGCGGTGTGGGTTACATATCAGCCGTCATTCGGAGCGTCAGTGCTCGTTGGCTTAGCCGAGGAGGCTGAGGGCCGACTGGGGCTGGCTGTTGGCCAGGGAGAGAATCTGGGTCGAGGCCTGCGACAGGATCTGCGACCGGGTGAGGGCCGCCGTCTCCTGGGCGAAGTCGGCGTCGCGGATGACCGACTCGGCCGCGGCGGTGTTCTCGAGGGAGATACCGAGCGAACGGATCGTCGCCCCAACGGTGTTCTTCTGGAAGGCTCCGATGCGGCCGCGCAGGCTCGTGACCTGACGGATGGACTCGGTGACGGCCTTCTGGGCGTCGGCGAGGTTGCCGTCCACCACGTTGGCGACCTTGCCCGACGCGATGTCGGAAAGGAAGCCGCTGTCGGAGTTGCCGAGCTTGCGGGCGGCCACGTCGCCGATGCCGATCGCAACCTTGGAACCGATGTTCACCTGCGCGGCGAGCTGGAAGTCAGCGCCGCCGCCGGTGATCGTGAACGCATCCACCGTGCCGACCGTCTGCGAAGCGGTCGTTGAGAGCGTCATCTCGACATTCAGGAAGTCCGTGTTGATGCGGACCGTCTTGCCTTTGGAAGTCGCGGCGATGCCGTTGATAGTTGCGCCCAGGTCCTGGCCCAGGTCGCGAACGCCGTTGCCCGCGGCGGTCGAGTTGAAGGCGATGACCGAGCCCGTGGCAACGTCGAAATCAGCGGTGGAGAGCTGCTGGATGCCTCCGGTGGCCTGGCCGCCGTCGTCAACGATCTTGGCGGAGATGAACTCCGACGATCCGAAGCCAACGGACTCCAGGCGGAAGCCCGTGGTGCCGGACACCGCGGCCTCAACACCCGTCACATCGGTGAAGGTGTTGATGGTTGCGACCATGTCGGCGACGGTGGTGCCGGAGGCGAAAGAGAGCTGGCGGGTGCCGCTGGAGCCGGAGACCTCGATGACGAACGCGCTGGTCGCGCCGCCAAGATCAAGGGCGCCGCCGGTGCTGACGAACAGACCGGCCTGCTGGGCGGAGGTGGTCACGAGGGTCGTGACGTCGATGCTGCCGCCCTGCTCGATCTTGGCGCCGGCGACGCGGTAGTCGGAGACGGCCGAGTCAACGTTGGTGGTGTTGTAGGAGAAGTTGCCGTTGAGCAGCTTGATGCCCTGGAAGCTGGTAGCGCCGGCGATGCGGTCGATGGTCTGGAGGATCGAGTCGATCTGCAGCTGGGACGCCTCCTTCTCCTCGCGGGAGAGGCCGGCGGTGTTGGCCGTCGTGGTGATCAGGCCCTGCAGCTCTGTGAGGAGGCTGGAAACTTCCTGCAGACCGCCCTCGGCGATGTTCATCACCTGGTCGGCGCGCTCGGCGTTCGAGATGGCGGCGTTGAGCGCCGACTTCTCGCCGCGCAGATTCTCGGAGGCGATCAGACCTGCCGGGTCATCCTTGCCGCGGCTGATCTTCATGCCGGTGCTCAGTCGCTCAAGCGAGGTCGCCAGCGACTGGTTGTTCTGGCCCAGCACGCGCTGGGCAATCAGAGACTGAACGTTGGTATTGATACGGCTCATTGAGTCCTCCGTGCACTCGACCCGACGCCCGTCTGGGTCGCCTGCCCCTGTACCCGCGGGGCGCCTTCGGCCGCACCTTCGGCCAACCATTCCTTACGGACGAGGCCCCCGACGCTCGGGTGCTTTACTCGCCGGCCCGGTATCCGTACCGGGCAAGGTGTTGAGTCCCGCGTCAACGACGCGGGACTGCCTCCGTGAATCGGAAGGAAGCGGACGCGGGTTAAGTCGAGGCCTCGGGAAGTCATCAGGGGGATGAAATAAAAAGACCCACCCGACTACTGGGGTGGGCCTTGGTTGAGTTATCGGACGATCTGGGACCGTGTGACAGGTCGTTAGCCGCCGAGCAACTGGAGAACCTGCTGAGCCTGCTGGTTCGCCAGCGTCAGCACCGATGTGCCCGTGCTGGTGAGCACTTGAGCGCGGGTGAGCGCGCTGGTCTCGGCCGCGAAGTCGGCGTCGCGGATGTTGGACTCACTGGCGGTGAGGTTCTCGACCGCGGTCTGCAGAGAGCGGACGTTGGTCTGGAGCGTGTTTCGCTCGAAGGCACCAAGGCGACCGCGGGTGATCGAGATCTCTTCGGACGCGGTTTGCAGGATCGAGCTGGCGTTGGAGAAGTGCCGCGAGTTGAGGTCGTTGTCGCCGCCGGACTTGATGCTCGAGAGGAACTGGAGCTCGCCCTGGATCAATGTGCCCCCGAGGCGGGAGGCCGCGACGGATGCTAGTCCGATGTTGATCTGCTGCGAGCTGGTCACCTCGCCACCGAGCTGGTAGAGGGCCCCGCCGCCGGTGATATGGAAGGTGCTGGTAGATCCGGTGGTGGTGCCGAACGATTCGTCGAGGAGCAGCTCCAGCGTGAGGGACGTGGTGTTCTGCAGCGAGATGTTCAGGCCGCTGCCGGTGCCGAGGGCGCCGTTGACCACGGCCGTCACGTCGCGCCCCTCGTCGCGGTTGCTCTGGGAGAGCAGGGCGAGGGTGGGGGCATCGGAGAAGGAGAACGTGGCGGGGACCGGCGCGTTGTTCCCGAGTTCATAGGTCTGGAAGAAGTCCCCGGAGTTGCCGAGGCGCTTGACCGAGACGAAGGCGTCGGAGCCGTACCCGGCGGAGGAGAAGACCATCCCCGAGCTCTGGCTTCCGGCGTTGATGAGCGCCGCGGAGACGCCGGTGGCCTGCTTGAAGGAGTTGACGGCCGCGACCACGTCGGTGATCGGCGTCCCGGAGAGGAACTGGATGACCTGGACGCCCGAGGGACCGGCGACTTCGAGGGTAACCGAGGATTGGAGCAGGCCGTTGAGGGTTGGAGCGGATGGGTAGTCGCCCCGCATATAGAGGTTTGCGGTCTGCGCGGAAGAGACGACGTTGACATCGACTTGGATGTCGCTCTGGCCCGCGAAGTTGGCCCCGTAGACCTGGGCCTTGGCGATGGAGGAGTTGTCCACGCCGGAGAGGATGTAGTCAAGCTCGCCGTTGAGGAGCTTGAGGCCGCCGAAGGAGGCGGAGTTGGAGATCCGGGTGATCGACTCGATGGCGGAGTCGATCTGGAGCTGGTTGGCAGCCCGCTCGGCGTCTGAGACGGCGCCGGTGTTGGCGGCCTCGACGACGAGGCCCCTGATGGAGTTGAGCAGGTCGCTGATCTCGGAGAGGGCGCCCTCGGTGGTCGCGATGACCGACGAGGCCCGCTCGGAGTTGTCCACCGCCTGATTGAGGCCTGAGATCTCGGCGCGCAGTCGCTCCGAGACAATCAGGCCCGCGGGGTTGTCGGCGCCACGGTTGATCTGGAGCCCGGTCGAGAGTCTCTGGAGCCGGGTATCAAGATCTTTGTTGGCGCGGTTGAGGTTGGAGCGGGCGATCAGACTAGGGATATTCGAGTTGATACGGGCCATAGTGCAATCCTCCGTGATTGCTCAGGGGCTGTCATTCCGGGCCCCGCTGCGATCCGTCGAGCGGTGAAGAGGCCTCACAAGTGAGAGCCGGTCGGGCGGGGGCGCCCGGCGGCACAGGAAGTTCAGGCGGTCCTGGCTTCACCCGGCGCCTGGCCGGGTCGTGGTCTGAGTGTGGCGAGCGAGGTGAGTCGCCCACCGGGTCGTGCCGTGCGCTGGGGCCCGGCGGCGATCGTGCGGTGCAGGATGTCAAGGTCGCCGTTGTTGATAGCGGCGGCCTTCTGGTTTTCCACCTTGATGGCCTCGTAGACCTCTTTGCGGTGGACGGAAACACGTGTTGGCGCTGAGATTCCAAGGCGGACTTTGTCCCCCCGGATATCGACGACGGTGATTTCGATCTCGTCGCCGATCATGATTGTCTCGTCGCGCTGACGGGAGAGAACCAGCATCGATCGGCTCCTTCCTCGGGTGGCTGGTGCTGGCGCGATTCAAGTGCGTGCGCGGCCCCGGGCCTTCCATGGCTGGGGCGAGAGGGCGCTGTAGTGCGGCGCTGCGGCCTGTGTGGTAGCTCATTTTCTTCTTAGAGCCTGTCGGCGCGAGGGCTCAGGCCGACATGGCGGCGGGAAGCGAGCCTGACTGGGCCAGGTTCACAATCGCGTGCCGTGTCGTCCATCGCTTCTCGGTCAGCACGAGCTGCTCGGCCTGCTTGCTCGCCACGTTGACGACCAGCGGGCCCTGAAGGTTGGCCGTGAGGGTCTGTTCGACCTTGTTCACGATCACGAAGACCTGAGCATCCTCGAGGGTCGAGAGGCCCAGATCCCCCATCTGCTCGTCGCGGATGGGGACGTTGTACTCGGGCACGAAGATGCCCGGGTCGGTGACGACGAACGCCAGCGAGGCGTCGTCGAGGGACTGAAGCCAGTAGAAACACGCTTCGTCAGCCGGCTCGAGCAGGCAGTACTTCTTGTACTCGCTGAATCCGAGCAGGCCCTTTGGGAACGTGATCACGCGGTCGTCCGTGATCTCAACCGTTCCGAACCGGGTCGTCCGCACTTGCATGGGTGCGCTCCATATTTCGGCCGATCATCCTGAAGGACCCCGGCTTCCGCAGCCGGGTCGACATCCTGTCTTTCCCTTCCCGTGGCCGAGACGGGGCGGGCTTGTTCGAGTCACTGTCCAGCCGGGGCTACCCGAGAAAGTCGAGCAGCGTTCGCGATTGGGCCTGGCCGGCGACTTGCATCCCGGCCGTGAGTTGAGTCTGGAGTTGGCTGAGGCGGATGGCCGCCTCGGTGTAGTCAAGATCCTGCAGTTCGCTCCGGGATCGCTGGTCAAGGAGCTTCAGGTCTTCCTGTCGCGCCGTGGCCTTCTCGACGCGGCTCGCATACACCCCGACAAGTGCCCGGGTCGAGGCCAGCCGGTCTACGTTCCCTTCGAGATACTCCGAAGCAACCGTGATGCCAGACGTGTCGCTGCCTCGCAGCGCGTCCGCCAGCTCCAGCAGCGCCGTGAACAGGTTGTTCACGCGCACCGCAGCTCGGTCTTGCGCGATCAGTCTTGCGCCGCCGATGTCCCATGTGGCCCCGGTCAGGCCCAGGTCCTCGGCCGCGGCGGAGTTGTTCTCCTTCTCCACGGTGATCTGGCCAAGGCCGAGCGGGTCGTTGAAGGTGATGCCGTTCGCGCCGTCGGTCAGGCCGGCGCTGAACGATCCGGGGGGGATCTGGCCCGCGACCTCGGCCGAGAGGGCCTCGGCGTTGATCCGGTCCAGCACGGTCTGCACGCTGGTCATGTCCTGCGGACGAAGGTCCACCGTGAAGGTGTCCCCATTTCCCAGCCGCACGGTGAAGTCCGCGTTGAGCGCGGCGGTCGGCAGGCCCGTCACCGGGTTGGTCGCCCCGTCGATGATCCGCACGCCTCGCCCGTGGTTGAAGTCAGACATCAGCGTCGTCGCCGAGAGCGAGCGGAAGCCCAGCTCGGTCGCGGTGTCGGATCCGCCGGGGATCTCCTCGATCGAGAGCGCCGGGCCCGACACTTCGTTGTAGATATTGATGCCGGTGCCTGCCTGATTGATCTCCACCCGCGCCCCGGGCGCCTGCGTCTGGATCAGGCTCTTGAGGTCGCCGATCGTTTGGACGGTGGAAAGGTCGATGTCCGTCGCCGTTGAACTGTCCCCCCGCGTCATTCGCAGGCGGATCTGCCCCAGCGGCAACGTCAGGCCCGAGAGCGCGCTGACTGGTGTCAGTTCAGTCAGCCGCGCCCCAAGATCGGCGCCGAGCAGGGCGGTCGCCTCAAACGGAGTCTGCGAGAGCCCCAGGTCGGCCGCCGTCGAGCCCGACCCGACATCCGTAAACGTCAGCTGCGGGTCGGGAACACCCGGCACCACATCGATGCCGATCGAGCCCCCGTTGAGATAGACGCCGCTCGGACCCAGGATCGTCTGGCCCGTGGTCGTCTCGTACTCGGTGATCGACGCGTTCAGCCGCTCCACGATGTCCTGCGTGTCGTCGCACCCGGTGAAGTCAACCTTCAGCACCGAGCCGCCGTTGAAGCTCATATCAACCACGCCGAGCGTGACGCCCAGGCCGCGGGCGCCGGAGAGGTCCGCGAGGCGGGTCATCGGGGTCAGATCGGGGTTCAAGTCGGCGGTCGAGCGCAGCCGGCCGGAGGTTTCTCCGATCGCGTTCTCGCCGCCGATGGTGATCGGGATGTTATCGGCCGTTCCGAGGTCGGCGAACAGGCCGGAGCCGCGCCCCACGAACCGGTAGCCGCCTGTCACCGACTGGATGGGCGGCGTGCCCGGAGTGGACCCGCCGAACAGATGCACGTTGTTGCGCTCGCGATTGGCGAGATCAAAGAGCTGACGGACCATCGAATCAATCACGACGGCCTGCGTGCGCCGGGTCTCCGCGTCGGACGTGATGCCGATCTGGCTGGACGCGATGGATCGCGCCTCGAGCACCAGGTCGCTCGCCTCGCGGATGGCGTCGTCGAGCAGGTCGAGCATGCCGGAGGCCTGCGAGAGGTTGCCGAGCCGCTGGTCGGTCCGCTCCAGTCTGTCCTGCAGCACCGAGATCGCCGAGGACCGCACGGCGTCGTCCGAGATGCGGTTGATCGACTTGCCGGATGAGATCTGGTTCTGCAGCTCGAGCAGCGAGATGTTCGAGCGCGTGATCCCCGATAAGAACAACTGCGACGAAAGCAGGTTTGGCACTCGCGAGATGTTTGAGGGGATTGATGACATAGGGGTTAGCCGAACCGCAAAGGCCTATCACGTACACTCAGCAAACAGTCACTCGCAATCGACGTGCCACCGTTACACCATCGACAGCAGCGTCTGTGTCAGCTCGTCCACCACCGTGATAAACCGCGCCGCCCCCTGGTACTGCCGCTGATAGTTCATCAGGTTGATCGCCTCTTCATCCACGCTCACACCCGAGACCGCCGCCCGCTGCGCCTCGAGGCTCTCGCGCACCAGCGTCGTCGCATCCGCCCGCGTGTTCGCGAAGTCGGTCCGCATCGCCACCGACTGCACCGCCGTGCGCCACGACTCGCGGATCGATTGCCCCCCCAGTGCTCCGATGGCCTGGTCTTGCAGCGCCGCCAGTGCCAGGGCCGCGCCGTTGTCGCTGGGCTGGCCATCCACCATACAACCGGTGCTCAGGAGCGCCGGCTCAGCCTGGAGCGCCGCCCGCACGTTGATATCCGATGCGTCCGTGCCCGTGAAATAGCTGTTGACCCCCAGCACCGCCAGCGCCCCCGATGAATCTTCGCTGAAGGAGAAGCTGTACCCCTCGGTCGCGGCGAGATTCAGCGTGCCATCCGGGTTGAGGGTGGCCGTGAGGTTGGCAATGCCCGCCATCGCGCCCTGGATGTCATCGAGCGAGGTGTCGTCGCCAAACCCCGGCGCGCCCGCGGCGTCGAGCCCGTCCAGATCGACGTCGATCCGCACCGTCTCGGTGGCACCCGTGCTGTTGTTTTTCACCGTCACATTGAATCCGCCCGTCACCGCGTGAAACGGCAGCCCTGAGAACGTCTGGTTCGCGGTGTCGCTAAGCGCCCGCGAGCGATCCGCCAGCGGAACGGCGCGCGTCCCGGCCGTTGAGGTCATCGGCGTGCCCGAATAGCCCGTGCTGTGGATCCGGTTTACCTGGAAGATCAGCTGCGAGGCGAGCGAGTCCAGTCGGTTCACCGTGTCGTTCACAAGCGTGTCGCGCTGCGACATCAGCGACCCGACCGATCCCATGGCGATCGAGAGCTGCTGGCCGTCGTCGCGCACCGAGATGGAGACCTCGATGCCGTCGTCGCCGCTCTGCCGCTCGAGCTGGATGCCGCGAGAATGCCCGCCGAGCACCACCGGCACCGAACCAATCAGCACGTCGATGGCGCCGGAGGGCTGCTCGATCGTGGAGGCGTCCATGAAACGGCTGAGCTCGGTGATCAGCGAATCGCGCTGGTCCCGCAGGCCCATCGCCTCGCCCGAGCCCCCCTCCGCCGTGACGATCGACTCGTTGAGGTCCGCGATCTGGGTCAGCAACTGGTCCGCGGCCGACACGGTGGCATCGAGCTGCCGATCAACCTGCGTGCGAAGACTGCCGAGGTCCGACCGGAGGTTCCGCATGTACCCCGCGAGCGTGGCGCCCTGCTGGACGATGAGCGAGCGGCTGCCCGCCGCGCCCGGGCTGTTCGCCAGCTCAGACCACGCGTTGAAGAACGACGAGAGCTCGCTGGAGAGATCGGAATCCGAGAGTTCGTTGAGCGTGGATTCCACGCTCGAGAGCAGCGAGAGATCCATGCTCGAGGCCGATTCCTGCGAAACACCCGCCCACATGCGCGCCTGCAGCGCGCTGTCGATCTGCCGGTGAACCCCCTGCACATACACGCCCCGCCCGACAAAGAAGCTCCCCGACTGGCCATCCCGCATCGGCGCCAGACCGACGATCTGGCGCGAGTACCCCGGCGTCGCGGCGTTCGCGAAGTTATTGCCGGTGATCTGGATGGCCACCTGGCTCGCGGTGAGCGCCGAACGTCCGATCTGGAGGGAGCTGGAGAGTGACATAGTGGTGTCCGCGAAGGAAGGTGTGAACCAACGGGCAATCCGCTACGACCGAAGGTCGAGCGCCGAAACCACCTGGACCGGCGATTGAACCACCCCCGACCGCCCATAGGTGCCGGCGTGCGAGAGCTTGCGGCCCACCTGCTTCATCAGGCCGTCCATGTGCGCGGCAAGCGCCGTGGCCGCGTCTCGCACCGCCCGCTGCTCGCGCCGCAGCACTAGCAGCAGCTCCTTGAGCCGGCCGGCCAGTGCCGTCAGCCGAGACTTGAACGGATCAGGCAGCAGCCCCGCGAGCCACGTAACCGTCGGCTTCACGGAGTTGTCCTGCCGAAGGGTCGCGGGGAGGCCCAGCCGGTCGGCCAGCCCCGCCGCGACGATGAGACGGCGCTTCTCGATCTCCGCAATCCGCTGGAACACCTCGCTCTGCGCCAGCGTGCAGGCCTGGAGCGCGGCGCTGTCGGCCCTGGACATCGCGGCCCGCTGAGATCGGGAGAGCGTCAGGAGCTGCTCGTGCTCCACGAGCAGCTCCGTCAACAGTGCTTCGAGTCGCTCGGCGAGCCCTTCGGGAGATTCGCGGACGGGAGCAGGGGCGGGGGCGAAGGGGGCTGGGGCCGTCGGACGACCACGCCGCACGGGCAAGGGAGGCTGCTTCTGGTTGGCGAGTGTCGCGCTGCTCACTTGGCGGCTCCCTCTACACCGTTCCCGCGCCGAAGCAGGTCGTGGGCCAACCGGCTAACCAGCGGGAAGTCAGAGGCCCGGACGATCTTCTGCGCAAGTTGTGCGTCGGCCATCGCCTGGAACTGCTGTTCGCCGCGCGGCGGCGCAAATGGCGCCGACGCGGAGTTGGTCGAGCGGAGCTGGGCCAGCACGGGCTGAACGAAACTGATGGAGACGAAGTCCTCCGCGGCCTCGCGCGCCTGCTCCTCAGGCGTGACCTTGCCGAGGTAGCGCTTGCGACCGATGATCGACGCGAACTCCTCCTGGCGCGCCGTGAGCCGCGGATCAATGCTCGGCATGAAGCCGGGCCCCGCTTCGGGTCCGGGGAGCGCGGGGCCTGTGGGAGTGATAGAGCGAAGGGTCATGCGGGATCTCTACGCAAGTGCCGGGCCACCGCAGTGCCAGCGGCTGGGGCGGCGGGAGGGCGGCGGGCGCCGACTCACGCAGGCGTGCGTCGGACGGGCAAGGGAAGGGAGCGCTACTTGGTGATGAACTTGGCGTGCAGGTGGCCAGAATCGTGGATCTGCTTGAGGATCGCGATCTGGTCGTTCACGGGCACGTTGAGCTGCTTGAACGCCTCAAGAAGGTCGCCCAGACGGGCACGCTCACTGGCGCGTCCCGTGGTCTGCAAGCCCACCCATGTATCGCGCGTGATGATCGGGTCCGCCGACGTAGCGACCGGTGGCGGGAGCGTGGTCGTGACCACCAGATCCCTGTGCTGCACGACAACGGGCGAGATCTCGACGTCGCCCGTGACGACGATCGAGCCCGTGGCCTCGTTGACGATCACCTGGGCGGGCAGATCAAGAAGCGTGGGGCTGAATCGCGTGGACAGAATCCTCGCGAGAAAGTTGGCCGGATCGGCCTGCTCCTGAGGCGGGATCTGCACCTCGACCAGCGTTTCGCTGAGCGCCCGGGCAATTGGGGCCGCGGCCTCGTCCTCATCAAGCCGGTTCGCGGTTCCGTTGACCTCGTTCGCGATGGTGCGGGCGGTAGGCCAGCCCCGATATGGGTCGTCGATCACCAGCTTGATGTGCGAGCCAATCTTGGGGGCGGGGATGGTGCTGACCACCTGGGCGCCGCCGCGGACGCGGCCGGAGCGCGGGTTGGACCCCTCGATCGAGACCCGTCCGCTCGCCATGGCGTACAGGGTGTCGTCGGTGGCAAACGGGCCTGTCAGCGGGCACTCGACGAGGAAGCCGTCTTTGAGGCTGGTCGCGCCGTGCATCGCGTGAACCGTGACGTCGAGGCGGTCATCGGTGTGCGCGCCCGACTCAATCGTCGAGGCCTCCACCCAGACCACCGCCACCGACTTGGCCTTGGCCACGTCCTTGAGGTCTGTCAGCGAGAGGCCATTGGATTCATACAGCTTCGTCAGGGGGATCGAGAGCGGCCGCTCGCTGCCGGAGTCGCCCGAGCCGTCGAGCCCGACCACCAGGCCGAGCCCATGGAGCTGGCTCTTGCCCTGGCCGTCAAGCCGCGCAATGTCCTGGATCGAGATCGACGCCGGGTACCGCTCGCCCGCCGAAGCCGCACTCGCCACCCCTCCCGCGCCCATCGCCCGCGGCATCGCC
>JACMLW010000048.1 GCA_014379385.1 Phycisphaerales bacterium
GCGGTGTACCCCCGACGAGCGCACCCGCTACGCGCTGCGCATCGCCGAACTCAAAGCCCGCTACCCCAAAGCCGCCCTCGACGCCTCCGGCCCCCTCCCCGGCGCGCACATCCCCTACCCCTACCGCGAAGCCGGGTAGTCAACACCGATGATCTGCGGACAGCTCATCGGCGCGGCCCGCCGCTGCTCAAAGGCCTCCCATGTGAAATAAAAAGGGCTACGCGCCCGCCTACCGGCCCCGGGCGGATGATTTCTTGGTGGTGCGGGCCGCGGAGGTTGCGGGGCGCTGGGCGCGCGTGGCGGGCTTTTTGGCAGGGGATTTCTTCGTGGTCGCCTTCTTGGAGGTTGGCTTCGAGGCCGGCTTCTTCGCGACTTTCTTGGCGGCCTTCTTTGCGGCCTTCTTTGCGGCCTTCTTTGCGGCGGGGCGCGGCCGGCTGGGGGCCATGGCGGCGCGCGCTGCCTCGTACTTCTGAATATAAAGACGTGCGGGGACGCGCTGGATGACCTCGCCTATGACGTCAAGCGGGATCTCTTCGAGTTTCTTGAAGCGGATGCAGGACTTCCCCATGTCGAGCTTCTTGCCGGTGGCGGCCCAGGCCTCGCGGAACCAGCGGGCCACCGCGTTGCTGCCCGCGCCGTCGCCCAGGTCGCAGTCGATGTCGCTGTACACGGACATGAGGTAGAGCGACATGTGCCCCTTCTGCGAGGCGAGCCCCGCGTAGGGGAGGGGCATGGAGGGGTCGCAGTGATAGCCGGGCGGATACACCGTGTGCGGGACGGCGTAGCCGATCATGCCGTAGCTCATGCGCTCGGTGATGTCGGGGTCGAGGTTGGCGAGGATGACGCTGCGCACGGCGGAGATCGCCGCGCGGCGGTCGGCGGGGAGCTCGGCGAGGTACCGCTCGACGGTGGTGGCTTTGGAGTGCATGGGTGGAGTGTACTTTGTGACGCGGGTGATTCACATCCCGTGCCGGGGAGGAACTGCTCAAGTTCCGCCAAGTTCACGGGCGCCGGAAGCGCACCCAGTAGAGCACCGCCGCGGCGAAGATCCACGCGATGCCGATGAGCGCGGCCTCGCGCACGGCTGGGTTGAGGTACGCGCCCACGACGACGCCGAGCTCGCCGATGACGAAGAGAAGGGGGACGATGGGGTAGCCTGGAGCGCGGAAGGTAGGAGGTTCGGCGGAGGTCGCGATGCCTGAGGTGAGAGCTTCGCGCGCCTTCGCGCGGCGGCGCTCGCGCAGCACCAGGAGTGCCGCGCCGGTGGCCACGAAGAAGACACCGTCGATAAAGACCACGCCCGTGAGGAGGCGCTCGAGGCCATTTTGGCGTGCGGTAATCAGCAGCACCAGCGACATGGTCGCAAGCAGCATGATGGCTCGGGCCGGGGTGCCGCGGCGCGGGTCAAGTCGGCCGAACCACTCGAAGAACCGGCCATCAAGGGCCATGGCGTAGATGAGTCGCGGCCCCGTAAGGAGCTGCGAGTTGAGCACGCCGAAGGCGGAGACCGCCACGACGCCGGCGATGACGCGGCTTCCCGCGCCCGGGAAGGCGACGCCCACGGCGTCGGCTGCGAGTGCTTTGCTGCCGGCGACATCCTCGACGCCGAGGAGGCGGAGATAGGCCCAGTTGGCGAGCAGGTAGACGGTGACCACGATCGCGACGCCCACGGTGATCGCGAGGGGCAGGTTGCGGCGCGGGTTGCGCACCTCGCCGGAGATCCAGAGGGCTTGTTGCCAGCCGCCGTAAGCGAAGAGGACGGGGACGAGCGCGGCCAGGACCGCGGACACGGGGCTAAGCGTTCGCGCGGCCGCATCAGCGGAGGCGGCTGTCGCTGCGGATAACGGCGGCACGGTATCGGGAGCAAAGAAGGCGGCGATCGCGGTGATGGCGGCGAGGGCGGCGATCTTGGCGTAGACAGTGAGGTTCTGGATGGTGGCGCCGCTGCGTGTGCCGAGGACGTTGGCGAGGGCGATGGTGAGGATGATGGCTGCGGCGAGTGCTGCGGTCGTAGTCGGACCGGCGTCAAAGCGCGCGACCACCGCGAGGTTGTGTACGCAGACGATCGCGATGATGCCGATGGCGCCGGCCTGGATGGCCGTGGCGTTGCAGAAGACAAAGAGGAAGGCGGGCATGGGGCCGTAGGCGTCACGGAGAACTTCATACTGCGCGCCGCTGTTGAAGTAGCGGGCGCCGAGCTCGGCGAACGTGAAGGCGCCGCAGAGGGCGATGAGGCCGCCGATGGCCCACGCCAGCATGGCGAGCTGGTCGCTGTGAACGATCGCCGCGACGCTCGATGGGTTGAAGAAGATGCCGACGCCGACGATGCCGCCGATGACGACGCAGGTGGCGTCGAGGGCGTTGAGAGATCGTGCGGGCTGAGATGCCGGGGGTTGGAATGGGGGGGCGGCGGTCGAGGCCATGGGCGGCAGCATACCGGCGGGGTGGTCAATACCCGTCGGCGGCGGGGGCGGGGGCGGGCATTCAAATCGGAACTCGTGGCGAGCTGATGTCGCCTGAACGCCGAGTGAGCTTGAGAGTGCATCTCGGTTGCGAGATGGAGGGATTGCAGGCCGCGTCACTTTCGTTACACTCCCTCCCAGATGTCGAACGACCCATGTGTTCTGCCGTTGCTGCGACTCTCGTTAACGCCGGGTCTGGGTTCGGTGCTGATTGCCCGGGCCATCCACACACTCGGCTCGGTCACCGCCGTGCTGGAGGCGTCCGAGGGGGAGCTGCGGCGCATCAAGGGGATCGGGGAGGAGAAGGCAAGGCTGATCGCCGCGGGGCTGACCGCCTCGCTCGCGCGGGCCGAGCAGGAGTTCGCGAGCGCCGATGCGCTGGGGGTGGCGCTCATCGGCATCGACGAAGCGGCGTATCCGCCGCTACTGAAGCAGACTCCGGACCCACCCCCGGTGCTGTACGTGCTTGGCTCGATCTTTCCCGAGAGCGATGATCGGTACCCTATCGCGATCGTCGGGTCGCGCGAATGCACGCCCTACGGGCGCGAGCAGGCGGCGCGGTTCGCGGGTCACCTCGCGCAGCACGGGCTGACCATCGTCTCCGGCGGCGCCCGCGGCATTGATTCATCGGCCCATCAGGCGGCGCTGCACGCCGGAGGTCGAACGATCGCGGTGCTCGGGTGCGGGTTGGCGAACCGGTATCCACCCGACAATGGAAAGCTCTTTGACGCGATCGTGGCGGGGAGCGGGGCGTTGGTTTCTGAACTGCCGCTTGCGACACCGCCGACAGCGGACAACTTCCCCGCGCGCAACAGGCTGATCTCGGGGCTTTCGCTGGGAGTGCTGGTGGTGGAGGCCGCGAAGCGGTCGGGGTCGCTGATCACGGCGCGCCTCGCGGCGGAGGATCACGGGCGGGAGGTGTTCGCGGTTCCCGGGCGGGTTGATTCACCCGCGAGCGAGGGTTCGCTGCACCTGGTGAAGCAAGGCGGTGCGCTCATGGTGACGCACCCCGCCGACATTCTCGAAGCGCTCGAGTCGCCGGCGCGACATCTGCACGGCGGGTCGCACGAAGCGAGGTACACAATGAGGCGGGAAAGCGGGAGTGCGGCGACAGACGAGCTGTTTCCGACGAGCGGCGCCACGGAGGGGCCGAGCAATGGCGCGGCAACCGGTGCGAAGTCGGAACGCGTCACGCGTCGGCGCGATGCGGGCCTGCAGGACGATCAGCAGCGAGTTCTTGCGGCGCTGACGGAGCCAATGTCGATGGACGAGCTGGCACGGGCGACCGGATATGACCCCGCGTCATTGCGGGCTCATATCACGATGCTGGAAATGAGCCGGCTCGTGGCGCGCCGGGGAAGTCGTCTGGCGAGGGTCTAGAAATAATCTGAAGATTCCTGCACAACCACCTAACACTCTTGGTGGCAAACACTTGCGCCACGTTTTTGTGTCACCAAATTCCCTCAAATCGGAAAACTCCGAACAAGTCCCTTGTCGTCAGGACTCTGATTGGCTAATCTTCTCCAATAGCAAAGAGAGTAGTTTCTATCGGACATTATCTTTGGTCGGTCGGTGGTCTCCGAAGTACAACCGAGAGGTTGGGAATGAGTCGGCAAGCAAGGCGCGAGGCGATTCGATTGGCTTGGTGCTTCGAGTGCGGTTGGATAGCTCAACGCCCGTGGGTGGGTGGGCCGGAGCGATTGGTAGGAAGAAATCGGTTCGCATGGTGGGCGTCGGTTGATATGCGGTCCGAATGCATGAGCGGTGGCGGTTAAGAGCGCCGCTCTGAACGGAGTCTGTTGATGCCACGTCTCTCAACTCCACTTGTTCGTCTTGGCCCCGGGGGCGATTTTGTTGATTCGTATTACCCGGACAACGACCGTCATGTTGTGCGATCGAGCACGGGCGCCGCAGCGTCGACGAGCGATCGGGGGGACGCGGGCGAGGGGGGCCTGGGGAATTGGGCGGGTGGAATCTATTCGGGATGGCTGGGTATGGGCCGGCGCATAACCGACCGATTTGCTCGCGAGGGCGAGCCGAATGCGGCGGCGATCGCCGCGCCCGGTCGTTCGTTTGACAGTGTTCACCTTTTGGTGGCCGGCGCGGGGATTGGCGCCGCCGTATCGCCGGACAGGTCGCCTGATGAACTGGTCGTGTCTGTCGCGGCCAGTCGCGTCGCCTCGCTGCTCGCCGCGCAGCTCGTGCTCGAGCATCAACTCGGGTCGCTCAGGGCATGTGTTCTTTCGGCATCTTCTCTTGCGAGAAGTAGCGTCTCCTCGCGCGTCGGTGTCGGCGCGGGGGTCAAGTCCACTCACCCGCATGTCGAGCTGAGGCCCCCGTCGCCGCAGCGCGCCGTGCTTCTTGCTCTCGTGGCACGCGACCGTGCCCGGTCCTACCTCCAGGGCCGCTCGATCGAGGGCGAATCATTCAAGGATCATGAAGATGAATCTCACCCCCAAGCAGCTTCGAATTCTCCAGCTCATCCGGGACTGCCGGCTCCGGCATGGCTACTCCCCGACGATGCAGGAACTCGCGGACGAGATCGGCGTCAGCAAGGTCACGGTGTTCGAGCACGTCGAGGCGCTCATCCGCAAGGGCGCTCTCGTGCGCGATCCCAACAAAGCTCGCTCTTTGTCGATCGCTAGCGGCGTCGCTGTCCCGGACGAGTCGCGTCCCCTGCGATTCCCGCTCGTGGGCAAGATAGCCGCCGGCCACCCCATCGAGAAGGTGGAGGACCGCGACGAACTCGATCTGCTCGATATCGTCGGCCCGCGCCCGGGCCGTCCCGGTGCGATCTTCGCCCTCCGAGTGACCGGCGATTCGATGCGGGACGAGGGGATACTCGACGGCGACTACGTGCTCGTCGAGCGGACCGACACCGCGGCCAATGGCGACCGTATCGTGGCGCTGCTCCCCAACGGCGAGACCACTCTGAAGACCTTCTACCGCGAGGGCGACCGCATCCGCCTCCAGCCGGCGAACCCCGAGTTCCAGCCGATCATGGTCCGCGATTGTCGCGTGCAGGGCATTGTGCGGAGCGTGCTGCGGAAGTACTAGGGCGTGGCACGGACATCGTGGCGGTATTCGGTAGCAAGAGCGGCGGTGCATGGGCATCCCTGCCCGTCTCTCGTGCAAGGGCCGACTTGGCACGGCGTCCTTTCCATGTCTGGTGCAAGAGCGGGCATCCGCTCCCTCGCCTGTCATATCTGCGATCGGCGCTCTTCGCCTTGCGTTCGCTCCCCCCAATCTCCTCTCTCCATGTCATTCCTCCACCAGCAAACAGCCCTCGATGCCGCCCTCGAGCAGGCTCACAAATCCCTGCGCGAGGGCGGCATTCCTATCGGGTCGGCGATGATCGATGACGCCGGCAGAGTGATTGCGGCGGGGCACAACCTCCGTGTGCAATCCGGGGATTCAACGGCCCACGCCGAAAGCGTCTGTATCCGGAGCGCCGGCCGCCGGCGCGATTGGCACACGCTCACGCTCGCGTCAACCCTCAGCCCGTGCGCCATGTGCTCGGGCACGGCCGTGCTCCACAGGATTCCCCGGATCATCATCGGGGAGAATCGGACCTTTATGGGGCGCGAGGACTGGCTGCGCGCCGAGGGCATCGAGGTTCGGGTGCTCGATGATCCGCGGTGTATCCAACTGATGCGGGAGTTCATCGCCGCGAATACCGAGCTCTGGAACGAGGACATCGGGGTTCCGCCGCCCGGCAACTAGGGCTGAGACTTCATACGCCGGACACCACCCAATGGACCGCTGGTTCGACGCTCACCTCGATCTCGCGTACCTCGCCCTCATGGGGCGAGATCTGATCGCGGGCGGCCCATCCGACCCGCCGCACCCGCCCGCGGCCGTCACGCTCCCTTGGCTCGCCGAAGGAAACGTGGTGGCCTGCCTCGGGACCATCTTTACCGAGGCCGACGGCGCCGATGGGCCGATCTCATACCCGGCGTCCGACGCCGACGCCGCGCTCGATCGCGGCCTCCGCCAACTCGAGGTGTACCGCGACTGGTTCGTGGCGGGGCTGGCCGCGCCGCTCACGCCGGGCGAGGCTGTTGTCGGCGGTCGAAGTCCCGGTGCCGGCAAGCTCCAGCTTGGCATCCTGATCGAAGGCGCCGATCCGATTCGCGGACCTGACGACCTGGAGTGGTGGGCGCGGTGGGGGGTCATCGCCGTCGGCATGGCCTGGTACAAGCCGTCGCGCTACGCCGGCGGGAACGGCACTGACCTGGGTATCAGCGATCTAGGGCGGCAGCTGGTCCGCGCGATCGACGAACTCGGCATCGTCCACGACGCCTCGCATCTCTCCGACAATGCGCTCGCCGAACTGTTTGAACTGACCGATGCCCGCATCATCGCCTCGCACTCCAACTCGCGCGCGTTGATGGGCGATCCCGCGAACCAGCGGCACCTCACCGACGAGACCATCCGCGAGATCGACCGGCGCGGCGGCATCATCGGCCTGAATCTGTTCTCGAAGTTTCTGCGCCCCGGCCTGTCTGATGGCGGCCGGGCCTCAGTTGATGATTGCGTCCGGCACATCGAGCACGTGTGCGAACTCGTTGGTCACCGGCGCGCCGTCGGGCTGGGAAGCGACATGGACGGCGGCTTCGGAGCTACGGCGCTCCCCAGCGGCATCGACCGGCCGCGTGATCTTGAAAAGATCGCCGCGGCCCTTAGCTCGCGAGGATGGAACAACGACGACATCACCGATTTCGCGTGGGGCAACTGGGCGCAGTTCTGGGGGATCGGGTGATCTCTTCTGGGCGTTCGGCCCTCGATCATACGTTGAACAAGAAGTGGCAGACGTCCGCATCGTGCATGGTGTACCCCTTGCCCTCGATGCGCATCCGCCCCGCGTCCTTGATCGCCTTCTCGGTCTTGAGTTCTTCCAGATCGCTCACGGAGTACACCTCGGCGCGGATGAACCCGCGCTCGAAATCGGTGTGGATCACGCCCGCGGCCTGCGGAGCCGAAGCGCCCACCGGCACGGTCCACGCCCGGATCTCCTTCGGGCCGGCGGTGTAGTAGCTCTGGAGTCCGAGCAGTTTGTACGCCGCACGGGCGAGCGATGCGAGCGCGGGCTCGGCCATACCCAGGCTCTCGAGGAGCTCCTTCTGGTCGGCCTCGTTCAGCTCGGCCAGCTCGCTCTCGATCTTGGCGCACACGGGGACGACCTGCATCCCTTCGCGCGCGGCGCGCTCGCGGACCTTGACAGCGAGCGGCCCCCGCCCGTGCAGGTCGGTGTCGTCCACGTTGGCGACGTAGAGCACCTTCTTGGCAGAGATCATGCCCAGGCTCTTGAGCGCCTTCTGCTGCTCGGCGTCCTCGAACGAGATGCCGAGCGCGGGCTTTCCCTCAGCCAAAATGGGGTAGATCTTCTTGAGCACCTCGTGGCGAGCGATCGACTCGCGCTCGCCGCTCTTGGCGGCGCGCTCGGCCTTGCCGATCGACCCCTCGACCGACTGAAGGTCGGCGAGGATCAGCTCCATCTCGATGGTCTCGATATCGCGGATCGGGTCGACCGACCCCTCGACGTGCGTGATGTCCTCGCCGCCCGTGTTCTCGAAGCACCGCACCACGTGCAGGATCGCATCGACCTCTCGGATGTGCGAGAGGAACTTGTTGCCCAGGCCCTCGCCCGTGCTGGCTCCGCGCACGATCCCCGCGATGTCGACCAGCCGCAGGGCCGCCGGAACGATCTTCTGCGACTGGATGTGCCGCCGGATTATCTCAAGGCGTGGGTCCGGGATCGGCACCACCCCGATATTGGGCTCGATGGTCGCGAACGGGTAGTTCGCGGCGAGGGCGCCCGCCTTGGTCAGTGCGTTGAACAGCGTGCTCTTGCCGACGTTGGGAAGTCCGACGATCCCCGCTTCCATGATGTTGCTGGTGTCCTGTGTGCGGTGTTGGCGTGGTACAACTTGAAGGGGCGAAGTGTAGGTGCGGAGCCTGCGACGCTGGTGCGGGGGGCAACCCTGCGGGTTTCCACCGCACCCCCTTCCGGCGGAGCGGCCATTCTCAGGAGAGTCACTCGTCGCTGGGCCAGGGGTGGCCGATCCAGTCCTCGTAGGCCAGGCGCTGAGCATCGGTGGGTTCGGAGATTCGCTCGAGCTTCCTGGCGCGCCGGTTCGCGGGCACCTCGGCGAGCGTGATCTCGATCTCTCGGAGCTGCTCGCGGCGGAAGAGGGTCAGCGCCACCGTGTCGCCGGGCTTGAGTTTCTTGAGCCTGGCGTCGAGTCCCGCCGCGGACAGGCGCTGGCCGCTTAGCGCGACGACCTCGTCTTCGATCAGGATGCCGGAGGTGTAGCCGGGGCCGTCGGTCGCGATGCCGGTGACGACCGCTTTGCCGGCGCGGTCGGTGAGCGTGAGGCCAAGGAACGGCGAGACCGGTTCGCCCTCTTTGTCGGCGGGGACGAGCCCGAGGCCGACGACACCGACGAGCGAAGCGAAGTCGGGCGGCTCGGTCGCGGAGATGTGGGCATCGAAGAAGCCGGAGAAGTCGGTCTGCGTGAGCTCGACGAGGATCTCGATGAGGTCGGCCGCGGTGTAGCCGGTGCTGAGGGGGGGCGGGGGGAAGCGCTCATACAGGAGGCGCATGGCGTCGTCGAGAGAGGACTTGTTCTCGGTGTTCTCGGTGCGGCGGCGGATCTCGAGGTCGAGCGCGAGCGAGACCATGGACCCGCGGGAGTAGAAGGAGACCGTCGAGTTCGCGGCGTCGGGCGAGGGTTTGTTGAACTTGATCCAGGCGTCGAAGGATGACTCGGTGAGGGGCTGCACGGCGCCGCCGGGTCGGCCGAGCTCGCCGTTGATGGTGCCGGCCATCATCTCGAGGTACTTGTCAACTGGCGCTACACCGGCGCGCACACAGACCAGGTCGTCGTAATAGCTGGTGGTCCCTTCGACGAGCCAGAGGAGGCGCGTGTACTGCTCGCGCCGGTACTCGTAGGGCGTGAGGTCGGCGGGGCGAAATCGCTTGACGTTCCAGGTGTGGAAGTGCTCGTGGGAGATGAGGCTGAGGAAACCGCGGTAGGCCTTCTCGTCGACGGGTTGGTAGGCACCCTCCGTGTCGAGCTTGACCTCGAGCGCGGCGGGGCCGGCCTGCGCGACGAACGAGCTGAGATGCTCGGTGCCGCCGCCCATGCCGGGGCCGACGTGCAGGATGTAGAGGTACCGCTCGTAGGGGGGCGGTTCGCCGAAGATCTTGAGCTGCTCCTCGACGATCGCGGTGAAGTCCTCGGACAGCTTGTTCGTATCGAACTGGTCTGCCGCGGCCTGCTGGCCGCCCATCCAGATGACCACGTGGTGCGGCTTTCCGCCGGCGGTGAATGTGAAGGACTCGTGCAGGCCGATCTCGATGGGTGAATCCACGAGCGTGTCGTAGTTGAGGGCGGTCACGGCGTTCGGCACGGCGGGGTCGGCCTCGAGCGAGGTCGCGATCTGCCAGTCATTGGGGAGCGGTTCGAAACGAACGCGGAGCGGCTGGGCGCGCCACTCCACGGGGTAGAGGAAGACGGTGGAGGGGGAAAGGAAAGCGTGGGTGTCGTCGACGTGACGGGTGCGATCGTTGAGTGAGCTCGCGTAGAGCTCGTAGGTGATGACGACGTCGGTGGGGTCGGCGGGGGCGCTCACGCGCCACGTCGCCTTGTCGAGCTTCTCGATGGGGAGGGGGAAACCGGGTTCGTTACTCGTACCAGCGGTGGCCGCGGTGATCCAGCGGATGCTCGCGGCGGGCTCGATGAGGGCGTAGCGGCCGGGGCGCCAGACGGGCATGGCGATCTCGAGGTCGCCGGCGACGGCGGCGATGCGCATGGCGATCTGGACGGTCTGCGTCTGCGGCGCGGCGAGGGAGACGGTGTACTCAATGGGGTAGGGCTTGCCGTCGGCGACGGGCTGGCGCGGGGCCGGCTCGAGGAGCGTGCCGCGGGGCGCGGCGCGCGATGGCGTGGAGGAGGCACACGCGGCGACGACGCCGACGGCGAGGAGAAAGAGC
>JACMLW010000049.1 GCA_014379385.1 Phycisphaerales bacterium
CATCGTCGGCGGCGGCGCCGTCCCCAAGCCCGGCGAGATCTCCCTCGCGCACCGCGGCGTCCTCTTCATGGACGAGCTCCCCGAGTTCCCGCGCACGGTTCTCGAGACCCTGCGCCAGCCCCTCGAAGACCATGTCGTCACCATCGCGCGATCTCACTCCGCCGTCAAGTTCCCCGCCAGCTTCATGCTCGTCTGCGCCATGAACCCCACTCCCAAGGGCGACATGCCCGTGGACCAAGTCGGCCGGCGCGCCATGGACCATTACCTCTCGCGCCTCAGCGGCCCGCTCATCGACCGCATCGATATCCACGTCGAGGCCCCCGCCGTCCCCTTCAAGCAGCTCGCCGCGGCCCCCATCGGCACGAGCAGCGCCCAGATGCGCGAGCGAGTGCTCGCCGCGCGCCAGCGCCAGATCGCGCGCCAGGGCCCCACTACCCCCAACTCCCGCCTCAGCGGCAAACAGCTCGACGCCATGGCCCCCATGGCCGAGGCCGCGCGCACCATGCTCGGCCAGGCCCTCACCGAGCTCGGCCTCTCCGCGCGAGCCTACGACAAGATCCGACGCGTCTCCCGCACCATCGCCGATCTCGACGGCGCCGACACCATCACCATCGCTCACGTCGCCGAGGCGGTGGGATACCGGTTGCTGGATCGGAAGGTGTAGAGCAATGACTCCCCGCCGCTTCCTGAGACACATCACCACCGCGGCTCTCATCATCGCGGTTCCTGCGGGGCTAGTCATCGGCTCCGCGCTCAGCGTCGAGTTTCACGGGTACACCGGCCCGCTGACAACCGACGGCACGGTCACCTGCACGACCGAGATCCACACCGTTGAGATCTTCGGGTTCCGCGGCACCACATGGCGATCGAACAAACCCACGTCGTGACGGGCGGCGTGCTGCCAGATGAATCAATCGAGCACGCTGCTCAAGTAGCGGCATGGGAATGGCCGCAGCTCACGCAGACCGAGATCGCCGACGCCATTCGCACGGGCTACCGGTTCGACATCCTCTACCGCGGCGTGCTCGCCAACACCTTATTCATGGCCGCGGTCGTCGCGACAGCACTGC
This sequence comes from Phycisphaerales bacterium, assembly GCA_014379385.1. Lineage (GTDB taxonomy): Bacteria > Planctomycetota > Phycisphaerae > Phycisphaerales > UBA1924 > JACMLW01. Next base: position 1,071 of record JACMLW010000049.1, read on the forward strand.
TTACTTGGCGTGCGATCAACGGCCTTATTCGTCTCCGCCGCTCCCGCCATGGGCGGTGCCCTGCGTGTGGTTATGTCCTCGGTCCCTCGCGCGTTTGCTCCGAGTGCGGCCAATCTTCGCCTGTAACGATCGACTACGGCCCGCTCGAAAACTGATCCAAGACGATGCCGTCGGTGCCACTACCCACGGCTCTGCGTGGGTAGTGCGCCCGTTGATCTCCCTGACGGGATTCTGAAGGAGGAGGTGCCAGAGGAACCATCGGTTCCTCTGGCATTGCAGACAATCACTTGCCTCACTCCGCCTCATTCCGAACCCGCTTCCGCCCCCGCGGCCGCGCCGTTCCACCCATCGCGCCCGCCCCCTTTCCGACCTTCGTCACCCGCGTATACCCGCGGCGCGCCTTGGCCCCGCCGCCGCCGATGATCCCGAGGTCGAACAGGATGGCCACGATCAGAATCACCAGGTAGAGCCCATCCACGCCCCCCTGATGATTCGCCAGCGCGTACGCCAGCGTCGTGAACGGGGCGAAGAAGAACCCCAGGAACGGGATCAAAAACGGCGCCATCGTGTCGCGATACGCGTCACCGATGTAGTCGCTGAAGACCACCAGCAGCACGATCACGAACCTCGGGAAGAAGAACGCTAGCAATCCCAGCAGGCACGGCATGGCACAACCATACCGCGCCGGCCCCGCCGCGGAAACCGGCTGGGCACGGTCCGCTAGCCCGGCGATCGCTCCCCCATCGCCCCCATCACCCGCGCCACCGCCTCCTCCAACCCGATCGTTCCCATTGGCAACCACACCGACCCCGGCGTCACCCGCAGCCGCTTCAGCCACGTCCGCTGATTCTTCGCGAACCGCCGGGTCTCGATCTTGATCCGCTCCACCGCCTCCAGCACTACCGGCGCATCTCGCCCCGGAAAGTGCTCATCCCCGTGCCTCGCGCCGCGCTCGAACACCTCCACAAGCTGCTTGTACCCCAGGCTCTCTACCGCCTGCGGCCCCAGCCGTCCCGCGCGCCACAGCTCCCACGCCTCCTCCACCAACCCCTGCTCCACCATCCCCCGCACCCGCGAGTTGATCCGCTTGTTCAGCGCTTCAGCCTCCCACTCCAGGCCCATCAGCACGCAATCGGCCCGTGTCCTCCCGCTCTCCCACTGCCCCTGGTGCGCGCTGATCGGCCTCCCGGTCAGCCGGAACACCTCCAACGCCCGCACCGCGCGCCGCACATCGTTCACATGAATCCGCGCCGCCGCGGCAGGATCCACACGCTCCAGCTCCGCCCGCCGCGCACCCGCGTCCATCCCCGTCAGCGCGCACCGCAGCCGCTCATCCGGCTCCGGCCCCTCGAACAGCCCCTCCAGCAGCGCCTTGATGTAGAGGTGCGTCCCGCCCACGACAATCGGGATCCCCCCTCTCCCGCGCACCTCTTCGATCGCGCGCTCCCCCAGCCCCAGCCACGCATCCACACTGAACCGCTCGGTGGGTTCGACCACGTCGATCAGGTGGTGCGGCACCCCGGCGCGCTCCGCGGCCGTCGGCTTGGCAGTACCGATGTCCATGCCGCGGAATACCTGCATGCTGTCGGCGGTGATGATCTCCGAGTGCAGGCCGCGCCGCCCCAGCTCGTGCGCCACCGCCACCGCGAGCGAGCTCTTGCCGCCCGCCGTCGGTCCGGCGATCACAGGGAACCGTGCTACAGGTGCTGAATCCGCCACGCCCGAGCGTATCCGGCGACGATCCAAGAAGTCGGATTCTCCACAGAGGTACGGAGACCCAGAGAAGAGCATGAAGCAGGACTTGAACCACGGAGATCACGGAACACACGGAGCAGAACCGGGCGCAAGCCTTGGAACGCACAGAGCGCATCGGTATTCTCCGTGCTCTCCGTGTCCTCCGTGTTTCCAAACGCCTTTGCTCATAGTTCTTCTCTGTGTCTCCGTGCCTCTGTGGTAGATCTCCTTCCCCCGCTCCGCCCCCTAAACTTCCCCCATGGACACCACCGTCCGCATCGGCTACGTCAAATACCTCAATACCCTCCCGCTCGTCGAAGGCCTCGCCGCGTGGAAGCAGGCCTCGCTGATCGCGGCTGTCCCATCTCGCCTCATCGACATGCTCCTCGCCGAGCCCCCGCAGATCGACCTCGGCCTGATCTCCGTCATCGATTCGGCGCGTGCCGCCACCCCCGTCGCGCTCATCCCCGTCGGCATGATCGGATCCGACGGCCCCACGCTCACCGTTCGTCTCTTCTCGCGACTCCCCTTCCACAAGATCACCTCCATCCACGCCGACACCGACAGCCACACCTCCATCGCCCTCGTCCGCGTCCTCCTCGCCCGCCTCTACAACATCCCTCGCGGCGGCAACATCATCGACTACGATGCGCGCGAGCGCATGCCCCTGGGCTCCGCCGCCGTCCCTTTCGCGCCATCCCCGCACTCCACCGAGGCCTGGCCCGACGCCATGCTCCTCATCGGCGACAAGGTCGTCACCGACGCCCCGCCCGAGCACCTCTATCCGCACCAGCTCGATCTCGGCGAGGCGTGGCGCGAGCTCACCGGCCTCCCCTTCGTCTACGCCACCTGGATGTGCCGCGCTCACGATGCTTCCTCGCCGCACATCACCGCCGCGGCCCACATGCTCGAGCGTGCCCGCCTCCGCAACCGCGCGCGGCTCGACTGGATCGTCGGCCGCCACGCCGCCGAGCGCCGTTGGAACCCCGAGCTCGCCGCCGAGTACCTTGGCTCTCGACTCCGCTTCGACGTGGGCGAGCGCGAACGCGCCGCCGTCGAACTCTTCCTGCGCGCGGCCGCGGCACTCGGCCTGTGCCCCGATCGCCCGCCCGTGTGGGCCGCGCCCGCGCTCCCCACGCCCGCACTCGTCTAGCAGTTGGCCTTCGCAAGCGGGTATTCGCCGTGCCGCCACTCCCCAAGCTCCGCGTCCCGTGCCTTCACGAACTCGCGCGCCAGACCCGCTTCCTCCCCGCCGAGCCCGCGCACCGACAGCTCGTCCGCGCCCTCAAGCTCATCGAGGCCATCGACCCCGACCAGACCTACCCCGAAGACTGGGTCCTCTTCCGCATCACCGGCTACCGCCCCGAGATGCACGACCCCGCCATGCTCGTGGGCGCGGCGGTCATCACCGACGCCGCGGCCCTCGCCGAGCATCTGAGCGTCGCCGCAGCACTAGGCGCCGATGACCTCGCGGCCATCGCCGCCGAGTTGGACGACGCCGACCGCGCGGGCGCCGAACCATCCGCGTGGTCGAGCGCCGACGAACTCTGCGAGCGCTGGTCGATCAGCCGCAAGACCCTCGACCGCTACCGCAAGCTGGGCCTCCCGGCCGTGCGCATCGGCACCCCGGGTCGGGGACCGACCGGGCCCGGGAGCAGGCTGCTCTTCCCGAGCCGGGCCGTCGAACAGTTCGAGCGCCGCTTCGCCGACCGCCTCGCCGCGGCCTCGACGTTCCAGCGCCTCGCGCCCGAGATCGAGCGGCGCATCACTAAGCACGCGGCGCGATACCACCGGCGCTTCGGCTGCACGCTGAACCAGGCCGCTCAGCGGCTCGCGATCCGATATGGCCGCAGCCACGAGGCGGTACGGAACGTTCTCCAGCGTCACGAGGCCGCGCCGTCGGCAATGCCGCCGGGCGCGGATGAGACGGCGCCGGAGGG
>JACMLW010000050.1 GCA_014379385.1 Phycisphaerales bacterium
GATATCGGGGTGGTCCAAGTCGAGGCAGACCATCTAGGCGGCGCGCCGGGTGGTGCCGCCGGACTTGATGGCCCCCGCCGCGCGGTCGCCGATCTTGAGCCACGACATGAGGCCGCTGGACTTGCCGCCGCCGGAGAGGGATTCGTTCTCGGCGCGGAGATTGGAGAAGTTGGTGCCGGTGCCGGAGCCGTACTTGAAAAGACGCGCCTCGCGGACCCAGAGGTCCATGATGCCGCCCTCGCCGACGAGGTCGTCATCGACGGACTGGATGAAGCAGGCGTGGGGCTGCGGGTGGGTGTAGGCGTCGGCCGCGAGCGTGACCTTGCCGGTCTTGGGGTCGGGGACGTGGTGTCCCTGGGCGGGGCCGGTGAGGCCATAGGCGAAGTTGAGGCCGGTATTGAACCACTGCGGCGAGTTGGGGGCGCACATCTGGTGCACCATCATGAAAGCCAGCTCGTCGTAGAAGGCCTGGGCGTCGCCGGGGGTATCGAAGTAGTTGTGTTTCTCGCCCCAGAGCCGCCAGCACCCGGCGAGGCGGTGGATGACCTGGCGGGCGGAATTTTCTCCACCGGTCTGGAGACCGGTGCCACCAGAGCCATCACCCTGCGGCACACCGGCGCGGCGGAAGTACTTGCTCACCATGATGTCGGTGGCGAGCTGCGACCACGTCTCGGGGACCTCGGCATCGTCCATCTGGAATACGACGGAGCCGTCGGGGTTGGTGATCTTGGACGACCGCTTGACCCACTTGACGGAGGCGAAGGGGTCGGAGCCGGCGGTGGTGAACTTGCGATAAATCTTCATATGCAGAACTCGCTAGAACGAAAGAGATCCATCAGACCGAAGATGAATTCCGATCGCCCCACCAATCTTAGTATTTCCCTGCATCAGCATTCCGCCAATTTGCAAGCAATTTTGCGTAGGGTGCAGAGCGTTTCTGAATCCGGCTGCACACTGAATAAACACACCAGTTGGGGTGTACAGCTCAGCCTGAATCGAGAGAGCCGCTGGGCCATCCCTTCTAAGTTCAAACAAAGTGGTGTCGCCCAGTGTACAGGTGGTAAGGCGATCTGGCTTCTTCAACTTTAGGTCCGCTTTCTCACCGTCTTTAGTGAGAAATAGCCGAGACCCCTTTACTTTTGCAAGCCGATCTCCCGAACTGCTGAAAATATCGAGACCCGGAAGGTGACCGACTGAAAGCTCCCTAATCACAGAAATCAGTGGCGTATCGTCATACTGAAGAATTACTGGAACGTCGATAAAGATATTCGACGCAAAGTTCACTGTTGGCGATGATTGAAAGACAAGATCATCCATTTCTCACTCCCTAGCTACTTCTCTCCTCGAATGTTGTTGAATGTATCCTCTATCAGTGTTTTTCCGCCATCGCCCATCCCATGATAAACTGACTTAAGCATGAGCAGAGTCCTGGCTGCTGCCCCGTCCATTGTCCATTTCGTTTCGTGAAACTCGCATCCAACGACGGAAGGCAAGTCGCCGCCAGAGTAGATTATCTCGCATCCCTTGAACTTGCAGTTTTTATACGAATGCCCATCGATGTGAATACGATCTGATTGGAAACTAGAATTTTCGAAAATCGCCACGAGAGTGCCCTTTTCAATCAACCTTCGGAAGCGTCAACCCCAACTGGTCCTGGTACTTCCCCTTCTTGTCCGCGTAGCTGGTCTCGCACACCTGGTCGGCCTTGAGGAAGATGAGCTGGGCGATCCCCTCGTTGGCGTAGATCTTGGCCGGGAGCGGCGTGGTGTTGGAGATTTCCAGCGTGATCTTGCCGCGCCACTCGGGCTCGAGGGGCGTGACATTCACGATGAGTCCGCAGCGGGCGTAGGTGCTCTTGCCGACGCAGATGACGAGCACATCGCGCGGGATCGAGAGCGTCTCGACCGTCTCACAAAGCGCGAAGCTGTTGGGCGGGATGATCACGTGATCGGTGCCCACATCGGCGCAGTCCACCTCGACGAACAGGTCGTTGGTGAAGGCCTTGGGGTCGACGATCGCGATCCCGCCCGTCCGCGGCGTGGGCGTGAAGATCTTGAAGCGCGTGCCGACGCGGATGTCGTACCCGTAGCTGGAGACGCCGTACGAGACCTTGCCCGGGCGCTTGGCCGCCTCGGAGAATGGCTCGATGTCGATGAGCTCACGGATCTGGGTGTCGCAGAGAACTGGCATGGGAGAACCCTAGAATAGGGAAATACTTGGTGGCGATCGTGGCCGTCCTGGCCCATGCTGGGCATCTTCGGATGTACCCCCCGACGGCCCCAATCCTTTGAGGCCGTCATTCTCTATCGGCCAGCATACCACTACAGGTCGTGGCTTCAATAGGGAGAAGCCCAAAATCATGTGGGTCTTTTCGGGATTTGCTGTCGGTTCGGCGTAAACACCGCGAGGAACGGGGTTTAGAGGTGAATTATTTCTCGTCTGGGGTCATCGGCATACTGCTGATTGCGTGGGAAAGCTGTCGGGTGGGGTGGAGAACCCCACCAGTAGTGGTCGGCTGGAGTCGGTTGTTGAGCGGCCACGGGAGCCGCGGGGCGGGGCGTCCGTAACTCATTGGGGCTGTGGGAGTTGATGGCGCGTTGTGAGAGGCGGCCGCGGCTGGTAGCGTGTGGCGATCCGCATGAATGCGCGGCCGCCAACGCCTGATCGGATCGCGGCGTGCATAATCGAGGCCGCTGCTTTGCCGCGGGGACGGATGAGGGGAGCGCGGGGACCGCGGGGGAGGGCTGGAGTTACTGCATGAGTGGTGCGCGCACCCGTGGCGTCCGTCGCGTCGAAACCTGTTTGATCGTGGCGCTCTGCGGCCTGGGTGGGGCGGCACTCACGCTGCTCGGCGGGTGCTCCGACGCGCCCAAGGAAGTGACGAAGGTGGACCCGGTCATCCGCGATGTCCCCGCGCCGCTGCGCGGCACGATCGGCGCCGAAGCGACGATCCGCGGCGTGCAGCAGCAGCTCGTATCGGGGCTGGGGATCGTCGTAGGGCTGAACGGCACGGGCGGGGGCGAGTTGCCGGCGCAGGTGCAGGCGACGATGGAGCGCGAGCTGGGGCGGCAGCAGTTCACGAAGGCGACGGAGGGGATCACGCCAAAGCAGTTCTTGCGGGACCCCAACGTGGCGGTGGTGATCGTGGAGGCCGCGGTGGCGCCGGGGTCGCCCAAGGGACAGAACTTTGATGTGCGGGTGCGGACACTGCCGGGCTCCGCGGTGACGAGCCTGGAGGGCGGGCAACTGTGGACGACGGAGCTGCGGCTGGGGCCGGTGACGTCGTTCGGCGGCGCGAAGACGAGGATCCTGGCGGAGGCGCGGGGGCCGATCTTCATCAACCCCTTCGCGGAACCGGGCAAGGGGGGCGAGGACGCGGTGTCGCGCACGGTGGGGCGCGTGCTGGCCGGGGGCAAGGTGGTCGAGCCGCTCCACCTCGAGCTGGTGCTCGACAACAGCTCGCACTCGCGGGCGAGATCGATCGTGGGGGCTGTGAACTCGCGCTTCCCCGAGGGGCCGACCGACGAGGGTCCGATCGCGAAGGGGCGGAGCCCGGAGAGCATCGCGATCACGGTGCCGCGGGCGTATGCCAAGCGGCCCAACGAGTTCATCGAGCTGCTGCGGTGCACGCGGGTCGATCAGGCGTTCCCGCAGGAGTACGCCAAGCGGTACGTGGAGGAGCTGAAGCGTTCGCCGGCGCTGGCGCAGGACATCAGTTGGTGCCTGATGGCGCTGGGGAAGCCCGCGGTTCCGTTCCTGCAGGATGTGTACGAGCACCCAGAGGCGCTGCCGCGGATGGCGGCGCTGCGTGCGGGGGGGAAGCTGGGGGATGTGCGGGCGGTGCCGCACCTGAAGGAGATGGCGCTGCGTGGGCCGGGGCTGTTCAGGGTCGAGGCGATCACGCTTCTGGGGGAGATGCCGGGACACCCGACGATCGACCTGGCGCTGCGCGAGCTGGTGAACGCACCGGAGCTGGATGTGCGCGTAGGGGCGTACGAGGCGCTCTCACGCCGCGGCGACGTGGTGGTAGACCGCATCCCCGTCGGCGATATCGGGGCGGGGCGGCCGGCGTTCCTGGTCGAGACGGTGCCGGCGTCGGAGCCGATGATCTATGTGACGCAGCAGGGTGAGCCGCGGATCGTGCTGTTCGGGGGCGATGGCGGATTAGGCGGCGCAGAGATGAGTCTGGCCTCGATGGGCGGGGCGAGGCTGCAACTGGAGCGTCCGCTGCTGGTCTCGGCGTGGAGCGACCGGCTGATGCTGACCTCCGAGGGGAGCGATGCTCCGGTTCGGGTGTTTTACCGCGACTTCCGCACGCAAAAGGTGACGCAGCAGACGGTCAAGGAGGACGTGGCGAAGCTGATCGAGTTCATGGGGCACAAACCGACACCGGAAGACCCGCGACCCGGCCTGGGGCTGGCGTATTCAGAAGTGGTCGGGGCGCTGTACGAAATTCACCGGCAAGGCGGCGTGAACGCGGCGTTCGCGACCGAGGTGGATCGCCTGAAGGCCCAGCTCTACAAGGCCGCGGAGGAGACGCTGGCCGAGGAGCGGCCCGAGTCGAGCGATGTGTCGATCGATGGCCCGATTATAATTTTCAAGCCCGAGGAGCCCGGGGCAGAAGAAAAGGAGGCCGAGGGGCAGCCGGAGGGGGCCTCGATGGTGGTGCCGCTGGCGCCGAAGGTGCAGAAGGCGAAGTAGCGGAACGTGGACACGGAACTCGGAACGATTCGCCGCTCCCGCCGGCGATAAATCTGGAGAATGTCGGGACAGTGCCAGCGCGGCCGGCGCGAAGCACGGTATATTGTGGGGAGACGGGGCTCGTCGCCGATACCTAGGGGTTCGGCACTGCGTACCCGGGGCCTGGCGACATGGAGGTTGCCACGATGCGGCTGTCCAAGCTCACCCTCTGCGGGTTCAAATCGTTCGCCGATAAAACCGAGTTCACGTTCGACGATCCGGTTACCGGGATCGTCGGCCCGAACGGGTGCGGCAAGAGCAACGTCGTCGATGCGATCAAGTGGGTGCTCGGGGAGCGCTCCAGCAAGTCGCTGCGCGGCACCGAGATGATCGACGTGATCTTCGCCGGCTCGGCCGGGCGCAAGCCCATGGGCATGGCGAGCGTCACGCTCTCGTTCGACAACCCGGCGGAAGACGTGTTCGCTGCGACCGGTGCGCAACACGATGGGATCGCTCTCGGCGCTGAGGGCGCTGATCATGCCGCGGATGCAACCCCTGAAGAAAGCGCAAGGATGTCGCTGGTCGGGGTGGCGCCCGCCGAGAGCGAAGCGAGAGCTGGCGAGCCGGGGGAGGCACCCTCCACTTCCAGTCGGATTGAAGGCTTCGACATCGAAGTGCCCGCCGACGACAACGAAGTCGTCGTTGACCGTGCCGCGGCGGCGCGCAGCGGTCGGCGGCGCGGGCTGCCGTTTGATGCCGATGTGGTGGAGGTCGAGCGGCGTCTGTATCGCGACGGCACCAGCCAATACCTCATCAACGGCAAGCGGTGCCGCCTGCGCGACATCCGCGAGCTGTTCATGGACACCGGTATCGGTGCCGACGCCTACTCGATCATCGAGCAGGGGAAGGTCGATGCCATGCTGCTCAGCTCGCCGCAGGAGCGGCGGGTGATCTTCGAGGAGGCGGCGGGGGTAGCGAAATACAAGCAGCGCCGCATCGAGGCGGAGCGGAAGCTCGAGAGGGCGCAGACGAACCTCGTCGGCGTGCGCGAGCAGCTCGCCAACACCGAGCGCCGGCTGCGCATGGTGAAGGGGCAGGCCGCGAAGGCCCGCCAGTTCAAGAGGCTCGATGAGGAGCTGCGGGCGCTGCGCACCGTGCTCGCGCTCGACCAGTACGACGACCTGCGCCTCCGACTGGAGGGACTCACGTCGCAGCTCGCGGCCCTCGAGAGCACCCGGCGCGAGGCCGCGGAGTTGCTGACCTCGCTCGAGCAGGCCAAGCAGGAGGCGGAGATCTCGCGGGGCGAGGCGAACGCCGAGCTTCGCAAGGCCGAGTCGGCGGTGCAGAGCGCGGAGCACGCGGAGAAGGTCGGCGCGCAGCGCGAAGAGATGACTCGCCGGGCCGCGGCGGAATCGCAGCGCCAGCTCGAGCTGGACCAGCGGCAGATCGCCGAGGCGGAATCCCGCATCGAACACCTGCTGGGTGCCGCGAAACGTCAGGCCGACCAGGCCGACGAACTCGCCAAGCGCCTGAGCGACGTCGAGGCGGCGCTCAAGGAGTTGACCGAGGCTCGCGTGGCGGTCCAGTCTCGGCTTGCCGACGCACGCTCGGCCCAGGCCGAGAAGCGGGCGAGCGCCAGCAACGTCGATCGCGAGCGCGCGGGCCTGCAGGCGTCGCTCGCCAGC
>JACMLW010000051.1 GCA_014379385.1 Phycisphaerales bacterium
AGTCCGCGCCGCGGGGGGCCGGGCGATCACCGTGAGGTGCGACGTGGTTGATCCCGCCCAGTGCCGCGAGCTCGTCGCGCGCACCGTCGAGGCCTTCGGCTCGCTCTACTGCATGTACGCCAACGCCGGGTACGGCGTCGAGACGGCCATCGACGAGATGAGCGACGACTCGCTCCGCGCCATCTTCGAGGTCAACTTCTTCGGCACCGTCAACGCCGTCCGCCCCGCCATCGAGCAGATGCGCCGGCAGCCGCTCTCGCAGGGCCGGCGCGGCCACATCGTGATCTGCTCATCCTGCCTCTCCAAGATGTCCATCCCGTATTACAGCGCCTATTCGGCCTCCAAGGCCGCCCAGAATCACATCGGGCGCGCTATGGACTTCGAGCTCGCACCCTCCGGCATCCGTGTCTCCACGGTCAACCCCATCGGCACCCGCACCGAGTTCTTCGAGATCTGCAAAGGCCAGAACGGCGGGGCCGATCTGGTCAATCACTCACGCGAGCGATTCATGCAAGAGCCCACGCTCGTCTCCAGCGAAATCCTCTCCTGCCTCCGGCGCTACCGGCCCGAGGTCTGGACCGGGGTCGTTGGCCGCCTCACACGAGTCGGCATGGCGGTGTGCGTCGCCTTCCCGGGGCTCGAGAACCGCCGCCTCCGAAAGATGATCAACGATCGCCGGTGTAAGGCCGCGGCTGCGAAGGCCTGAGCTCCGCGCCGCCCTTGCATGAAGACGTTCTATCCGGCGTCCCGGTGTATGAAGCGGGAGGCGGCTCGGAACCCGAGAAATGCGGTGGTGGGTTGGGTGCGAGATGCGGCCCAGAACCAACCTGCTCAGGAACGCGCCTGCCTCCTTCATCACAACCTCACCCCGCGAACCCCGGTAGATTTTTTCGCTGGCCCAGCCTTTGCAATCAGGTATGCTGAACTCGATACGTTCTTACGTAGGGCTTCTATCGAGGTGTAACGTGAATCGACGCATCCATTCGACGACCATATCCCTGGTGGCCCTCTGTCTGGCCGCGGCGGGAACTCCCGCCATCGGTCAGGGCGTTGACGGCCAGGCGGCGTTCTCCGCCTCAGTGCCACCGGCCATCCCGGGAGTCATCCCCCAGCCGGGCGGGGTCTTCGAGTTTGATCCGGCCCAGGGGAACGAGGTCACGATCCAACTCCTCTGCGGCGGCTTCGGCGGCACTCACCTCGGCCTGCTGGCCTGGGTCGGCGATATCACCCTGAATGACCCGGCCGGCGGCTCGACGCTGCTCAACTCGCCGGCCCCGCTCGGGCTCCGCGCTCCGTACAACTTCGGCAATATCCAGGGCGTCAATACCGGCACATCGATCACGGGGATCGATGCCAACCGCTCGGCGTTCCAAAATGATATTATTTGGCTCTTCGGCGATCCCCAACCCCAGCCCGCACTCTACAATGGGATCGATGCCTGGGACGATGTCTATCGTGTTACGATCTCCCTGATCGACAGCACTCCGCGCGACATCGTAATCAGCGCCGCCGGACTCGCAACTTTTGTGACGGCGTGGAGTGTCACGCAAATGAATCCCCCAATCGACGGGGGATTCCCAGGCTTTGTTTCATACGCGGTCAGTGGGATTACAACGGATCAAGCCGATGGAGCCGTTGTTCTGCGCATTGTCCCCGCACCAAACACCCTAATGTTACTCAGCGTTGGCGTTCTCGCCGCGAGTCGGCGTGTTCGCGCTAACTGGTGAGCTTCATGCTTCTGAAACCGGTGCTTGCGCTCTTCAAGGAGGGGCCGATGCCGTTCCTCGCCGTCATCCGTCATCACCTGGTAGCGATGGCCATAACCACGCTGGTGGTTTCAACTACGGCCAACGCGCAGCCTGATCCCGTCAATCAGCCGGCGTTTGTCGAGCTCGACGTTCCAGTGCTAGAGGGCCTGAACGTGCTGTCGCTGCCGGGCGGCGAGCCGTTCCACCGCACGGAGCGCCCAGTCCAGAGCCCGCGTATGTTCTACCCCGCGCCGGAAAACTCAGCAACCGTCGTCGTGCTCTGGGATGAAGCCGTCGCCGAGGATGAGGGCGGAGGGGCGCAGCACTTCCGCGCGATCTCGTTCGACGGCGCGGCGTTCGAGTTCGTGGGGCCGATCGAGTATTTGATGAATCTCCGCTACGCCGTGTTCGAGCCCACATGGACCGGAGTTGGCCGTCCCAATTCAGATGAACTCGCTGACGGGATACCGCCGGATCAGCCCGGCCCGATCGGAGCCGGCGAGCCCGCGATCCCAGCGGGTTTGGTTGCTCCGGAGGGCCACTCGCTCTACATCGTGCAGTTTGTGACGCAGCCCTTGGATGAATATCGGGCCGCGGTGACGGGGGTGGGAGGCACGATCTACAACTGGCTCCCCCAGCACGCCCACCTGGTCATGATGTCGGGCGAAACGCGCGACGCCGTCGCGGCGTTGCCCTGTGTGCGGTGGGTCGGATCGTTTCATCTCGCGTACAAGGTCGGTGCCGAGCTCGAAGAGATCGTGTCATCTCCCGCCGACAGCGCGGCCTCGGCGTACACCCTCATGGTGCATGAGCGGGAAATCTCGCAGAAGGAGTTGGTGGCCGCCGCGGTTGTAGCGCTGGGCGGCGAAGTCGTGTCAATCCCATCGACGGGGTTCCAACTCCGGGCTGCTCTTACCGAATCCCAACTGGCGGCCGTACTTTCGTTGTCAGAGGTCGCGTTTGCAGCCACAGTCCCCGAGGTGACTGACGACATGGCGGTTGTTCGAGGCGTTGTTGGGGCCGATTATCTGGAGTCGATCACCACGTTCGTTCCAAGTGGATTTCGGGGTCAAGGCGTGCGGGGCGAGGTCATCGATACTCTATTGCTGGAGGACCACGTCGCGTATCCTACCGACCCTATTATTCACGGAACACTGGACCTTGCTAACTGGCCTGCGCTCTCTCACGGACTCGCCACCTACGGCATCGTTTTCGGGAACTACAGCAGCCTGGGATTTGAGGGCATGCTCCCGGCCGCGCAGGGTGTCTTTGCAAGCCGATGCAACCTCGAGAATATTGATTGCGGTCCATACCCGGAGGACGAGGATACCCGAGAAGAGCATGTGGCGGCGGCCATCGGGCCGGAGTGCGTGTTCCAAAGCCAGAGTTGGAGCACGGGTGGTGGGTATGTTTACGACATTTATTCGCAGGAGATCGACGATATTTTGTTTCGATACGACCTGTTCCTGAGCAAGTCGCAGGCAAATGAGGGCGCCGGCTCGAACATCTCCGGCTCGGAGTCCTGGGCAAAGAACATCGTGTCTGTCGGCGCCGTCAAGCACTTCAACACCGCTTCTCGCGCCGACGATACTTGGCGGGGGATCCCCGGTTGTGATCCGTTCTGCGAGGACAGCGGTCCCGGGTGCCCGGTGTATCAAAGCCTCTGGTGTGAGGCGGCATGCGGGGACAATGGCTTGCGGGCCGCGAGCACCGGCCCGGCCAGCGATGGGCGCGTGAAGCCCGACCTGATTGCATTCTTCGACGCCGTGTTCACTTCGGGACGTACCTGCGCGGACGTTGTGAGCACGACGTCGTTCAATCCCGCATTCTCCGGAACCTCCGCGGCCGCGCCGGTCGTGGCGGGGTGCGCCGGGCTCGTGTTTCAGATGTGGCACGAGGGAGTCTTCCCGGGATTCGGAGGTGGTTCGAGCGTCTTCGCAAGCCGGTGTCACATGACGACCGCCAAGGCGCTCCTGATCAACAGCGCGTATCAATACGACTGGACCGTCAGCGGCCCCAACGCGGATATCACGCGCATGCGTCAGGGCTGGGGAATGCCGGACCTACAGAACCTTTACAACCGCCGCCTCAACACGTTCATCATCGACGAATCCCGCGTGCTCAAGCTCAGCGGCGGGCCCAGTAGCTGGTCCTATGTCCTCGAAGTCGGTTCGGGCTCGGGGCCGCTGAAAGCAACTCTCGTCTATGCCGATCCGGCCGGAAGCCCGAGCGCATCAGAAGCGCAGGTCAACGACCTGACGCTCCGGGTCCAGTCCCCCAGCGGGGCCGTCTACTGGGGCAATCACGGTCTCCTCACCGCCCTGTGGTCGTCCTCCTCGACCGCCAATCCCCCGCCGCGAGACACGATCAACACGGTCGAGAACGTTTTCATCCAGAGCCCCGCGGCGGGCAACTGGACCGTGACGGTCTTCCTTGATGAACTGAACGCCGACGGCCGACCCGAGACGCCGACGGTGATGGATGCGGACTACGCGCTCGTGGTTTCAGGTGTCATCCTCGACACCCCCGAAGCGGCCGACTGGAACGGTGACGGCGAGATCGAGCCCGCCGACCTTACGTCGTATCTCCGGGACTTCATGGCCGGCAAGGGCGATGTCGTGGGCGATGGCGTCGTGGATTCGCGCGACCTGCTGCGCTTCAGGGGTTGGTATCGCGACAGCACGGCCAAGGGCAGCGCGGCCAAGTAACGACGAACGCTCCGTCGAAATAGCGAGTCGCCACCCCGAAGAAGAACCAGCCCCCCACACGCGCGTCATTTCAAGGCCCACGAGGCTGATATGCTCGGGCCATGTCGATCCTCTTCCGCGAAGCACGGCTGGCCAATGGGCTCACGATCATCGGCGAGGTCCTGCCAGCGGCGCACTCCGCCGCGGCCGGGTTCTTCGTCAAGACCGGGGCCCGCGACGAGGCCACGCCGCTCATGGGCGTCAGCCACTTCCTCGAGCACATGATGTTCAAAGGGACCGAGCGCCGGACCGCCGAGCTGCTCAACCGCCAGTTCGACGAGATCGGCGCCCGCAACAACGCCTACACCAGCGCCGAGATGACGTGCTTCCACGCCAGCGTTCTCCCCGAGCGCTTGCTCGGGGAGAACGGCGTCCTGGACATCCTCGCCGACATGATGCGCCCCGCCCTGCGCGAGGCCGACTTCACCACCGAGAAGAACGTCATCCTCGAGGAAATCGCGATGTACGAGGACGATCCCTTCTGGGTGCTCTACGAGCGCCTCATGGAGGAGTACTACGGCCCGCACGGGCTCTCGCACAGGGTTCTGGGGACCAAGGGCTCGATCACCGCGCTCGCGGCCGATCAGATGCGCCGCTACTTCTTTGATCGTTACTCCGCCGATAACACGGTGCTCGCGGTCGCCGGGAATGTCGATTTCGATCAGGTGGTGGAGCAGATCGAGCGTCAGTGCGGAACCTGGGAGCGCACCCGTGCCTCGCGCGATGTCACCCCACCGCTCCGCCCCGGCGGCGCCCTCGAACTGCGCGATGAGAAAGTCAGCCGCGCCTATGCCATGATCATGACGCCGGCGCCCGCGATGGGCGACGACCGCCGTTACGCGGCGAGCCTGCTCGCCCAGGTGCTCGGCGGCCCCGACAACAGCCGCCTGCACTGGGCTCTTGTCGAGACCGGGCTGGCGGAGGATGCCTCCGCCGGATACGACCCGCGCGATGGAATCGGAGACTATGTCGTCTCGGTCGCGTGCGACCCAGAGCGATTGGACGAGGTCATGAGCGTCGTGGATCGTGAGATTGCCGCGCTCGGCCGCTCATTGACCGAAGACGACCTCGAGAAGATCCGGGCCAAGCTGGCGACGTCCGTCACGACCGGCGGCGAACGCCCGGGCGGACGCATGCAGCGCATCGGCCGGCAATGGACCTACCTCGGCCGCTACACGACGCTCGAAGAAGAGCTCGAACGCATCACCGCCGTGCGCACCCGGGATCTGCTGGACGTGCTCGAGGCATTCCCCTTCACGCCACGCACGACCGGCCGCATGTTGCCCGCCGAGTAGCTAACTTGAAGAACCGCATTGGTCACGCCGCCATCGGAGCCGGCGTGTACACGCGCAGCGTGTTGGATCCCGCGTTGCGAGCGGCCTGCACGGCACGCTGCGACAGCTGCGTCAGGTCCGACGCGGTCTGGAAGCGGCCCGTGAAAGCAGTCTCGAACGTCGCCAGTCCCACACTCACGCTGATCTGCAGGCTCCCCACCGCGAGGCCCTCTCCCCGCAGCTCCGCCGGAGCCGCCGCCACTCGCCGACGCCCCAGTTCGCTCAGACGCGTCGCTTGCATGCGGTCG
>JACMLW010000052.1 GCA_014379385.1 Phycisphaerales bacterium
AGCCGCGTCAATTCGGCGACCGCGTCGTCTTCACTCAGATCCTTTTCGCTCAGCGTCGCAGCGGCGGACGGTTTGCAGTCCCAATACTGGCGCGAGGTGGCTCGACCGGTGTGGTCGACCGACACGATGTGGCCAGCGGGAATCTTAAAGATGCCGCGAAACAGCGTCATCGGCGCCGGCGTGACGATGAATGTCAGGTAGTGCCAGAAGGCGGTGCGATCCATCTCCGCGGAGACATGCGGGTGCTTGAGAAGTGCCCGGATCTCAGACGCGAACAGCCATTCACCGCGGCTGGTCTTGGTGAAGTAGAGCGGCTTGATGCCGACGCGATCGCGAATCAGGTGCAGCACCGGGCGCTCGGCCTGGCGCGCGTCGTAGACGCCGATCGCGAACATTCCGTAAAACTTCTTGACGCAGTCGACGCCCCATTCTTCGTAGGCGTGCAGCAGCATTTCGGTATCCGAATGGTCGGTGCGCCATTCATACTTGCCCAGCGCCTCGAGCTCGCGCCGGACATCCATGTGGTTGTAGATCTCGCCGTTGAACGTCAGCGCCACCGTGCCGGCGGCGTTGAGCATCGGCTGCGCCGCCGCCGTCGACAGATCGATGATCGATAAGCGGCGGTGGCCGAGCGTGGCGCGCTGATCGGTCGATGCCCAGAGCCCGTGGCCGTCGGGGCCGCGGTGCGCGAGGGTGTCGCGCATGGCGATGACCTGAGCGTCACTGAGAGGGACTGCGGCGCCGGCGGGGGTCACGATTCCGAGGATTCCGCACACGTGGGATGGTTATCGGCTGCGCAGGGCCGGGGCTGAGAGCGAAGGGCACGAGGTGCGCGACCTCATGGAGAACCCGCGGCGGGCGAGGTCGCCGGATCCGGTGTCTGTGGTTGAGTCGGCGGCGGGCGAAGCTTGCCCTTCGTCAAGAGGATGAGGCCGACGAGCAGACAGCCGATGGCGAGGCCGAGGATGTAGTAGCCGGCGCGATCCCAGAAGCGGGACTTGGAGGTATTGGAGGCGTGGGGGGAGGGAGGCATGGGGAGACAAGAGTACGGGAACGCTGTCTACGCACCGGCGCCGGGGCGGCGAGATTTCTTGGACTTCTTGTTGGCGCGAACGCCGGGCATGCCGGCCTTGCGACGCTTGGGCGCGCCATCGGTCATAGCCTCGACCTCGGATCGCGTGACCTTGTCGCGCCCGGACCCGCCACCTTCCTTCTTCAGTGTGTTCACCTGGTCGCGCAGGCGAGCGGCCTTCTCGAACTCGAGTTCCTGTGCCGCCGCGAGCATCTCCTCTTCCATCGAGCGGATGAGCTCGGTGACGTCGAACTGCTCCTCGGAGCCGGCGACGGCCTGTCGCGCGGTGCGGCGGGCCTTGAGCTGGATCTCGAGGCCGCGCCGGATCGACTTCTGGATCGTGGTGGGCGTGATGCCGTGGAACTGGTTGTACGCGACCTGCTTAACGCGGCGGCGCTCGGTCTCTTTAATGGCCGTGTCCATGGCGGGCGTCATGGTGTCGGCGTACATGATGACTTTGGAATCAACGTTGCGGGCGGCGCGGCCCATCTGCTGGATGAGGCTGGTGGGTGAGCGGAGGAAACCCTGCTTGTCGGCGTCGAGGATGCAGACGAGGGCGACTTCCGGCAGGTCAAGGCCCTCGCGCAGGAGGTTGACGCCTACGAGGACATCGAACTCGCCGGAGCGGAGCTCGTTGAGGATTTCGATGCGTTCGAGCGTCTCGATCTCGCTATGGAGGTAGCGGACGCGCAGGCCCTGCTCGTCCAGGTATCGGGTGAGGTCTTCGCAGAGGCGCTTGGTGAGCGCGGTGACGAGCACGCGCTGGCCCTTGGAGGCGGCGAGCTTGCAGTGCTCGACGAGGTCGGGAACCTGGCCGCGGGCGGGCTTGATCTCGACTTCGGGATCGAGCAGGCCGGTGGGACGGATGACCTGCTCGGCGATCTCCCCCTGGACGCGCTCGAGCTCGTAGGGCCCCGGGGTGGCGCTGACGAAGAGGAGCTGGGGGACGATCGACTCGAACTCCTCGAAGCGCAGGGGGCGGTTGTCGAGCGCGCTGGGAAGGCGGAAACCGTGTTCGACGAGGACCTGCTTGCGCTGCTGGTCGCCGTTGTACATGGCGTGGATCTGTGGGAGGGTGACGTGGCTCTCATCGATGATGAGGAGCCAGTCGCGGAAGTTGGGTCGGCGAGAAGCGGGGGAGGGTGCCGCGGTTTCGACCTCATGGATCGGGAGGGGGGCGGCGCCGCTGCGCGGCGGGGCATAATCAAAGTAATCGAGCAACGTGAAGGGGCGCTCGCCGGGGGCGCGCCCGTCCATGAATCGCGAGTAGTTCTCGATGCCGTTGCAGAAGCCGACTTCTTCCATCATCTCGAGGTCGTACTTGGTGCGGGCGATGAGGCGCTGGGCCTCGAGCAGCTTGCCCTGGGAGCGGAGCGTCACGACGCTGCGGTCCAGCTCTTCGCGAATGGCCGCGAGCGCGGCCTCGAGCTGGTTCTCGGGCATGACGTGGTGAACGGCGGGGAAGAGGAAGAACTGCGTCTCGTCGGCGAGCACCTCGCCGCTGGTGGGGTTGATGAGGCTGAGGCGCTCGACCTCGTCTCCGAAGAGTTCGATGCGGATCGCGAACTTCTCGTAGGCGGGCCAGATCTCGAGGACGTCGCCGCGAACGCGGTAGCGGGAGCGCTGGAACTCGTAGTCGCCGCGCTGGTACTGCATGTCGTTGAGCGCGATGAGGAAGGCGCGGCGGTCGATGAGTCCGCCCTTGGTGATCGTCAGGAGCTTCTCGCCGTAGGCCTCCGGGGATCCGAGGCCGAAGATGCAGGAGACGCTGGCGACGACGATGGTGTCGCGGCGCGAGAGGATGTTGCTGGTGGCGGCGAGGCGGAGCTGGTCGAGCTCGTCGTTGCGCGAGGAGTCCTTCTCGATGTAGATGTCGCGCTGAGGGATGTAGGCCTCGGGCTGGTAGTAGTCGTAGTAGCTGACGAAGTAGTTGACGCTGTTACCGGGAAAGAGCTCTCGCATTTCCTCGTAGAGCTGGGCCGCGAGCGTCTTGTTGTGGCTGACGATGAGCGTGGGCTTGCTGAGTCGCTCGATGACGTTGGCCATCGTGAAGGTCTTGCCGGTGCCTGTCGCGCCGAGGAGGCAGGCGGTGGGAGCGCCCGCGTTGAGCCTGCGTGTGAGCTCTTCGATGGCCTGGGGCTGATCGCCGGTCGGCTTGAAGGGGCTGACGATCTGGAATGATCTGGGGTCGGATCGCACAGTGTTTGGAAAACTTTAGGAGCAGATCGGCGCGGAGGCAACGGGGGGATGGCAAGGAGAGGCGATGAGGGATAGGAGCACGTGATCGAGACACATATTTACCCACTCACCGGTTTTAGAACTTTCTCGCCAATCTCCCTAGTTTCACAGTCTACAAAAGCGTAGGTTGGAATCCCGATCCGATGTCCCTTCCAACACTCTGCGTTGACCGCCCTTTCCGCGCCAACTCGCGGCGAATGCGGGGGTGACTCAGCGGGAGTTTTTATCAACTCAGACCAGCCCATGATGCGATCGAGCCCGTTCATCCGGTGGACGGCGTTGACGTACCAGGTGCATCCCGGCGTATGGGTGTATCGCGGGCTGGCGCCGAGTTACGAGCATGAGCAGTTGAGGGCATGGCTTGGACCGGCGTTGCTGGTTTCACCATGGGTCGTAAGCGGCGCGGACGCGGCGATGGCCTGCCGCGGGTACGTGCTGCTGGACAGTTCGGTGGTGACAGTGAGCGTTGTGGCGGTGATGACGCGGACGCCTCTGATGCGCCTGGAGTTTGCGGCGCCGCCGAGCGCGGCGCCGAGAGATGTCAGTGGGGGGGCGGCGCCGGGGCAGCATCCTCCGTCCGATGCCTGGTGCGAGCCGAAAATGGCGGTTCCGCCGACGAAGGAGTTCGTGCTCGCGGTGGGGTTGGCTCCGGAGCGGAGCAACGCGTTCTTTCAGGTGCTGTGGGAGCGCGGCGTGAACATGCCGTGGAACCAGCTTGAGACCATGCTGCGTGAGCGCATTGTCGGGTGACGATGACCGGGCTAGCCCTTCATGGAACCGAGGAGTTCGCGGGGCTCGCGCCGAGCGAGGCGGGCGACCGCGGGGCCGGCGGCGGCGAGTGTGATCACGATGACGGTGGCCCATCCGGCGGCGACCGCGCCCCACGGCACCTTGACGGTCAGTAGCAGGCCGATCATCACCTCGTA
>JACMLW010000006.1 GCA_014379385.1 Phycisphaerales bacterium
GCCCGGCACCACCTCGGCCACGGCGCCTGCGGCTGCGGACGCGCCTCCCTCCCCATGAGCTCCCGAGACCGCCTGCCCGAGGCTCGAGGCGATTTCGACCAGACCTCCGGGCGCGCCCTGTTCAACTACCCCCCCCACCGCGCGATCGATATCGATCACATGCGGCTCCAGCTCGTCATCCCCGACATGAACACCCCCAGGCTCCACGCTCAAGCCGAGCTCAACGTGCGAGCACTCGGATCGCCCGCCTCGCTGATCACCCTCGACGCCGCGGAGATGCAGATCGCCTCCGTCACCATCTGCCTGGATACAGACCCCGACGTCTGCCACGCCGGCATGTTCTCCTACGATGGCCGCACGCTCTCGGTCCCCGTCGATCCGCCGCTCCCCGTGGGCGAGCCCGCCACCATCACGATCGAGTACGCGCTCAACGACCCGCCCGAGGGCCTGCTCTGGACGCCCGAGTCGCCCGCATGGCCCGGGCGCGCCGCGCAGATTCATACGCAGGGCGAACCTGAATCCAATCGCTACTGGTTCCCCACGCACGACTCCCCCAACGAGCGGATCACCAGCGAAGTGATCGCCTGGGTGCCCAAGGGGTACATCGTCAGCTCCAATGGGCGGCAGTTGGACGAGTCCCGCGGCAACCGCCGCGCCCCGATGCTCGGAGACACCTCACTCGACGCCGCCGAGTTCAGCCACTTCCACTTCGACCAGAACAAGCCGCACGCGCCGTATCTCGTCTCTCTGGTCGTCGGCAAGTTTGACGTCGTTGACATCGGCTCGCGCCGCCTCCCGATGCCTGTCTATGCCCCGCAGGGCCGGGGCGAGCTCGTAAAGCAGACCTACGGCCACACCCCGGAGATGATCGACGTCTTCTCGCGCCTTTTCGATGAGCCCTACCCCTGGGACAAATACGCGCAGGTCGTCGTCTGGAACTTCGGCTGGGGCGGCATGGAGAACACCTCCGCCACCACGATGTATGACACGGCGGTTCTCGACAAAACCAGCCTGCTTGATGGCGACCTCGATGGCCTGATCTCCCACGAGCTCGGGCATCAGTGGTTCGGCGACCTTGTGACCTGCAACTCCTGGGAACACATCTGGCTCAACGAGGGATTCGCCACCTACCTCTCGCACCTCTGGTTCGAGCACCACGACGGCGCAGATGCCTACCAAGCCGGTGTCTGGGCGGACTACGCGGGCATTATCGCAAATGACCACCCCTCCGCACCCTTCCAGCCCGCGATGGTCAGCAAGCAGTACGACCACCCGTGGGAGGTCTTTCGGCGCGCCGCCAACCCGTACCCCAAAGGCGCCTCCATACTCCACATGCTTCGAGAAAAGCTCGGTGACGAAATCTTCTTCAAGGGCGTGGCCCTCTACATCGACCGCCACAAGTGCTGGCGACCCGCCCCCTCGGAGGCCGGCGCCCGTGAAGGCCCACAGGTCAACGCCAAAATGCCGCCCTGGTCCGGCGGCACCGCCGAGACCCACGATTTCCGCAAGGCGCTCGAGGCCGTCTCCGGCCTCTCGCTCGAGCGGTTCTTCAACCAGTGGTGCGAGCGCCCGGGCGTTCCCCACCTCTCGATCGCCTCCAGCTACAGCGAAGGCTCCGGAGAGCTCACGCTTTCAATCGAGCAGGTGCAGAACATCGACGGGTACAACCCCGCCTTCCTCTTTGAGCTTCCCTTCCATGTGCGCTGCGCCGATGGCACGGTGCTCGTCCCCCGCATCGCGATGGACGAGCGCTCCGCCTCCATCACCATCTCCGTTCCATCCGCCCCCGCGTTCGTCGCCGTCGATCCAAATCTCGCCGTCCTCGCGAAACTCAACGTCACCCAGCACGCCCCCGACGCCTGGCTCGCGCAGCTCCGCTCCGGCCCCACGCTCGCCTCCCGCCTCCAGGCCCTCGACGGTCTCGTCACCACCGACGCCGCGTCCCGCCCCGACACCGCCGCCGACTCCGTCGCCTCCATGGTCCGCGACGGCAAGCTCCACTTCACCTTGCGCAAGGCCGCCGCCGAGGCGCTTGGCCGGCTCGGCGCCGACTCACACATCACCGCGTTTGCGGGCAGCCTTCCCGATGATGCGCGCGTCCGCCGCGCCCTCGTTCGCCAACTCGGCGCCGCCGCTCAGCGTTCCGCCGTGGCCGGAAACGACACGCACCCCCGCCTCATCGCAACACTCGAACGCCTCGTCAGCAATGACCGCTCCTACGGCGTGCGCGCGGAGGCCGTCTCGCAGCTCGGCGCCATCAAGGCCGGTTCCTCGTGGCCGCTCCTACTCAAGGCCGCCGACACCGAATCGCAGCACGACGAGATCCGTCAGGCCGCCATCGACGCCATCGCCGCGTACGACCGCCCCGAGTCCCTCAACACCGCCATCCGCTTCGCGGCGCCCGGCGTCAACTCGCGCACCCGGCCAACCTCGATCGCCGCCGTCGGCCGCCTCGCTCATCACGATCCCGAACGCGCGCTCGATGTGCTCGTCACCCACCTCGCCGATCGCGAGGGCCGCGCCATCAACGCCGCCGGCCAGGCGCTCCTCTTGATGTCGTCAAGCCCCCGCGCCGCCGAAGCGCTCCACGCCCACCTCGCCTCCGCCCGCGGCGAGAGCGCCCGCTTCCGCGCCCAGTCGTGGATCGATCAGCTCTCGCGCTGAGCAAGGCGCACGCCAGAGCAGATTCACCACAGAGCTCACAGAAAACACAGAGGCATCGCAGAGATTGACCTCGGCTTCTTAGGAGTCGAATCGATTCCTTCTCTATGAAATCTCTGTGCCTCTGTGATCTCTGTGGTGAAGTGTCTTTCACCCGTTCACCACCTCCCCGCCGTTGGGGTGCAGCACCTGCCCCGTCATGTAGATCGAGTCGTCGCTCGCCAGGAACACGAAGCTCGGCGCCACTTCCGCCGGCTGCCCCGCCCGCTTCATCGGCACGTCTGATCCGAACTTCTTCACCTCCTTCGGCTCGAAGCTCGCCGCGATCAGCGGCGTCCAGATCGGCCCCGGCGCCACCGCGTTCACTCTGATATTTTTCTCCGCCAGGTTCGTCGCCAGCGATCGCGTGAACGCCACGATCGCCCCCTTCGTGCTCGCGTAATCAATCAGGTGATCGCTCCCGCGGTACGCCGTCACCGAGGTCGTGTTGATGATCGCCGCGCCCTCGCCCAGGTGCCGCATCGCGGCCTGCACCATGTAGAAGCACGAGAAGATGTTCGTCTGGAACGTCTTGAGGAGCTGCTCCGGAGTGATGTTCTCGATCGATTCCTGCTCGTGCTGCTCCGCCGCGTTGTTCACCACGATGTCCATCCGCCCCAGCTCGCGCACCGCACGCTCCACCGCTTCGTGGCAGACGTCCGGTTCCCCCACATCACCGGCGATCGCAATGCACCGCCTCCCCGCCTCTTCCACCATCCGCGTCGTCTCTCGCGCATCCTGATGCTCGTTGAGATACACGATCGCCACATCAGCCCCCTCGCGCGCAAACGCCACCGCCACCGCCCGCCCGATCCCGCTGTCCCCGCCCGTGATGATCGCCGCCTTCCCCAGCAGCTTGCCGCTACCGCGATAACTGTCCTCTCCGCTCTCCGGCTGAGGCTTCATCTCCGCCTCGATCCCCGGCTGCCGATTCTGCGATTGCCGCGGCCGTTTCCGCTGCTGATCCTCGTATTCCTCGCGCAGTCGCGCCGACCGGCCCGCCGCCGGCGACCTGCTCGTCACACCGCCATCCCGCTCCGCAACCCGCCGTGCCGCGGCCCCCTCCCGCGATCCCCGCACCGCTCGCGTTCGAGCCGCAGTTGCCGCACTCCGAGCAGAGGTCGTTGCGCCGCCACGCTTGGAGGTCTTCTTTGCCATAACGCACAGAGTAAATCGGCTCCCCCGCGCTCGGACCCGCATCGTGCCCTAATCAAGCTGGTGCGAAGCCCGCCGGGACGTTAGCTTGAACAGCGCAGCCTTCTCTCACGACGCGGCATCCCGCTCAAGGAGCCCCTCCTCATGTCCAACGACCCCTCCGTCGAACTTTTCAAGGAAGCCGTGATGCACGACCTCCAACCCCCACGAGAGAAAGACGCGTGGGACAAGTTCGCCATCCTCGGCCGTATCATCGGCCTCGTCATGTTCGCCGTGCTCATCGGCTACGCGGGCAAGGTCGTGGAATCCTCGGTCGCCCGCGACGAGCGCACCCTGCGATACATCGAGGTGGCCGTGGGCATCCTCCACACCGACCGGAGAGCAAGCCCTCACCCGGACTGCGCGAATGGGCCGTCAATGTGATCGACCAGTACTCCGACGTCAAGCTCACCGAGATCGCCCGCGCCGAGCTTCTTGACCGCCCGATACCCGTAGCGCAGCCCCTCCCGACGAATCTGACGACGTCCGAGGTCGATGCGCTGATTCGGCCCTACCTCGGCATCGGCCAGTGGCGTCCTCCCAACCGGGAGCCCTCGGCGCTGGACGGCACGCCGCGCGAGAGTTCGTCCGATCTCGTCAAGAACCTGTCGCTCAGCCTCGAGCGCGACCGCCACATCGCCAAGCTCCGCGCAGCGGGCCGCCTCGGGCGGGACGACGAGGCCACCGGCCTCTCGCTCGACGAGCTCCGCAAGCAAGCCGCCGATCTCCCGGATCCGCCCACCGACAAGCCCTGACCTTGCCCGCGTCCGCGCCCCCGGGGCATATCCTCATTCGAGCAGCCACGGAGGTCCGCCATGCCCTTCTATACCCGACTCGGACAAATCCCCCAGAAGCGACACGTCCAGTTCCGCCGCCCCGACGGCCGGCTCTATAGCGAGGAAGTCTTCGGCACCGAGGGCTTCAGCGGCCCCACCAGCACCCTCTACCACATCAACCCGCCCACCCAGGTCACCGGCTGGAAGGCCCTCTATTCCACCAAGCCCGAGTACGTCGAGCGCGATGTGATGCGCATGCGCCACATCAAGAGCTCCGGCATCACCCCCAAGGGCGACCCCATCACCGGACGCGTCGTCCTCTTCGGCAACACCGACTGCGAGATGTCCGTCTGCGCACCCGCCGAGCCGATGAACTACCACTACAAGAACGGCATGGGCGATGAGTGCATCTTCATCCACTTCGGCTCGGGCACGTGCTACACCAGCTTCGGCACGCTGAAGTTCGGTCCGAAGGACTACCTCATCATCCCCAAGGGCACTGTGTACAGGATGGTCTTCGACGCCCGTCAGGACGGCGCTCCCGCCGACAAGTTCCTGGTGATCGAGACCGTCAACAGCTCGCATATCGAGCCGCCGCGCCGCTACATGAGCAAGGCGACCAGCCAGTTCCTCGAGCACTCGCCCTACTGCGAGCGCGACCTGCGCCTCCCCGAGTTCCCCCTCACGTACCACGAAGAGGGCCAGTTCGAGGTGCGCGTCAAGGCCCGCGACGCGATGCACAGCTACGTCTACGACTACCACCCGCTCGACATCGTCGGGTGGGACGGCTGCTACTACCCCTACATATTCAACGTCGACGACTTCTCGCCCATCACCGGCAAGCTGCACCAGCCCCCGCCGGTCCATCAGACCTTCGAGGCCCACAACTTCGTCATCTGCTCGTTCTGCCCGCGCATGCTCGACTGGCACCCCCAGGCCATCAAGGTTCCCTACAACCACTCAAACCTCGATTCCGACGAGGTGCTCTACTATGTCGAGGGCAACTTCGGGAGCCGCAAAGGCATCGAGATCGGCTCGCTCACCGCCCACCCGCAGGGCATCCCGCACGGCCCGCATCCCGGCACCGTCGAGGCCTCGCTCGAAGCGACCTACACCGGCGAGCTCGCCGTGATGTGCGACACCTTCCGCCCCCTCCATCCCACCAAGGCCGCCCTCGACCTCGACGACCCCAAGTACCCCGCCTCATGGCAGGGCGAGCACTTCCCCAAGCTCGCCAGCGGCGCACTCAAGCTCAACGGTCAGGCCGCGGGGCACCTCAACGGCCAGGGCTTGCTCCAGAGCGACAAGGCCGTCTCCAACGTCTGGGCTCCGTAAGCAGAAACGCGGCACATCGAAACAAGAACGCAGCAAATGGGAACTCGCCGTGGCGGGTTCCGGCTTGCTGCTTGATCACTTGGCTGCGTTGGGCTCTCTCAGGCCCCGCACCCCTCCACGAGCGCGCCGAACCACGCCCCCAGGAACGCCGTGATGTCCGCCGAGGTAACGGCCTCATCCCCGTTGAAGTCCGCCGTCAGCGACCCGCTGCTCAGGTCGGCGAACCATGCACCTAGGAAGAACGTGATGTCGGCACTGCTCACCAGACCGTTGCCATCCACATCCGCCGCGCACACCTCGCACGCGCGGCTCCGCACCACCATGTCGTCAATCGCCGCCTCAATGAGGCTCCCCGCGCCCGCATCCTCCGCGATGAACCGTACCCGCACCTGGCTGGTCAGTTCAACGACATCGCCCGCCTCGAACTCGTGGTAGACCCACCCGCCGCTCGTCCCCGCGCCGCCGGGGCCGACTGTTTCCACCGCGGTCCACGCCGCGCCGTCGTCGCTCACCTCGACCCGGAACACATCCTGGCCCGGCGAAGCGCCCCCGTTGTTGGAATACCACCGCCAGTACCCGATGGTCGCGTTGGTCTGCCCGCTCAGCTCGATCGCCGGCGTCACGAGCCGCGTGAACCCGCCATCCACATCCGCGGCCCCATCCCCACCGCCAGGGTTCCCCTGGCCGGTGAAGAAGCACGTCACCGGTGAGTGGGCATTCTCCGGCTGCGCGATCGTCCCGTTCGGGTTGCCGCGCACCCACTGGCCCGAGCTTGCCGTATCACCCGCAACTCCCAGTGTCCAGCCGGTGTCGCTCTCCGCGTTATCGCTCAGCACCGTCACCGTCTGCACGCTGAACTCGATCGGCGCCGCGGCGCCCCCATCCGGAAACTGCACCATCCCCCCGCCAATTGCCGCGCCCTCGAGGTACACCTGCACCACCGAGCCGCACACGCCAGGTGTGATCGTCGCTTCAAAGAAGCCGTTCCCCAAATCCGTCTCGCCGGCCTCAATGAACGGCCCCGACCGACCCACGCGCCAGAGCAACTTCGCGCTGCCGAGGTCCGGCAGCAGCAGGCCGCGGCGCACCTCGAAGCCCACCGTCTCCGGCACACTCGGCTCGAAGGTCGGCGTCGCCGAGAGCGTCAGGAACAACTGGTTGTCGAGGAACCAGTCGCCCACCCACTTCACGCCCGCGTAGATCTCCTCGCCGGTCGGCACGATCTGGCTGGCGGGTAGCACGAACCCGAACTGGCCCGTGTCGCGCACCTCGAACGTCCACGCGAGCAGGCCGTGCTCGCCGTACGCGTAGTCGGGCGCGATCCCGGCTGACGCGTAGAGCGTCGTGTATCCCGGTCCCGGCAGGTAGGACGAACCGTGAACGCCCTCGATCGCCCCTTCCATGCCGTGTCCGAGCGCCGAGAGCAGCGAATGGTCGGGCGGCAGCGCCGACGTATACCCCCACGGCGACAGGATGTACTGTCCGTAGCTGTGAACGTCCAGATGCATCACCAGGCGCGGGTGCGCGATGATGAAGTCGCGCACGATCTGCGTCTCAGGCTCCGAGAACGGTCCCGTCCCGCGATACGTATCGCTCCCCGGCGTCCCGCTCGATCCCTCGCCTCCCCACTGATAGCCCCAGTTACGGTTCGTGTCAACGCCGAACGTGCCGTTGCCATTGTCGCGCCGGTTCTTCCGCCACAGCCGATTGCTCGTCCACGTGTGCTCGTAACCGTCTGGGTTAAACACCGGCACAATGAGCAACTCGAACCCATCGAGCAGCCGCTGCACCTCGGTGTTCGTGTCGTACTCCGCGAGCAGGCGATCAGCCATGAACATAGTCGTCGCGCCGCCAATCCACTCGCGCGCGTGCTGCAGACTCTGAATTAGGATCTGCGGCTTCTCCGTCCCCCCGACTCCCGATGTCAGCCTGATCCCAAAGACCTCGCGCCCCTGCAACGAGTTCCCCACCGCAAAGCGGCTCGCAAGGTCGGGCCGCGTCGCAACGAGCTGATCCACGAACTCGCTGATCTCCGCGTGATTGTGATAGGTGCTAAACCAGCCCGGCCCGCGCAGCCCGCCCTCGTCACCCCCACCGCCCCCCGCGGCCGCGATCTGCGCCGCCTCCGCATCAATCAGCCGCTGCACATCCTCGATCAGCACCCGCGCCTCGAGCCCCGCTTCTTTCAGCAACTCAATTCCCGCCGCGTCCACCCGCGCATCGATCTCGCCTACCCCGAGCTCATGCGACCACACATCCTCGGTCGCGGCCAACAGCACCCGCAACTCATCCATCGATCGCACGTTCACTCGAACCACCTGGTGTCCGTCGAACCGCTCACGCTGGCCATCGCCCTGCGGCCCTTGCCCCGCGGCGCCCGCGGCCATCGCGCATGCGATCGAGAGAGCGCCGAGCCGACAGGTAATCCGATGCATGAACTGCTCCTGTGTGTTCGCCAACACCCGGCCGCGACGACCGACCCAGGAACCCTCGCAAAGCCCTGAGCACCAGCCGCCGCCGTGTAAGATCTTCAAGATACCTCATCGCCGACCGCGGACGAGCCGGTGCGGCCATCAACTCCCGAGCACATGCCATACGCAAGAATGGCGCGGTTGATGCACCCGGACCTTTCTCGGACTTGGCCGTCAACCCCACCTTCCGACCTTTCAGTCGCCGACATCGCTCAGTGCCGCCTTGATCGCCCCCGCGAGGTACTCCGCCTGCCCCAGCGTGTTGTACGCCTGGGCCGACACCCGCGCCATCCGCTGGCCACACGCCGCCTCGCCCGTCGGAACCCATGGGATGATCGGCGCCTGAACCCGATACTCGTGTACCAGGCGGTCCTGCAGGCTGTCGTGATACTTTGATTCTCGCGGTTCGCCGGGCCCGTGCGCGGGGATCCACGCCGTCGCCATCGAGCCGATCATCTCTTCAGGGACCGGCGGCGTGCCGCCAAAGGACTCAACGAGCACTCGGCGCATCGCGAGCGCCAGCTCACGATTGCGCCTACGCAGTTCGGGCCAGCCGCCGGGGTGCAGCGAGCCCATGAACTCGAGCGCCCTCGGCACGCTCAGCCACCCCGTGTAGTCCAAACTCGCCACATAATCGAACTCGCGCCGAAAGAGCGGCCGATCTGGCCTCGCCGCGTTTGCCCCGTGCGAGATCACCAATGGCCGGATGTCTTTTTGTCGGTCGCGGCGCACATGCAGGAACGCCGACCCCAGCGGGGCCGACGGCCACTTGTGCAGGTTGCCGGTGTAGTACGCCGCGCCAAGCCGGTCGATGTCGACCTCCACCATCCCCGGGGTGTGAGCCCCATCGACCAACGTGTCCACCCCGCGCGCCGCCAACTCCGCGACGATCCGCTCGATCGGGAACACCGCGGCGGTGGGGCTCGTGACATGGCTCACCAGCGCCAGTTTGGTTCGGCCGGTCACCTTCGATAGGATCGCCCGCACTACCTCCTCCGGTTCGCGGATCGGGTACGGCACCTCGGCGATCACCACGCCGGCCCCGACCCGCTCAGCCACCATCCACAGCGCGTTGTTGCAGGCGTTGTACTCGTGGTTCCCCGTCAGCAGCTCATCGCCGGGCGAGAACGACAGGCTCCGCACCACCGTGTTCACCGCGCTGGTGGCGTTATGCACGAACGCCAAGTCATTCGCGTCGCACCCCACGAACTGTGCGAGCACCGCGCGCGCCTCGTCGAGCCGTCCTTCGAGTTCTTCGACAATGAACCCAACCGGATCGGCCAGCACCTCTTCTTGCAACCGGCGCTGAAACTCCAGCACTGGTCGCGGCATCGCCCCAAACGATCCGTGATTCAGAAACACCAATCCGGGCTGCATCAGCCAGTGGTGGGCGAGCGGGCTTGGTTCTGGGAATGACAGGCCGCCGGGCCGAGACTCGGCGTGCATCGCAGCGCCGCGCGGCGTCGCTCGCGATTCAGCCATTGACGTCCACAACCTGGCCGAGCACGATGGCTGTCGCGGCCGCGTTGCGATCCGCCGGGCGACCGTACATCTGGTACGCGCCGGACGCCGCAGCCAGTGGCTCGCGCCGGGCGACCACCGGCACTCCGTCGGCGCCAAACTCGACCCGGCCCGGAACGGTCGCCGCGACCAACTGGTCGATCTTCGGTAACGGCCCGTGGGTGTCGAAACTGGCCGGCGCCACGCCTGCCGATTCAGGGGCGCGAGACGGCGCCGCGCCATAGGCGCGGGCGATGTGAAACGGGTTGGTGGGGGCGAGGCTTGGCCCGATCTTCATAGAGGCTCAATCCTACCACGCTGTACGATCCGGGGCGCGGCTCAGCAAGAAGAAGCCCGCCCAGGCGTCGCTTCTTTACTGAGCAAGCGATTTTTCCCCTTGCGCGAGCCGCGCTTCCGATGCAGAGTGTTAGGATGATCAAGGGCCCACCGGCGCTCGCGCCCGGGGCGTGCCCGCTCTATACCGCCGCTTCAGGAACGATCCATGTCGCTTAGCTCGATCCACGACATCAATGCTCTGAAAGACCGCCTGTACCGCGAGGCCACCAGCGCGGTGGGCATGGTGGATTCCGCCATCGATGCACTCTGGAGCATGAACCGCGACGCCGCTCGCGAGGTCAAGGGGCGCGACTCCTTCATCGATTCCGAGGAGATCGCCATCGAGCAAGAGTGCCTGCGCCTGATGACGCTCCAGCAGCCCTTTGGGCGCGACTTCCGCATCCTGACGTTCATCCTCAAGGTGAACGCCGACATCGAGCGGGTCGCCGACCACGGCTCGGGCATCGCCAAGACCATCATCAAGATGCCGGAAGGCGCCATCCCGCAGTGGCCGACGGCCCTCGTGGAACTCTGCCAGCGTGTGCCGATGGCCTGCCACGCGCTGCTTCGCGCCCTGCAGACCGAGGATTGCGACGGAGCACGCGCGATCGTCGATGGGGACAAGACCATCGACTCGCTGCACCGCCGGCTCTTTGATGAGACGCTGGAGATGATGCAGCGCACGCCCAACGCCCACCACACCGGTCTGCTCGTCTACCGTCTGGGGCGCGAGCTCGAGCGCATCGGTGACCTGATGACCAACATCGCCGAGGACATCGTCTACCTCTGCACCGGCTCAATTGTGCGGCACGACAAGAAACTGGGCAGGCTCGCCGAGGCGGCGCCCAAAGGCCCGTGACTTAACGGCTGTATGGCACCACACCGCAGCCGGGCGCAGTGAACCCGTCGCTCCGTCTTCTTGTTTCTGAGTATCACGTAGTTCGACGGTCGATCGCGGGCCGCGAGGGAAGCTGCGCGCAGGAAGAGCCGAAGCGGCAAGCACACAGACTCCAAAAACACAACTCCCGCGTCTTTCGAACACGGGAGCTGGCCAGGAGCCCTGGTTATATCGCAAACAGTTGGGTGTTCGTTGACCGCCGGTTACCCGGACGGCTATCCGTTGGTCGGCTTGTGGCCGATCCGCGGACAAGAAAGTGCTGACGATACGAGACGCGGATTGCTCCGCGAGAACTCGTCTAACGAAATCCGTTAGAAAGGAGGTGATCCAGCCGCAGGTTCTCCTACGGCTACCTTGTTACGACTTAGTCCCAGTCACCGATCTTGCCGTGGACACCACTGAATCGTGGCGGCTTCGGGCACTACCGGCTCCCATGACTTGACGGGCGGTGTGTACAAGGCTCAGGAACGTATTCACCGCGGCGTAGCTGATCCGCGATTACTAGCGATTCCAACTTCATGCCGGCGAGTTGCAGCCGACAATCCGAACTGGGGCGCGTTTTGTGCGATTTGCTCCAGCTTGCGCTCTTGCGTCGCTCTGTACGCGCCATTGTAGCACGTTTGCAACCCTGGATGTAAGGGCCATGAGGACTTGACGTCATCCCCACCTTCCTCCGGCTTAACGCCGGCAGTCTCGTTAGAGTGCTCAGCATGACCTGGTGGCAACTA
>JACMLW010000053.1 GCA_014379385.1 Phycisphaerales bacterium
ATCAACGGCAATCAGTGCAGGGGCGTGCCGTCCCCAGCCTCCGCGCCGATCGAACTTCACCACCAGATTGTCGATATCGAGCACAGGCGGCACAACCGCGCCAGCAGGCGATGGCGCACTCGCCTCAGCCATCCCCTTCGTTTCATCACTTGAAGTGTGTGTGTGCGACATCGCCGGTGATGATACTGCTCCCCTGCCGCGGCGCTTTCTTGCTCAGCGTCCACGCTCACGAACCGCTTCCTCCCAAACCCCCTTGAAGACCTCCCCGAACGACTGCGGCGATCCCGTTCGCAATCGCTCCCTCAACAGCGTCCGAAGATCCCGCCTCAGTCCCTCGTCCCCGCACAGCTCGAGCAAGCGCTGCCCGAGGGGCTTCATCTCCGCAGAAGCGGCGATGCACCTCCTCGCGCTACTCCCGAGCAGCCGCTCCGCGCCGTCGCACGCCGGCATCACCACCGGTATCCCCGCCGCGACACACGCCGCCGCCTGCACCAGGCCCCCTTGATTCCCCGGCCACACCACCACATCGCAGCCGCGCAGAGCGGTTGCGTAACTTGCATCGGTCGGAAGCACCGCCCACCGCCGGCCGTGTGCTCTCAAGAACCGCGCCGCGGCACGCATCCCACCGCTGCCCGCGGGCACCACACCCGTCATCGGTATCCCCGTGGTGAAGAGCAGCCCCAGCATGAACGCGAACTTCGCCGCGTCGGCCTGGGTCGGTCGCTCCGCGATCAACCCAACCAGTACCTGCTCGGGAGACGCGAGCGATGACCGAACGTGCTGGAACTCGGCGGTGGATGCAGGGAACCCCGGCCCCGAACTAACCCGAACGTCCCGCGAGCCCGCGTCGAGCCAGCGGGCACGCGCCGGCTCCTGGCTCTCTCGCGGCTCAAGGGCGATGGTCACCCGCGCGCGCCCAAGCGTCCTCCGCTGCCGTCGTTCTTCGGGCGGATCACCGCTCATCGCCGCGACGATCGTGCCCGATACCCACGCCGCGGCGTCGAGCGCGCCCGACGACCAGCATTGCACGAGCCCTCTGGATGATCCGCCGGCGCTCAACCACGTGTCGGACAGCCGGCGCATCGACCGGCGTACCAAGGCCGCTCGGCCGCCTGGCGCCCAGAGCCGCTCCCAGCGCGGCGTCGCGTCGCAATATGCTTCCGGGGTGCCGACACCCCGGAGTTCGATAACGCGATGCTCAATCGCCCCTGATCGCTCGCCGGGTTCATGTGGTCGAGCAGCCGTTTCGTCCTCACTACAACATAACGACTCAATCCGCGTCGCGGCGCGACAGCACATCCTCGCGTCCTCACCCGCGTCAGGCCCCAGAATGTGCAGCACTCGCATCAATCGCCCAAACGCTCGCGGATGGGCCGCACCTCGTGCTCGTAGAACAACTCGGCGATCGCCGTGCCTAGCCGCTCCGCGAGCGTGCGCTCCGCCGCGCTGCGGGCCGGTCCGGTGGCGGGTGAATCGCCCTGCTTCACCGGTTGCTGAACCGCGAGCGAGTAGTACCCGGGGTCTTCCTTCGGCCAGAGGCGTTCCTTCGTGGCCGTCTCCATCAGCTTGATCTTCGCGAACGACGTGGGCGAAAATGTCGTCCCGTCGGTCGAGAGGGTGAACCGGTCAACCTTGACGTACAGCACAAGGTCCGCACCCACCGCGGTCCCCACGTCGACAATGCCGATCAGCTTCCCGTGCCGCTCCTGAGCCACCACCGCGTCAACAGTCTCCGACGAGATCACCTTCACGACCACTTCCTTCTCCAGCAGCAGCTTCTCGGCCACCATCGCCGCGTGTCGGCGCTGCATCCGGTCCATCGTCGCGCCCCGTGCATCAAGGAACACCACCACCGACTTCGTCGGTTCAATCTCGTACCGCGCCGGCGCCTTCTCCGGTCCCGCGAGGAAGTAGTACCCCGGCCCCACGATGTTGCACGCCGCCAAGAGCATGCAGCCATACACCATGGATACGAGAGCAAGCATTCGATGAGCCGTTGTCTTGCGCATGGTCGACCCGGGTTCCTCCCTATTCCCTCATCCCAAATCCCTTGGCCCTCGTCCCTAGTACTCTGGGTAGTACGGCTCTTCGTGCGTGTAGAAGAGCCACGACGCTCGATCCACAAACCTCTTTACAAGTGCCGCCTGCACCAGCGGCGCCGACATCTCCCCCTGCCCGAATGATTCGCCGTCAGGGAAGGCCACCGATACCGCTTCCTGGAACGAGTAGATGTCGGCCATGGGCCCGTCGGCCTCCACCACGCCCACCGTGCCCGTCGCGACGCCCGCCCAGAGATACTGATTCCCCGGATCGTTCAGCCGCAGTTCCTGCACGTCAATGAACACCAGCCGCTCCACCCCCAGCGCCTTCGCCAGGTCGCTCATCGACATCGCTACCCAGCGCGGGTTGTTGTACTGATACTCCAGCACCCGCTCGCCCGGCACATACCCCGTCGCGTTGATGTGCTCTTTCAGCCGCTCGCTAATGCGGACCGTCAAGAGCGCTACCGCGTCGGGGTAGTCAGCCTGGATGATCCGGTCCGCCGACACCACCACCGCGAAACTCTTTCCTTCCACCCCCGTGTACTTGGCATCGATCGGCCGCGTCGAGTTCTGCCGGTACGACTCCGTCATCCCGCCGACCAACGCCCCGATCACGCACCCTTTGAGCGGCAGGCACGCAGCAACGCCGAGCGCACCCAGCAGCACTTTCACCCCCGCTTGCCGCCACGCTCTTGTCTTACCCATGCTCCGCTCCTCTGGACGGTCAACGCCGCTCATCCGCCCCCGTTCCACACGATCACCTTGTACGCCCACGATGCCCCCCAGGCTCCCGCGATCCACCACAACACCCGCGCCGAGAGCAGTTTACCGCCGATCCGCCCCAGCCGCGATCCAAAGACCGCAACGTGCAGCCCCGCCCAGAACGCCGCCGCCGTCGCCAGCGCTGCTGCCGCTGCGAACGGTTGCGCCACGATCGCGCGGCCAAGCTCCAGATCCGCCGCGTGGGCGAATGCCGTCGTCATCCCGCAAGTCGGGCAGGGATACCCCGTCGCGACCGCCCAACCGCACGCCGGCAACCCAAGCTGCTCGTGCGTCCCGTGCCCGGCACCCTCGGGCCGCAGCCAAGCCGATACCACCAGCAGCGCCAGACATCCGACCGCTATCGCCGCTCCCGCAGCCCGCTCGCCCCGCGTCGCCTTTGCCGTGGCCACAATGACGGGTCCGCGCAATGCCGCCGCCCCCTCCCCACCGGGTCCGCGAGGCTCCGCGCCGGGCTCAGTCAAACTTGAAGACACCCTTGCGATACCCGTAGATATACGCGATCACCGTCGTCAGCATGAAGAAGAAAATCCGCGCCAACCAGATCATCGCCTGGTCCGTGCTGTGATCGATGTTGGGGAACGTCGCCGCCCAGGGATACAAGAAGATGATCTCGATGTCGAACACCAGGAAGATCATCGCGATCAGGTAGAACCGCACATTGAATCGCTTGCGCGCCGTCCCAACCGGGTCCATCCCCGACTCGTACGTCGTCGCCTTGATGTTCCCTTCCCGCCGCGGCCCGAAGATCCGCGATAGCACCACATTCGCGACCGCGAACGTAATCGCCATGATGATCAGCAGCAGCACCGGCGCGTACGAGCCCACCTCCGTCGCCGCCAGCGGGGGCATCGGCAGATTCAATGCGCCGGGCAACACACCACAACTTGTAAGGCATCCGTGCATGGGAGGCCCATGATAGCGGGGGGAGCCCCGCGACAAGTGCCGGGATGTGCCCGCTCCCAGCCCATTGAGTTCTGGCAGGGGGCATCACCCCATTGCACCCCTGATCGACCTTAATCTCATGTGCCTGCTATGCCTGCCATTCCGGCAGCCAAACTCTACCTGTCCGCACGCACTGACAGCCGCGGCGATCTCGCCCGGCATAGCCAAGCCCTCTTCACCAGCCCTACGTTCTGGCACCTTGATTGCCTACTCGGCGATCGGAGGCCGCGCGGTGACCGCAGGGTCGCCGCTCCCCGCCTCCATCCTTATTTACCAGCCTCCTCTTTCAGTCCCAGCCTCCCGGAGCCCAGCAGATATGGCCGCCAAGACCCTCACTTTCGACGTTGAAGCCCGTCAGGCCCTTCTCGCCGGTGTCGAGAAGCTCGCCCGCGCCGTCAAGGCCACTCTCGGCCCCCGCGGCCGAAACGCCGTTCTCGACAAGTCCTGGGGCGGCCCAACCGTCACCAAGGACGGCGTCAGCGTCGCCGAGGAAATCGAACTCCGCGACAAGGCCCAGAACATGGGCGTCATGCTCGTCAAGGAGGCCGCCAGCAAGACCTCCGACGACGCCGGCGACGGCACCACCACCGCCACCGTCCTCGCCGAGGCCCTCTTCCGCGAAGGCCTCAAGCACATCTCCGCCGGCGTTGACCCCAACGCCCTTGTCCGCGGCATGAAGAAGGGCGTCGAGGCCGCCAGCCGCGAGATCAGGGCCCTTGCCAAGCCCGTCTCCGGCAAGAGCGACATCCAGAACGTCGCCAGCATCTCCGCGAACAACGACCCCGAGATTGGCAAGATCATGGCCGACGCCTTCGAGAAGGTCGGCAAAGACGGTGTCATCACCGTCGAGGAAGGCAAGAGCCTTGAAACCGAGGTCACCGTTGTCGAGGGCATGCAGTTCGATCGCGGCTTCCTCTCCCCGAACTTCGTCACCAACACCGACGAAATGACCGTTGAGTTCGAGAAGTGCCTCGTTCTCATCCACGAGGACAAGATCGACTCGGTCCAGAAGCTTGTCCCCCTCCTCGAGAAGGTCATGCAGGCCAAGAAGCCCCTGCTCATCATCGCCGAGGATGTCACCGGCGAGGCCCTCTCCACCCTCGTCATCAACAAGCTCCGCGGCACGCTCCAGGTCTGCGCTGTCAAGGCCCCCGGCTACGGCGATCGCCGCAAGGCCATGCTTGACGACCTCGCTGTCCTCACCGGCGCTAAGGCGATCATGAAGGATCTCGGCACCGAGCTTGACGATGTCGAGCTCGGCGACCTAGGCATGGCCAAGCACGTCGAGATCGACGCCGACAACACAACGATCATCGAGGGCGCCGGCGATACCTCCGACATCCAGGCCCGCATCGAGCAGATCCGCCGCGAGATCGAGAACAACACCAGCGATTACGACCGCGAGAAGCTCCAGGAGCGCCTCGCGAAGCTCTCCGGCGGCGTGGCACAGGTCAACGTCGGCGCCGCCTCCGAGGCCGAGCTCAAAGAGAAGAAGGCCCGCATCGAGGACGCCCTCCACGCCACCCGCGCCGCCCAGGCCGAGGGCGTCGTCCCCGGCGGCGGCGTCTCATTCATCCGCGCCCGCGCCGCCCTCGAGAACATGAAGGAATGGAAGTCTGTCTACGGCAAGACCTCCAGGTCCGGTCAGTCCGTCGAGGTCACCAGCGAAGACATCGGACAGTTCAAGTACGACTTCGCGGCCGGCATCGACGTCGTCTACCGCGCCCTCTCCGTCCCCCTCAAGACCATCGCCGAGAACGCGGGCGAGAAGGGCAACGTCGTTGTCTCCAAGGTCTCCGAGGGCACCGGCTCGTTCGGCTTCAACGCCCTCACCCTCGAGTACGGCGACATGATCAAGCAGGGTGTGCTCACGCCGGCCAAGGTTGACCTCAGCGCCCTGCAGAATGCCGCGAGCGTTGCGACCATCCTTCTCGCCGCCGACTGTCTCATCACCTCGAAGGCCGAGCCCAAGGACGACCACGCGGGTCACGGCCACGGCGGTGGCGGCGGCATGGGTGGTATGGGAGGCATGGGTGGCGGCATGGGCGGAATGGGTGGCATGGGCGGGATGGGGTTCTAACTCGCTGACCAGTATTGAGCGGTGCTCTTCCAACTCCCGAAAGGTTCAGCACATGTCCAAATCCAAAGACATCCGTAGCCGCAGCGGTGCTGGCGGATCATCGCCACCCGGCAATCCCTCCAGTCCCTTCCCCCAGAAGACCCACGACGGCGCTGCCAAGCACAATCCCACGCTCGACGCCCACAAGTCATTTACCCCCAAGACGCCCCGTGGCACCAACTCCCCCGCCTCCGGCGGCGGCGGCAAGGTCACCAGCGTCCGTCCCAAAGTCTGAGTTTCCGATCCACGGCGTCGTTCCTCACTGACGCCTCCGTCACCCAGTCCCTAGTTTGGCGATTTGGCGCCATTTGCTATTTGGACCCTTGGAGCCCCCCATGTCCGTCAAGCCCCTCGAAGACCGCGTCCTTGTCAAGCCCATCGAGAACGAGTCCAAGACCGCCTCCGGCATCTACCTGCCCGAGTCGGCCAAGGAAAAGCCCGTCCGCGGCACCGTGGTCGCCACCGGACCCGGCAAGCGCCTCGAGAACGGCAAACGCGCCGAGATGTCCGTCCGCCAGGGCCACACCGTCGTCTACGGCAAGTACGCCGGCACCGAGGTCGAGATCAAGGGCATCAAGCACCTCATCCTCCGCGAATCGGAGCTCCTCGGCGTCCTCGAGGGTTGAGTGATGAAGGGCACTGGGCACTCGGCATCGGGCACTGGAGTAAGTCGTGAGCGAGATTCGATCGCATCGAGATCTGATCGCTTGGCAGAAAGCGATGGACCTCGGGATCGAAGTCTATTCGATCACGGGCCAGTTCCC
This sequence comes from Phycisphaerales bacterium, assembly GCA_014379385.1. Taxonomy (GTDB): domain Bacteria; phylum Planctomycetota; class Phycisphaerae; order Phycisphaerales; family UBA1924; genus JACMLW01. Next base: position 6,651 of record JACMLW010000053.1, read on the forward strand.
GGACTCCGAGCGATTCGGCCTCATTTCCCAGCTCAGGCGTGCCGCGGTCTCGGTAGCGAGCAACATCGCCGAGGGATACGGCCGCGGGTCAACCGCCGACTACATCGCTTCCTGCGAGCCGCACGCGGATCAATCTACGAGATCGACACCCAGATGCTCTTCGCCGTTCGCCTGAGTTACGTTCGTCCCGAGCCGTATAGCAACGTGCTCGATCGTCTCAACGAGTGCGGAAGAATCCTCGCCGCTCTCATCCGCAGTCTTGAGGACAAGAACAACGACTAACCGCCTTGCGTCGGCTCCGCACCACCAGTGCCCAGTGCCCGATGCCCAGTGCCCGAGGTATTCATGGCAACCAAGCAGATCATGTTCGACGACGCCGCTCTTCTCGAGATGAAGAAGGGTGTTCAGCGTCTCGCCCGCGCCGTCAAGGTCACGATGGGGCCCGTCGGCCGCAACGTCATCATCCAGAAGTCCTACGGCGGCCCATCCATCACCAAGGACGGCGTCAGTGTCTCCAAGGAGATCACCCTCGCCGAGCCCTTCGAGTCCATGGGCGCCAAGATGGTCAACGAGGTCGCCAAGCGCACCGCCGATAAGGCCGGCGACGGCACCACCGCCGCCACCGTCCTCGCCGAGGCCATCTTCCTCGAGGGCATCCGCTACGTCGCCTCCGGCGCCAACCCCGTCCAGATCCAGCGCGGCATCAACAAGGCCGCCGAGGCCGCCGCCGCCGCGATCGACGAGATGGCCGTCAAGTGCAAGGGCAAGGACGACTACCGCAAGATCGCGACCGTCTCCGCCAACCACGACACCAAGATCGGCGAGCTCATCGCCGAAGCGATCTTCAAGGTCGGCGCCGAAGGCGTGGTCGAGGTCGAAGAGGGCAAGTCCGCCGAGACTACCCTCGAGTACGTCGAGGGCATGGCCTTCGACAAGGGGTACATCTCCCCCTACTTCATGACCGACCCCAAGACCGCCGAGTGCGTCCTCGAGGATGCCCTGATCATCATCCACGAGAAGAAGATCGCCAATCTTGCCGACCTGCTCCCGCTGCTCAACAAGATCGCCATGAGCAGCCAGCCGGTCCTCATCATCGCCGAGGAAGTCGAGAACGAGGCGCTCGCCGCGCTCGTCGTCAACCGCCTCCGCGGCACGCTCCGCATCTGCGCCGTCAAGGCCCCCGGCTTCGGCGATCGCCGCAAGGCGATGCTCGGTGATATCGCCGTCCTCACCGGCGGCACCTTCTTCGCCGAAGACCTCGGCCGATCGCTCGAGTCCATCCAGCTCAGCGAGCTCGGGCGCGCGAAGAAGATCATCATCACCAAGGACGAGACCACGATCATCGAGGGCGGCGGCAAGAAGGCCGACATCCAGGCCCGCGCCGCTCAGATCAAGGCCCAGCACGAGAAGTCCACCTCCGACTACGACCGCGAGAAGCTCATGGAGCGCCTCGCCAAGCTCCCCGGCGGCGTGGCCATCATTAGTGTCGGCGGCGCCACCGAGATCGCTATGAAGGAAACCAAGGACCGCGTCGACGATGCG
>JACMLW010000054.1 GCA_014379385.1 Phycisphaerales bacterium
GCGCAGGTCAGCAAGACCCACGGCATCGTCCTCTCCACCGGCCCCACCGGCAGCGGCAAGACCACCACGCTCTACACCACGCTCGCCTGGATCAGCTCGTCGAACGCTGGCGTCTCGGCGCGCGGGTGCGAGCTGAACATGATGACGATCGAGGACCCCGTCGAGTACGACCTCGCGGGCGCCAAGGGGATCGGCGGAGGAGCAGGTCTCGCCGTCAGCCAGACCCAGGTCGATCCCAAGAAGAACCTGACCTTCGCCACCGGCTTGCGACACATCCTGCGCCAGGACCCGGATGTGATCATGCTCGGCGAGGTCCGCGATGAGGAGACGGCCCGCATGGCGGTGCAGGCCTCGCTCACCGGCCACCTGGTCCTCTCCACGCTCCACACCAACGACGCGGCCAGCGCCGTCGCGCGCCTGCTCGACCTCGGCGTCGAGCCCTTCCTGGTTTCGTCATCGCTCTCTGCCGTGCTGGCGCAACGGCTCGTTCGCCGCGTCCACACCCCTTGCGCCGGGCAGGGCTGCACCGACTGCCTCTCCACCGGGTTCCGTGGCCGCTCCGGTGTGTTCGAGCTGCTCGTGATGGGCGACACGCTCCGCGACCTCGTCGGCCGTCGCCGCTCCTCGGTCGAGATCAAGGACGCCGCCCAGCGCGCCGGCATGGTCACACTCCGCGAGGCCGGCCGCGCCCTCGTCAACGCCGGCCACACCACCGCCGAGGAAGTCGCCCGCGTGATCGAGTCACTCGATGAGGTGGTGACGTGAGACGCTTTGTTCCTCTATATAAGGTTCGGGGGGTTCGGGCCGCCGTGGCTCTTGCAGCAGTCGCGGGGGCGGCGTGGTGGGCGCTCATGCCACTGGAGAGCAAAGACCTCGCGCGATTCGACCTCTCGCGGCTCGATTCATGGGCCGGTGCGACCGCTGACGCTGACAGTTCCGATGACACGTCAGTTGTCGTCGCGCTCGACCTCGGCGCCTTCTCCGCCCCCTCTGGGTCGCGCCCCCGCCCCCGCCGGCGCCACCTCAGTCGCAACCACCACCTCCGCCACCGCCACCACTGAAGCTCCAGCTGCTGGCGGTCGTGAGCGAGAACGGCGTATTCACTGCGCTCTTCTACGACCCCGACGCCGACACCATCGTCTCCGCAAAGGAGGGCGAGTCCCTCGCGGGTCGCACGCTCTCGAAGGTCGAGGCCGGGGCCGTCGAGCTCACACTCGGCACTGGAGCTCCGTTCCGTCTGGCGCTGCGCCAAGAGGCGCTGAACCCCGGTATCCCGCTCAAGGCCGGCGGGAGCGAGCGGCCATGACTGCGCAAGCCACTCCCATTCAACCGACCGCGACCGCTGACCACGTCACCTGGCCCGCCGATCGCTTCTATTGGTCGATCATCGAGGCCCCCGGATTTTCTCGCCGCGGCGAGCTGCCCGCGGGGCTTCTCTCTGATGTGCAGGCCGACATCCCCGACGCCGAACCGATCCACGCCGTGTGCGTGTCGCTGGGCGCCGCCAATGACCGCGTCTCGAACGAGGATCGAAGCCCCGCAGATGCTGCTACCGCGCTGCTCGTGTGCGCGGCCCGGGTCGCCGATCTCGACGCGCTCTCGCCATGCGTTCTCTCGCTGACCCCCGCGTCGATCCCGGCCGAGTTCGCGGCTCAAGTCGATCCCGCTTCCCTCAACCTCCTCGTCGGCCGGTTCGAGCCGCGCCCGCATCGCGCTGCCCGATTCCGCCGCCACGCCGTTGTGGCGGCGACTGTGCTCCTCACTACGATCCTTCTATCCGTCGGCTTCCACCGCCGCGCCCAGCACAGCACCGCCCTCGCCGCGACAGCGAGGCAGGCCCGCATCGACCTCGCAACAGAGATCGCTCCCGGCAAGTCCCCCGACTCGCTCCCCGGTGTCGTGGCGCAGTTGCGCGCCGTCGCCGATGCCGCCACCAAGCAGAAGCCAGTCACCGACGCCTCGCTCTCGCGCGCCGCGCTCCTCCGCTCATGGCCCGCGGGCGTTCCGTCCAAGCCTCAATCGCTCTCCATCACCACCGCTCGCATCATGGCTTCCGTCGCGCTCGACGCCGACCCCGCAGCTTTCCTCAGCGCCATGCGAGCTCCCACCGGCTGGAAGCTCGCCGAGCCCCGCCTCAACGCTTCCGGCTCCTTTACCCGGCTCACGCTAGAACTCCACCCCGATGAAAGGAGTGCGCCATGAAGCAGTCCCTGGTGCTGCTCTGGTCGGCCACGATCATCGCGGCGTCGGTTTCCCTCGCCATCACCGCGCCACCGATGTTCCGCGCCCGCGCGGCGGCCAACGCCGAGCTTGCCAAGCTTCAGGGATCGGCCGACGCCGCCCGCCAGATCCTCGCGGCCCGCGCCGTCATGCCCCGACTCCCCGCAGACGGCGCCGAATCCTCCGCCCTCGCCACGCGCCTCAGCACGGTCCTCTCATCCTGCGGGCTCCCCGCCAGCGTGCTCTCGAGCCTCACGCCCGATACCACCGCGCAAGCCGCCGCGAGCGGCGTCGCTGTCCGCCGCCGCGCCGGCCTCACGCTCACCGGCATCACCCTCCCGCAGATCGGTCGATTCCTCGATGCTTGGCGCACCGCCGAACCCGCCTGGGTGGCAGCCAGCATCGATGTCTCGCCCGAGCCCCAGCGCACCGCGGCTGCGACGGGTGGTGACTTGCCGCTCCGCGCCGTCATCGCGCTCGAACGCCTCGTCTTCCCAGGAGAAGCCCGGTGAGCAAGCCGGTTCGACAGTTCATTCACACACGTTCCGCTTCCATCATCGCATCGACTGCCGTCGCCGCGGCGTGTCTCACCATGTTCGTGATCCCCGGCTGCGCCTCCTCGCCCTCATCGAGCCCCTACGCCCCGCTCACCGAGTCGCAGCGCGACCCCGCCCGCGCCCAGCGCCTCACGCTCGAGGCCACCGAGTTCATCGACTCCGACCCCGAGCAGGCCGAGAAGCTCCTGCGCGAAGCCCTGACCTTCGACCTCTACCACGGACCCGCGCATAACAACCTCGGCGCGATCTTCCTCCAGCAGGGTCTCCTGTTCGAGGCCGCGGGGGAGTTTGAATGGGCACGTAAGTTGATGCCTGGTCACCCAGACCCGCGCCTCAACCTCGCGCTGACACTCGAACAGGCCGGCCGCACCGACGAGGCGATTGCGACCTACGCGACGGCGCTGGAGGTTTACCCCGAGCACCTGCCGACGATGCAGGCCCTCTCACGCCTCCGCATCATGACCGGCCGCACCGCCGATACCGGCTCCGAGCCCACCCTCGCCTTCATGCTCGATCAGATCGCCCTCCGCGGCGAATCCGACCACTGGAAGTCCTGGGCGCGAGTTCAGCGATTGGAGTTCGACTGAATGACCGGATGTATTCGTTGATTCGTTGACCGGACCGGAGAACTTCAAAGGAGGTCCGCCCCCCACCAGCCCCCAAGGTGAAGCTGGGTGGGCCAGTCCGGTCGGAGGGGGAGACCAGCGCACGGGGGTGTTAGGCGTGAGACACGGCCAACTCGCGCGGCGCCTTGATTACGAACACCAGCTGCCGCCCGCACCCCGAGCAGTTGGTCGGCCCGAGTTCCTCGGCCGCTGCTTCCTCGCCGATGATCCGTGGCGGCGGGACGTGGAACGTCACGCGGCCGTACCACCCTTCGAGTGACGGCGGGAAGCCGCATCGTTCGCATTCGGGTGCGAGTCCGCCGCGCCGCTCCAGCTTGTCGAGTCGTGCTCTCAGGCGAATGTGGGGCCTCCATTTGGCGCGGCACCTTGGAGCGACGGCCGTGGCCCGAGGATCAGGTGCTTGATGGCCGAGACGTTGCCGCAGCGCCCGCACCCGCCGCGCTGCTCCACCCGCTCGGAAGCGCCGGCGTACTTCCAAGTGATGCGCAGCAGCGCCAATCCTTCGCCCCGGCACTCGGGGCACGGGCCGTGAGTACCGCTGATCCGCTCCAGCTTCGTGATGCGGGCGTTCACGCGCACGCCGGCGCCTCCAGTGGCCCGCGCGGGCCGAGCAGGTTCTTGTACTCCACGATGATGTGCGTGAACGTGGAGAGCTTGCCGCAGCGCAGGCACCCCCCGTTGGTCCGCTCCGCGTCGGGGCCGGTCTTGCCCTCCCAGGTGACCCGGCAGCCCGGCGAGCCCTGGTCCCGGCAGATCGGGCATAAGCCAACCGGCGGGATGGCCAGTTCCAACTTCGTAACCCGGCGTCCCAGTCTCATGGCGTCCCCCCTGTGGCGTTCCCCCACGCGCGCCCGCGCATGGCCTCGATCACCGCGTAGGGCTGGATGTGATCGAGGTACCGCGCGGTGGTGGTGATGCTCTGGTGCCCGAGCTGCTTACTGATGATCCCGATGTCCACGCCCTCCTCGCGGAGCTGCGCCGCCATGGTGTGGCGGAGGCCGTGGGCGTGGACGCGCTTGGCGATGCCCGCCTTGTCGGCCAGCTTGGGAAGTAGCCGCCGCACATAAGCATCGGTGAGCCTGGTCCCGTAGACGGTGCAGAGCAGGGGCGATCGGACTTCAACGCCCAGGACCGCCCGTGCGACCGCCCAGGCTTGGATGATCTCCAGCGCGCCGGCGTCTACGCCAACTGTCCGTTGTTTCCCGCCCTTGCCGCGGAGGACGCGGATACACCCGCGCTCGTGGTCAATGTCCTTGGGCCGAAGCTCCAGCGCTTCGGTGATGCGTAGGCCCGCACGGTACAGCACGGCGATGAGCGCGCGGTTGCGCAGGCCGGTGGCCAGCGTGGGGTGGCAGGCCCCCAGCAGCGCCGTCGCCTCCTCATTATTCAGGATCTCCACGGGCAGCCTCCTGAGCGGCTTGCGGGACGTGCGGTACGTGCGGCACATCTCGGGCGTTTGGGCGGTCCGAGCGGTTGCGCGCACGTCCTCTTCACCGTGCCCTTCGTCCCGTCGGCTTCCCCGCGCCCGCTCGCCCCATGTTCTCGCACCGAGTCGCTCCCGCTCGTACACCCTCGCATGTCCCATGCTGCGCCTCCTTCGGGGGCCCCGCGAGCTACGTTCACGGCGAGACCCGTAGCGCTCAGGTACCCCAAGAGGGGGCATCAAGCAAGCTCTAGGCATTAGGCGGTGTGCCAAGCACCCTCGGATGGCCCGCGCTGTATGTTCTTCGGAGGGGATCACATATGTTGTACGAGCAAGTTCGTGAGTCGCTCGATGGCGCCATTGGTGGGGGACAGGCGATCGGGCCGCAGACCTGGTGGCGGGGGGGCGAGGGTTCGGCCGACCATCAGGTCGTCCTACTAAGCCCCGAGGTCGATCCCCCGGTTGTGCTGTTCCTCGTGCCCCCCGATGATTCCTGCCGGTCCGTCGCCCGCGAGTTTGTGGTGCGGGATGAAGGGGCCCTGGCCAAGCTGGTGTCCATGGTTGCGCGGGGCCCCGGACGCGATGCCTTCGGATCATGACGGCTCCCCGATCAGCGGTTGAAGGGCGCCGGGTTCCTCATCATCATCCTGCCGCCTCGGCGCGTGCGCTGTCGAGTCGGCCACGATCTGGTTCCCGCCTGATGCCCGGGCCTCCAAGTCGTCAACCCGCGAGGCCAGGTCGTCCAGCTCGATCGACTCGCGGCTGAACTTCAGCATGTACACCGCCGCGTGGACGCGCACCGCGTAGGGCGCATCCGCGTCGTTCATGGCCTTGGCGAGGGTCTGAACGGCCAGCGGCGCGTAGCGCTGCGTGAGCGAGACCGCCTGCGCGAAGGCCTGCCTGCGGGCCCGGCGGTACACCTTGGCGAACGCCGGCTCCTCCAGCCAGCGGTGGATGGTGCGGTACCCGATGTTGGAGACCTCGGCGGCCCGCTTCACCGTGGGCTCGTTGAGCAGCGCGATGATCGCCTGCTCCTGGCGCGGGCTCAGGTTCTCGGTGCCCAGCGTGTCCTCGTCGGTGGGGCGCTTCAACC
>JACMLW010000055.1 GCA_014379385.1 Phycisphaerales bacterium
CGCCGCCCTGGCCGTCGCCGGTTCAACGCTGGCGGCCGACGGGCGCGACGGGCACGGTGGCCGTCGCGGCGGATACTCGCGCGGCGGACACGACAGCCACAGCCATCGCGACTGGGGGTCGCGCAGCTATGGGCACGACCATTACGGGCGCGTGCGGCGCGACGATTGCGGGCCGAGCTTTATTTTCAGGTTTGAGCCGCGCCCGATCGTGATCCACCGACCGGTGGTGTGCGATCCGCCGATCATCTATCGGCGGGCGCCGGTGTGCGATACGCCGGTGGTGATCCACCGCCCGGTGATCATCGAGCAGCCCGCTCCGATCATTATCCAGCAGCCGGCCCGCGTGATCGTGCAGGAGCAGCCCGCGGTGGTGGTGGCGCAGCCCACGCCGGTGGTGTACTCGCAGAGCGAAACGGTGGACGTGGTGCCCGCCGACCTTCAGATCGCGGCGTATCAGTCGCAGGATCGCGTGATCATCATGATCGGCGGCGTGAACCGCGCGGCCGGGTTCAGTACCTCGATCACGTCCGTCTCGGCAGGCGGCGCGGCGGAGCCTGAGTTGCTGCTGCGCAACCTCCCGCCCCGCCAGGAGATGACGGGCGAGACGCCGTTCACGCTGAACGCGGCGATCCGTTCCAAGGGCGCGCTGCAGCGGATCCAGGTGCGTGTTGCGGACCAGGTGTTCGAGGTGCCGGTGGTCGCGGTGCCGTCCATTTCGTGAGATCGCGCTTCGGTGAGATGATCGTTCAGAAGGCGGCTCATCAGGACGACCATGAGCGCGATGGCCGCGACGACGACGACGGGGTGTAGCGAAAGACCATGCCCTCAATAAAGAGCATGCCCCAGCGTGTTGCGGCTCTTGGACTCCGCCTCGCCCATTCGCATCATCGGATCGAGCGTATCAAAATAGGGCGTTCTCCTGCCTTACCAATGAAAAGAGGGAAGCCCGTGGGGCTTCCCTCTTCGTTTGCGCTCAACTTACGGCGTGTTTACCAGCCACCGCGACCGCCACCCCCACCACCACCACCGCCACCGAAGCCGCCACGACTACCACCACCGCCGCCACGACTACCACCACCACCGCCGCCGCCACCCACCTTGGGCTTGGCCTCGTTGACGGTGAGATTACGACCCTCGTAGGGCTTCTCGTTCATGGCTTCGATCGCCGCATGAGCGGCGTTGCTATCGGCCATTTCGACGAACCCAAAGCCGCGAGCGCGGCCGGTCTCACGATCCATGACGACGCTGGCCGAGGAAACCTGGCCATGCACCTCGAAGAGGCTGCGGAGCTGGTCGTCGGTCACGCTAAAGGGGAGATTGCCTACGTAAAGCTTCATGTTTCGAATCCTATCTGATGCCCGAACTTGATGAAACCGTGCTGAGAGTCCGGGCGGGGATTCGAGCGTCGGCTGTCGCACAACTGGGCCACCGACTGCCGGCGGACACCAATTGTGGCAAGCGATTATAGAGCGCCTCGGCGGAGGGCAACTGCTTACGAGAAAAAAAAAGCACTTTCGGCAAGCGACCAGTTTGGGGTTGAGGCAATTGCGAGTTGTCGGCGTGCGGCTGCCTCGCGTCGAACATTCCGCGCACATTGCGCGTATCCTCTTGCACTCGGCTGCGTCCGTGGCGTGGTCCGAAGTAGAACACAGCCTCTTTTGCGGAGGCCGTTCGCGCTGGATTGCCGACTCGCTCTTTGTGGGGTTGTACTGGTCCCTCTCGATGGAATCCGGAGTTGCATCAACGCTATGACCATTGTCTCGTCTCCCCCGCCGTTCTCTGCATCCGCACTTCCCATCCATGACCATTTCGGCGACTCCGTGCTGCCGGACGCTGCGCCTCCTGCGGCCTCGACTGCGGCCTCTCGACGCGCCGCGCGAAAGCTCTCGCCCGCGGAGCGCAAGCTTCGGCTCGTCAACCTGATCGCCGTGTCGCTCCCGTTTGTCGGTCTGCTCGCGGCGGTGGGGCTCCTGTGGGGCGTGGCGTTTGATTGGACCTATCTGGCGATCCTGTGGGGGATGGCCGCGGTATCGTCGATCGGCATCACGGTCGGTTATCACCGGCTGTTCACGCACAAGTCATTCAAGACGAACGCGGTGGTTCGATATGCGCTCGGCGCGGCGGGGGCGATGGCCGTTCAAGGGCCGGTCATCGAATGGTGCGGGACCCACCGTCGGCATCACCAGCACTCGGACCACGAAGAAGACCCGCATTCGCCGCACATCGGACCGCATGGAAGCTGGGGCGATAGTTTGTGGTCAACACTGCGCGGAGCGTGGCGGGCGCACGTCGGCTGGATGCTCGAAGGGCGGCCCAAGGGGCTCGGCCGGTATACACGCGATCTGCGGGAAGACCCGGCGACAGCGGCTGCGAACCGGCACTTCACGCGCTGGGTGCTGGCGGGGCTGATTATTCCGGCGGTGCTCGGCGGCGTGCTGACGATGAGCTGGACTGGCATCGCGCTGGGTTTTTTGTGGGGCGGGCTGGTGCGGATTTTCTTGGTGCATCACATCACATGGAGCGTGAACTCCGTGTGTCATCTGTGGGGCACGCAGCCGTTCCGGTCGCACGATGAGAGCCGCAACAATCCGATCGTCGGCGTGCTGGGGCTGGGCGAGGGGTGGCACAACAACCATCACGCGTTCCCGACCAGTGCTCGCCACGGGCTGCGCTGGTGGGAGCTGGACCTGAGCTACCTGTTCATCCTCGGGATGAAGATGGTCGGGCTCGCGACCGACATCCGCAAGCCGGACCGGGAGCGCATGGACTCCAAGAGGCGCAAAGCCACAGACTGACGCAACGCGCGGTGGCCGAACTCGGTACACCCGGGTTTCGAGAGACGAACTGGGTTGTGGTGGGCGGTCCGGGAGACTCCAAATGCAGAGGCTTCGAACCCGCCGCGGTGTGCAGGTGGCGTGGGCGATCGCGTGCGCCGGAACTGGCGCGATCATGCTGGGGCTGGCGCGGATTGAGCCGCCGGCGCAGGTCAGCCGGGTTGTTGAGCAGCGAGAGATTGCGGACCGCCTGACCATGCCCTTTGTGCAGTGGGCGGGGCACGAGACCAAGTGCAAGCGGATCGGGTTTGTGCTGGTGACCGACGCCGCGGCGTGGCGGTCGCTGTGGTCGGAGCATGTGGGGCGCGATGACCTTGAGGGGGCGATGGGCCGCAACGAGATTCCGAGCGTGGATTTCGGGCAATGCGAGGTGCTGGCCTACTTCCGCGGGCCGTCAATCAACCGTGACGGCGAGTCGGCGGAGTCGATCGGCATCGATGGTGAGCGGGTGCGCGTCCGGTTTGTCGGCGACACGTTCCAGACCGCGGGGCCGGACGGCGGGGCCCAGAGAACAACGTCGTTCGGGATGTGGGTCGTGGCGCGGAGCGGGAAGCCGATTACGGTAGAAGAGGGTTACCACGGACTGAAGAACGAGCCGCCGAAGTGGAAGACCGTCTGGCGATCGGACGCCGAATGAAGTGCCTTTGGCCTGCCCGCGAGACGTGGACTGCCCACTGAACGCTTAGCCTCAACCAGAAGGGATTGTCGATGAAACGTACCTGCGCGACCGTCATGCTGGGCGTTCTTGTGGTCGTGGGTGGCGGGGCGGAGGAACGGCGGCGGATGAACCCTTCGCCGGAGGCTGTGCTGGATCTCATGACGTCGGAGGGCGTGGCAAGTGTAAGCGCCCACTGGCGCGTGCTGGACGCCCGCGTGGTGGCGGCTGAAGGGAAGAACAGCGCGGGCCAGACCGTGGCGACATTCGACATCGAACCCAAGGCGGGAGCCGCGGACTTTGACGACAGCGGTTGGGAGGTGGCGGATCCAACCGGGCTCGACGATGATCGGCGCGGCGGTGGGAAGCTGTGCTTCACCTGGTACCGCATCAATGTGACATTGCCCGAGCGCCTCGGAGAGGCTCCGATCGAGGGCGCGACCGTAGTTTTCGAGACGGTCGTCGATGACTACGCCGAGGTGTGGGTGAACGGCAAGCTACCGATCAAGCTGGGTTGCGTGGGCGGGCCGTTCGCGGCGGGGTTCAACGCGCCGAACATCGTGACGCTCACCAACGATGCGAAGCCGGGAGAGGCCTTCCAGATCGCGGTGTTCGGGGCCAATGCGCCTCTGTCGGCGCCGCCGGGAAACTTTGTGTTCGTGCGTTCGGCCCTGCTGCGGGTGACGCCGCGGTAGGGATGCATCTGACCCTGCCCGCTCAGCCCTTGATGACCCACTTGCTGGGCTTGAGCGTCGCGTTCACGGCCTTGAGGTGCTTCTCGTACCCCGGGCGGCCCATCAGACCGAAGGTCGCCTGTTTGCCGAGCTCGACGGCGGGCTGGTCGTAGGCATCGATGTTCAGCAGCAGACCGGCGTAGGCCGTGACCATCTCCCACAGGTAGATGAACTGCCCGACGTGGAAGGCATCGACCTTGGGGAAGGTGATGGTGTAGTTGGGGCGGTGGGACTCGACGAGCGCGTATTCGGTGGCGCGCTTCTCGGCCGCGAGGAGCGAGGCCATCGACTTGCCCTCGAGGTACTGGATGGCGTCGACGCCGAGGCCGGCGGGGATCGCGACGTCCTGCTTGCCGAAGTCGGCGACCTCAACGAGGCCGATGACCTTGTCGTTCGGCCCTTCGCGGTAGAGCTGGACCTGCGAGTGCTGGTCGGTGGTGCCGAGGGCCTTGATGGGAGTGAAGCCGGCGTAGACGGTGTCGCCCCGGAGGTCCGACTTCTTGCCGAGTGATTCGGCCCAGAGCTGGCGGTACCAGTCGGCGAGGAGGTAGAGCCCGTTGCAGTAGGGCATCATCACATGGTTGGGCTTGCCGAGGCGCGTGCCGAGTTCGACCAAGAGGAACGCGAGGGTCGCGGCGGGGTTTTCGAGCATTGCGGGGCGCGCGCAGGGGCCGTCCATGGAAGCGGCGCCGTCGAGCAGGGCGTTGATATCGATGCCGCACATGGCCGCGGAGAAGAGCCCGACGGGGGAGAGGACGCTGAAGCGGCCGCCGACGCCGTCGGGTACGGGCAGGGTGGGATACCCCTCGGCGTCGCAGATCTGGCGCATAGTGCCCTTGGCGGGGTCGGTGATCGCCACAACGTGATCTGATCCCTTGCGGCCCTTGCGCTTGAGCAGGTCGCGGACGATCATGAACTGGGCCGCTGTCTCTGCGGTCTCGCCGGATTTGGAGACGACGTTGAAGAGGGTGCGTTCGAGCTTGGAGTCGGATTGTTCGAGGAAGGTGAGGAGGGAGCCGAAGTAGGCGGGGTCAACGTTATCGATGACGAAGAGACGGGGACCGGAGCGCACAGGCGGGACGCCTGTGCCACCAGAGCTGGAACCTGTGCCACCAGGGAGCAGGTTGTACGTGGATGGGTTCAGGGCACCCTGCAGGGCAATGTTGCCGAGGGCCGAACCGCCGATGCCAAGAACGACGAGATTCTCGAAGCGGCCTTTGAATCGCGAAACCAGCGCGTTCACGGCTGTCACATGGTCGGAGCGCATGGGCTCGAGGTGGAGCGAGCGCCAGCGTTCCCAGCCCGAGCCGCGAGACTTGCCGAGGCGCTCGGTGAGGTGGGCAAGGCCGGAGGCGGCCTCACCGCCGGAGTCGAGCAGCGCGGGGTCGATGCCGTGGGTTCCGACGCGATCGGCGAGACAGTTGGCGAAGTCGAGGGTGAGCATTGGGAGGTAGGGTACAGCAGAGAGCCGACAGAGGACAGCAGGGCAACAAGGTCGAGGAATCAATCCGGGGACCGGCTGTACCCCGTCCGCTGTCCCCTGTTACGCTTCGGAACCAGATGATCCAGGCGAGGAACGTCAGCAAGTCATACGCGCGGTTCACCGCGCTCCGGGGCGTGAGCTTCGATGTTCCCTCGGGGCAGGTGGTCGGCCTGCTGGGCCCGAACGGGGCGGGCAAGACAACGACCATCCGGATCGTGACGGGCTTCTTCCCCCCCACCGGTGGCAATGTGAGTGTGTGCGGGTTCGACACCGTGGAGCAGTCGATCCATGCGCGTCGCTCGATCGGCTATCTTCCCGAGGCGGCGCCGCTGTACCCGGAGATGTCGGTCGAGGGGTATCTTGACTATCGCGGCCGCCTGATGCAGATGGATCGGGCGGCGCGGCTCCGGGGCGCGGGGCGGTGCATGGACCGCTGCCATCTGAGGGATGTCGCGGGCAAGCGGATCGGACAACTGAGCAAGGGGTATAAGCAGCGCGTCGGGCTGGCCGCGGCCATGCTGCACAATCCGCAGGTGCTGGTGCTGGATGAGCCGGTGAGCGGGCTGGACCCGGCGCAGATCCGCGAGACGCGCAAGCTGATGCGCGAGTTGGCGAGCGACCACACGGTGCTGGTGAGTTCGCACATCCTGCCGGAGGTCGAGCTGACGTGCGACCGCGTGATCATCATGGCGCGCGGGCGGGTGCGCGCCGATGGCACGCCATCGGAACTCGTGGGGCGGATGAGCAGCGAGGCGCCGTACCTGATCGAGGTGCGGAAGCGGACTGGTGTAAGCGGCGCCCAGCCGGCGGTCGTGTTCGGCGGTGTGCCGGGCGTCGCGGCGGTGCGGCGCGAAACGATCCCGGAGGAGGGCGAGGGCGGCGCGAATCAGTTCTGGGAACGGTGGGCGGTGGTGCCCCAGCCGCGGGCGGGTGATCTGCGGGAAACGCTCGCGAGGGCGGCGGGTGAAAGTGCCCTGGTGGTGCGCGAGCTGCACCGCGAAGGGGCGACGCTGGAACAGCTGTTCCTTCGGCTCATCGAAGAGGATGATGGGGGCGCAACGGCGGCTGCGCCGAGCGGGGAGGGCCCAAGCCGATGACGGGCACAATCACGGTAATGCGGCGCGAATATGCCTCCTACTTCCGCACGGCCGCGGGATGGGTGGTCATGGCGTTGTTCCTTGTGCTGGCGGGGGCGGTGTTCCGGTATTTTGTGCTGCAACCGGGTCAGCCGGCGAGCATGCGGCCGTTTTTTGCGATGACGTGGGGCGTGCTGCTGTTCCTGGCGCCGGCGATCTCCATGAAGACGTTCAGCGAAGAGCTGCGCACGGGGACGATCGAGCCCCTGCTGACGGCTCCCGTGAGCGAGACCGGAGTGGTTGTCGGGAAGTACCTCGCGGCGGTGTTGTACCTCTGCACGATGCTGGCACCGACGCTGGTGTACGCCGCGGTGCTGTCGGGGCTCTCGGCACCCGACTACGGCGCGATGGTGGCGGGGTATCTGGGGGTGCTGCTGCTGGGGATGCTGTATCTGGCGGCGGGGGTGCTGGCGTCGGCGGCGACGCAGAGCCAGCCGCTGGCATTTCTTGGTCCGCTCTTCGGGTTCCTAGCGCTCGAGGTGCTGCGGAGCGTGGCCGTGTCGCGGTTCCCGCGCTGGGCCGCGGATGTGGTGCTGGCGGTGGCTCCCGGGCTGCGCATCCAGGACTTTGCCAAGGGCGTGATCGACACGCGGCATGTGGTCTTCTTTCTCGCGGGGACGGCGTGGTTCCTCGCGGCGACGACCCTGCTCGTGCAGGCGCGGAGGTGGCGATGAGCACCTCAAAGGCGAAGGGTGCGGGCGACACGCTCGCGACGGCCGAACTCACCACGACCGCACGGGCACGGCGCGCACGGTTTGGACTGCGGACCGCGGTCGTCATGCTGGCGGTGACGGCGGTCTGCCTGTTCGCGGGGCTGATCGGTGATCGCTACTCATCTCGCATCGACATGACGCAGGCGGGGGAGCACCGGCTCTCGCAGCGGACGATCGACCTGCTGGGTCGGCTGGAGGGGACGTACCGGGTCATCGTCGCGGCGAACTACAGCACGCTGGACGGGCGCGCCGTGCAGCGCGCCCATGATGTGCTCGCGGCGATGGCGGCACGTGCGCCGTCTCTGGATGTGACGACCATCGACACGGGCTCGGCCGATGGGGTTCGCGCGTTCGATGAACTGATGGCCGATCTGGTGCAGGCGTACGAACCCGAGATTCAGCAGCTCACGGGCTCGATCCAGCAGGCGGCTCTCCAGGCGGAGCAGACCGCCGCGTCGCTTGACCAGTTGTCCGCGTCGCTGCGGGAACTGCGAGAGCTCTACCCGAGCGCCGAGCCGTCGCTCGACCGGGTTCGCGGCTACCTGGAGGCACAGGGCGGAGTGTCGCGGGTGAAAGCGGAGGATCTGCGCAAGTCGGCCTCCACCGCGCGAGAACTTCTCAAAGACGAGGACGCCGCATCGGCTCGGCCCGGCGCCATTACTGGTCTGCCCCCGACCGACCGCGCCACCCGCGTGCTTCGCGACCAGTTGGCCGCGAGCGCGACGATCGCCGCATCGGCCGAGCGCGAGCTCACGACGCTCGCGCGGGACCAGCGTTCTCCCGCCGCGGCGCGCGACCGGGCGGGGATCATCGCATCCTCACTGGTGGAGGTACGCGACCAGGCCGCGAGGACGACGGCGATGCTCGAGTCGCTGCGGCACCCGCCGGTGCTGAACGTGGCGCGCACGATCCAGAACACCAGCGCGGCACTGGTGATCGGACCGCCCAGGACAGGTGAAGAGCCAGGAATGGTGGCGGTGAGCTTCGAGGCGCTCTTCCCCTCGATGCTGATGGGCGAGGAGTCGAGGTCGGATGTGCGGCTGCGCGCCGAGGATCTGTTCGCGACGGCGCTGGGAACGCTGGCGAACGAGGCCAGCCCGGTGGTGATCTTCGTTCACGGGGCGCCGACTGAGATGGGCGGCGCCATGGCGCCGGTCGGCGTGCTGGCGGACCGGCTGCGGCTGCGGGGCATGGTGGTGGCCGAGTGGGCGCCCATGCTCAACCCGGACCCACCGTCGCTCGCGCGCCTAGATCCATCGGGGAAGCGCCCGGTCGTCTATGTAAGCATCGGCACGAATGCCGACACTCCAGAGGGGGCAACGCGGATGGCCAAGCTGGCCGCGGCGCTTCGGGGGCTTGCCGAGTCGGGCAAGAGCGTGCTGCTGTCGGCGGCGCCCTCGGCGCTGCCGTCGGGCGGCGCCAAGGATCCGATGGTGGAGTTCCTTGTGCCGTGGGGCGTGACGGTTGACACCGGCAGGGTGGTGGTGACGGAGATTCCCACGGCAACCAGCCGCTTTGTGACCGGGGAGCACTTTGTGCTCGACACTGTGGGGGATCACCCCGTAGCACGCGCGGCCTCCGGGCTACCGATGCACTTGCTCTGGCCGGTGGCGATCAAAGCCGCCGCAAGCGAGGGAGGGCGGGCACCGGTCTCGATGGAGACACTGATCGAACTCGGCGGCGCCAAGACATGGGTGGAGTCGGAATGGATGGACCTCCGCGCGGCACGCGTGAGCGAGCTGGATCAGCCGACGCGGGAGAGCCGCTTCGATGAAACGCAGGGGCCGTGGTCGGTGGGCGCGGCGATCGAACGCCCCGCAAGAGCCGGCACGAAGCCGCAGCGGATGATTATCGTGGCATCGAATGGCTGGTTTTTCGACGCGATCACACAGAAAGTGCTCGACGTGGTTGACGGGCGCACGGTGTACCAGGCGCCGGGCAACCTGGAGCTGTTCGAGGCGGCTGTGTACTGGCTCGCGGGCCAGGACGAGCTGATTGCCGCGAGCCCCGCGGCCCGTGCAGTGCCGCTTATCCCGAACCTGAAGCCGGGATCGCTGAGGCTCATTCAGTGGGCACTGGTGGCGGGCCTGCCGGCGCTGGTGCTGCTGGTTGGCGCGGCGTGGCGGCTCATGCGGGGATAGGCGGGATCTGGCAGATCGGGATCGCGGCGAGCGAAGTGTTCGACGCCTCAACGGGTTGATCGGGTGCTGCGGCCGGCGGCGGCGCGCCGGATTTCCAATGGGCCCCGCACTCAGGGCATTCGCTGATGATCGGCAGCAATCCCTCCATGTCGTAGAGACAGGTGTGGCAGGCATAGGCAGGCCGGTGTCGAGGGAGCGATGCGAGGAAGAGACCGACCGTGGTGACGAGCAGCGCGTACGGGTACAGCATCACCTGAAGCACGCGCAGGTAAAAACGGCCCTCGCTCCAGATGTACAGCCGCCAGTGCAGCCACGCAAGAACCGCACAGCCGATCAGGCCCGCGCCGACCACGCCGAAGCCCCGCCACGAGCGGCGGTAGCGGCACGCGATGCACCAGATCACAACGGCATAGACGACAAAGAAGAACAATGGGAGGCCTCAACGCACCGGCGGCATGGGATCGGAAGGAAGACGGAGGGGGTTCGAAGTCTATTTGCCCGCTTTGAAGAGGGTGCGAAGCGACTCGAAGATATCGTCGCGCCCGTTGACACGGCTGGTGACGACCCGCTGGTCTACGCCGGCGGGGAACGCCTCGCGCAGCACGTTGATGAAGCTGCCGCTGCCGTAGGGGCTGGTGACCTGGCAGTACCCGAAGAGGTTGCTCATGGGGACCAGGTGCTTGTCCAGGATCTGCACGCAGTTGCGGTTGTCCGACTCGCTGGAGTTGTCGCCGTCGCTGAAGTGGAAGAGGTAGATGTTCCAGTCGATGGGGTCGTAGTGCGCCTCGAGCAACTCGCGGCAGCACTGCAGGGCCGAGCTGATGCGTGTGCCGCCGTCCTCGCGCACCGAGAAGAAGGTCTTGCGATCGACCTCCTGCGCGGCGACGTCGTGCACGATGTACCGGCTCTCGATCCCCTCGTAGTTGCGGCGCAGCCACGTGTCGATCCAGAACGCCTCGAGGCGGACGATCTCCTTCTGCTCATCGCCCATAGAGCCCGAGACGTCCATCATGTAAACGATCACCGCGTTGCTCTGGGGCTTGCGGACCTCCGTCCAACTCCGGAATCGAAGGTCGTTCTTGATCGGGATGATGATCGGGTTGTCGGGGTCGTAGGTGCCGAGCGCGAGCTGTCGCCGGAGCGCCTCGCGGTACGTGCGCTTGAAGTGGCGGAGCGACGCCGGGCCGGTGGGGCGGATGCCCGAGTACTTGTCACGGATGGTGGTGATGCGATGCTCGCCCTTGGGCTCGATGCGGGGGAGCTGGAGTTCCTCGCTCAGGATGTCCGCGAGTTCCTCAAGCGATACATCGACCTCGAGGATGTGCTTGCCCGGCTCCTCGCCGCCCTGGCCCTTTTTGCTGCCGACGCTCTCGCCCTCCTCGCCCTCGCCCATGCCGACACCGCCGGAGTTGTCGCCGTAGCGGAACGTCGGGATATCGATATCGTGGACGGGGATCGAGACGTAGCGCTGGCCTTCCTTTCCGATCAGTTCGCCCCGCGAGATGAAGCGGCGGAGATCCTTGCGGAGCTTGCCGCGGACGATCTGCCGGAAGCGCTGATGATCCTGCTCGATCTTGCTGACCATTGGCAGTCCTTGCTCAATCAGCGGTGCGCGGGGCAACGGGGTGCGGTTCCTTGAGCGGGCGACCGACAGCTGACATCAATCATCGGCGTTCGGGGGGCTGGATACCAGCCGGAAGCGCACGCTTGGTCCGGATAAGCCGCACCACAGAGACCGTGCCGATCGGGATGGCCCACACAAGCTCGGCACAGCGGTTGGCGATCTCGGCCATCAGGCCCGGCGCTAGCGCGGCACCCGCCGCCACGCCCCCCCCTCCCATCCCACTAAGTACGCCAGTAGCGGGAGCCCCGTTCTCGCCGGCTAAACCTACACCGTGGATCGAAGCCAGCACCCCCGGAAGTCCAGCCGAAACCACGCCAACGATCCACTCCCGCACGCCGAGTTGAATCGGGACGACCATCGCGGCCTGGCTGGCGGCGGCGATGACCACGGCGGACAATGGGTCCAGGCGGTGACCGATGAGCGCGAACGCGGCGACATATCGCACCGTCCAGACGCACATGTCGGCGAGGCGGAGAGAGACCGCGATCCACGGGTCGGGGGCGGTACGCCAGCGCAGATAGATTCCCGTCGGGACGGCGAGGGCGACGGCGACGCCCATGAGACGCACCGGACCGGCGCCGGCAATTGCGAGCACGATGCCGAGCACGATGATCGCGGCAAACACGGTGGCGCCGAGCGACCAGAGCAGGATCCTCGCCGAGTCGCGCACGCGGATGCCGTGAACGGCCTTGTGGTACGCGATACGGCCGACCATGCCCGGACGCATCGGGAGGTAGTTCAGCAGCCACGAGGATCCGATGAGGGCGAACATCTCGGTGAGCCTGACGGGCGCGTACCGGCGCGTGAGCGCCCAGAACATCAGCGAGATGACGAGATAGTTCGCGAGCGGGAGCATGAGCACGGCGACGACGAGCGGCCAAGGGGCGCTCCGTGCCGCGGCAATGGCGGCGTGCATGGCGTCACGCTGACCCGAAACAGCCCAGAGAGCCGCGATCAAGAGCAGCAGACCAACGATGAAGAGGAACACGCCGCGCCGAGTGCTCGCGGGGCGCACCGATCGGGGACCGGGGGGCGTGTCGGTGCATGTGCGTATCTCCGGTGGCTCATGGGGCGAGCCGTTCATTTCTTGGGAGTCGCGGGCGCCGGAGCTGGGGTGGTGGAAGAAGGGGGCGGGGCGGGGGGCGACCCTGGAGGAGCCTGACCCGGAGGCGGCGCGGTTGGCACGACCGCACCGATGCGTGAGTAAGTCATGGCCTTCGGGTCTGCCAGCCGCTCCTGCAGGGTGCGGGCGAGCGCGGCGAGGTGCTTGTCCGACGAAGCCGCCGCGTGGAGAAGGGCCGCGTCGTCGGCCCTGTGCGCGCGTGTCGCGAGCACGACGCGCGCGGTGCGCGGTTCGGAGATGTCGAGCAGGGCCCGGTCGATCGCGACGAACTCGGGCACAAGTTTGGCGTGGGGCAACAGGACGGCCAGCATGATTTTGCCGTCGCTGTCGAGTCGGGCGAGCCGATCAATGCACGCCTGCGTGAACCGGGGTGAGGGGGGCTCGCGCGTTGCCTGACCGGGGAGGAGCGGGCTGACGAGCTTGGCGCGGGCCGAGAGGAGCGCGGTCATCAACTCCGCGTCCGATCCGCTCGCGACGGCTTGGGCAAGGGTGTCCCACGCGGCACGGGCCATCGGGGCGCCCTGGCGCGTGTAGAGCCCCGACTCGGTCGCGATGCAGAGCGGCCCCGCCTGGATGACCTGCTCCTTGCTGAGCGTGAATCCCTGAAGCACGCGCCAGCGGACACGGGCGATCCGGTCGGGAACGGCGTCGAGCACGAAGCCGAGCCGCCCCAGGTCAACTCGCACCACGGCTTCCAGAGACTCCTGCGGGAGCAGCCGGAGGCGGCGGCGCAGGTCGGCGATTTCCTCGAGTCCGCTCCCCGGGATGCGCGCGGGGCCGAGATCAAGCTGTGGCGTGAGGGCGATCGTGGAGTTGATCGGGCTGTCTGGACCGACCGCCAGCGTCATGGGAGAGGTATTGCGGATTTGGATACTGACAAGAATCGGGTCGCCCGCGCCGCCCTGTGCGGGCTCGACCTTGGCGCTGATCGACATGAACTGGCGCGGGTCGCGCAGCATGTCCTCGAGCCAAGCGGGAACGCCGGCGGCGTGCTGATCCAGACGGCGGGCGACGGAGGCAAACTCGGGTGACGACCGCGACTGGCTGGGAAGCTGCGCCGCGGCCCAGGCACCGAGGAGGCTGCCGCAATGCTCCTCTGCGTAGGCGCGGTAGACGGCGCCGGCATCCGCCGATGGATTTGACACGAGGTCCAAGCGCGCCTTGCCAAGCTGGCACCACGGGTCACCGGCGCAGGCGTCAAACGCGGCCACGGCTGCCGCTCGAACGGGCTCGACTAGCTCTGCGCCCGCCGCGGCAAGAAGGATGCTGTTGTACCATCCTCGAAGGCGAGAAGCGCGCGGTGATTGGGCGCTGGCAAGCGAGTCGATCAAGGCGGGGGCGTCGGCTGGCGCCATCCCGCAGAGCAGGCGGCTCCAGAGTGCTTCTTCGGTCGCCCAGGTGCTCTTGGCTGCTTGCTCATCGGGGGAAGAGCCCGCGGGCCCGGCGCCCGCCAGTTCGCGCCACGCATCAGTCTCAAGGGCCCCGGCGACAGATCGCTCCATCTCGGTCACGGCCCATGCCGACTTCTCCGGGTCGTTGATCGCGGACGCCGCGGTAACGAGGAGTCGCGCCGAGGGGACACTGAGCCGGAGCGAAAGCGGGTCGGGGATCACCGCGGCGGGGGCGCTCTGCGCCCGAAGCTGCTCGGCCTGCTTCTCGGTGGCGCCTCGCTGCTCTTCGAGCACGGATCTAAGCTCGGTGTAGACCTGCGCCGCGTCCTTGACGGCCCAGGTGGAGAGCCAGATCTCCGCGATGACTCCGTCGGGGAGCCGCATGCCCTGCTGCACGCATAGCAACTGGTACGACTCGTAGAACCGGCGCGCGCCCGTTGGTGCGCCGCCTGCGGCGAGTTGCCGGGCCACGAGCAGATGGGCCGCCGCGTCAAGCGGGTCGGCATTGAGGAGTCCGAGGGCGAGCTCGAGCCGTCCTTCGGCATCGTCGATGCGCTCGGCGAAGAAGGAAAGGGCGATCGTCGCCGCGTCCTTGTTGGTAGCGTCGAGCGAGACCGACCTGGCGAGCAACTCGGCGAAGCGGTCGAGATCGCCCCGCTCTCGCACGAGGAGCGCGGCATCGAGCGCGAGCCGGCTGCGGATCGCAGGGTCGAGCTTATCGCCCTTGGGGCCCAGAAAGCCTTGATACGCCGCGAGACGGGCATCGGCGTCCTGAAGGTCCGCGATACGTGACGAGACGATCCGGAGCTGCGCGACAGTATCGGATGGGTCGAGCCGGACGAGCAAGCGCGTGGCGTCGAGCGCCCCAGCCTGGTCGCCGCTGGCAGAGAGCGCCTCGATGAGGCGGCGGAGGATGGTGGTATCGTCGGGCGAGAGCCAGGACGCGATGCGGAGCTCGTCGGTCGCGACAGCGAGGGCGGCGGGCGTGGGAGCCGCGGCCTGCCCGAGCTCAAAGGTGGCGAGCCGCCCCAGCGAGCCGGCAACAACGGCGCGAGTCTTCGCAGAGAGCGAATGGGCCCCCGCGGCTTGCGGAGCGGCGGTAGCGGCGGCGGTTTCGGGCTGGGGAGAGGCGAACGCGCCGGCGCCCAGCTCCGTGAGCGACAGCGTGGATGCCACCAGCAGAACGGAAGCGATCGCGCGGGTTCGATTCACAAGACGACTCCCAGCACGAGCGCCGAGGCGATAGCGATCCACGCCAGGAGCTCGAAGGTTGCGGTAAGGCGGGCGCTGGCCGCCGGAAAGAGGCGGGCGGCAACGAGGGCAAGGACGAACTGGCCCATGGCCAGGAGCATGGCGCCGATGACGTACAGCGCCCTGTCCCAAGCGGGTACGCGCGCGGGCCATTCAAGGATCGCGAGAAGTCCGACAACGATCATGAGCCATGCCCAGGTGAGCGCCAAGACATGAAAAACATGACGCCATAGCCAGCGGGCCGGGCGGTCGGGGGCCGAACCTTTGACCCCCGCGCGGGGTGTCGCCGATTGCATGTGTAGAGCCTACCCGATGTTCATGGTCATCAGGAACTCGGCGTTGGTCTTGACCTTGGCCATGCGGGTCCGCATGAGTTCAAGGGCCTCGACCACGTTCATATCGCTGAGCACTTTGCGGAGGCGGTAGACCAGCTCGAGCTCCTTCTTATCGAGCAGCAACTCCTCGCGCCGTGTGCCGGAGGCGGCGACGTCGATCGCGGGCCAGATGCGCTTCTCGACCAGCTTGCGGTCGAGGTGAAGCTCGCTGTTGCCGGTGCCCTTGAACTCCTCGAAGATGACCTCGTCCATCTTGGAGCCGGTATCGACCAGCGCGGTCCCGATGATGGTCAGCGAACCGCCGTTCTCGATGGCGCGGGCGGCGCCGAAGAACTTCTTAGGGCGCTGCAGGGCGTTGGAATCGAGGCCGCCCGTCATGATCTTGCCCGAGTGGGGCATCTCGGAGTTGTACGCGCGGGCAAGCCGGGTAATTGAATCGAGCAGGATGACCACGTCGTCGCCGAACTCGACCATCCGGCGGGCCTTCTCGATGACCATCTCGGCCACCTGCACATGCCGGTTGCTCTGCTCGTCGAAGGTGCTGGCGACCACCTCCACGTCCTTGATGGTGTGCCGCCGGAAGTCCGTCACTTCCTCGGGGCGCTCGTCCACCAGCAGCACGATGATCTTGACCTCCGGGTAGTTCTTGCTGATCGCACGGGTCATCTTCTGCAGGAGCACCGTCTTGCCGGTGCGCGGCGGAGCGACGATCAGCGCCCGCTGGCCCTTGCCGACCGGGGCGACCAGATCGACGATCCGCATCTCGATCTCATCAGGGGTCGTTTCGAGAACGAATCGTTCCTCGGGGTGGAGCGGCGTGAGATCCTCGAAGTTCGAGAGCTCGTGGATCGCCGCCGGCGGACGACCGTTCACCTCGTCAACCCGGAGCAGCGCGAAGTATCGCTCGCTCTCCTTGGGAGGGCGGATCGCCCCACGCACAACCATCCCTTTTTTAAGGCCCCAGCGTCGGACCTGGGTCGGCGACACGTAAATATCATCCGGGCCAGCGAGGTAGCTTTGCTCGGGGGACCGCAGGAAACCAAAGCCGTCCTGCATGATCTCGAGCGTGCCGTCGCCGATCATCAGACCCTGCTTGGCAGCGCGGGTTTTGAGCAGCTTGAAGATCAGATCCTGCTTGGGAATCTGATAAAAATCCTCGAGCCCGTCCTTTTTGGCGACGGCGTGTAACTCGTCGATGTTCATTCGCTGGAGCTGCGACATGCTCAGCGCGTTCTTGAGGATCGCCGGATCGGCGTGGGCGGCGATCCGCTCCAGTTCGGCGGCTTCACGCTCGAGTTCCTCATCGCTTGGGAGGCCTAAGTCGTGGAACGACTGCTGATAGCCTTGGAAGCCTCCACCCCCGCCACCCCCTCCGCCGCCACCCCCACCACCGCTGCCACCAAATCCGCCACCAAAGCCACCGGGACCCATGCCCTTGCGGCGCTTCCGCTTGCGACGATGGCCGCCGCGCATGGGGCCGTCAAAGTCACGGTCCATTCCGCCACCGCCCCCTCCGCCACCCCCACCGCCGCCTTGGTGCGTTGGACGAGGGCCACCGTACCCGCCGCCGGGACCTGGGCCGCCACCCGCAGCCCCCCCACCGGCCCCACTTCCTCCGCCGCCACCCGAAGGTCCATTGCCGCCCTCGGGCCTCTGGCGGGATCCGCCTTCGCCGCCCTGATCGCCGCGATCCGTGCGCGGCGGACGGCCCTCATTGCCCTGCTCAAACCGTTCCTGACGCGGAGCGCGTGATTCCGTCGGGGGCCCTCCAACTGAGGGGGCGCTGCCGGCACGGACCGGAGGGCGCGCGGGTTCAGCCGCGGCTCGCGCCACGGGAGGAACGACGGACAGCGCAGCCGGAACCGCTGGGGGAGGCGGAGGTGCCGGGGCTCGATCCTGCTTCGGGGCCGACTTGACTTCGGGGACCGCCTTGGATTCTGAGCCTTGCTTGGACTCGGCCGCAGCCTTCGACTCGCGGGGGGCTCGCTTTTCTGAGCGTACGGGCTCTCCGTTGCCCGCCGGGTCAGCCTTGGCCTGACGGGTGCGTGTGCTCTTGCCTTCGGTCTGTGCTTGCTTCGGCGCCTTGGTCTCGTCCGCCACCTGCTGGCTCCTGGGATTAATGGAACTGTGTCGGCGCTCGGATGTTCAGGCTGGTGCGCCCGCGCGGGTCGAATGGAACGACGCCGCTGTCTGCACGCCCGGAAGTCGGGTCGCACCGTGAGCTGCCGATATTTGTGAAGGGTACGTGTACACCGCGGCTGGTAGCGCGGCTCAGATTGTCCTCAACCCGAAGCGCTGATCGGGTCCATACCCGGTCAGAGACTACGCATCCGGTTGTTACCGATTCCCGCCCCCTAACCCGCCCGAACATGTGAGTATACACCCGCCAGGCGGCGTGCAAGGGGAGCAACCGGAAATGGGCGAAGGCCACTAGGAGCGTGATGGCGCGACGAGATCAAGTGCTTGGATCACGCGCTCGCGCAGGGCCGGGTCGGCACCATCGTTGACGATAACGGCGGCGCTTCGTCGTTTCTTCTCTTCAAGCGGCAACTGCGCCGCCTCACGCCGGTCCAGTTCGGACTCAGACCATCCGCGGGTGAGGCGGACGCGGTCAAGTCGAAGACTTCGCGGCGCGTCGATGTAGATGACGGCATCGCACTCGGCATCCACCCCCGCCTCGAAAAGGAGCGGCGCATCGATGACGAACGCTCGCCGGTGTCCCCGGCGGGCGCGGTCTCTCTCGGCCTCTCGCGCGATCCGCACGAGCGGATGAACGAGCGCCTCGAGACGGACGCGCTGCGAGGGATCCTTGAAGATGACCTCGGCAACAGCCTTCCGGTCGGTTCGGCCATCAACGTCGATGACGCCGCCCCCCCACCACTCGCGGAGCCGGGCCTGCACCGCAGGCTGATCAAGGATGACCCGGGCCTGCGCATCTGAGTCAACAACGAGGCAGCCGAGCTCCTCCATGATGCGGGCGACACGGCTCTTGCCGGCGCCGATGCCGCCAGCGAGCCCGATTACGGGCAACGGGTGGTTGGGGTCGCGCGGACGCGCGGGAGCCTGACTCGTGACCACGGCATCGGCCAGCATCGGACTCAGAGCATCGTCGTCCGGCGCCGGCACGGTCACACCGTGGATCGCGGGCCTGGTCGCGGCCGGAACCGCTGTTTCGGGGCTCAGGATGCGCTGCACATCCCGGAGTCTCTCCAGCGGCCGATCGATCATGATCCACACCACCTCAACTCCGTCCGTACCGGCTGTTGCGAATCCCAGGGTGCCGAGTCCGAAGAGTCGCTCACGGATGGCCCGATGCATGACGGCGTTCTGCACTCGCGGGAGCGGCGCCTCGACCATGGCGCGTCTTAGGACGCCCCAGACGGCGATGATCCGGCGCGCGGTGAGGATGTACTCGCGCATCCACCATTCGAGGGCGAACCAGAGGATCAGCATCACCAGGGCGATAGTGAACAAGGCGGCCGGAAAGAGGCCGTGATCGCCGGTCCACGCGGGCCAGGGCGCCAATAGAGAGGCAAGGGCGCCGGCCGCAAGCGTGACCAGCCAGCCGAGTGGGCGGAGCACGATAAACCAAGGGCTCGGTTTGAGCTTCCAGAGCACCGGCTCATCGGGTGGCGCCCATGGCGTATGGGGCGTTCGTACCTCAGGCACCGCGCTGCTCCGACGTGACCTCCACCATCGCCCGCACCTCGGGGAGGTTTCGGAAGTACCCGTCATAGTCGAGGCCGTAGCCGACGACAAACTCGTCGCCGATGTCGAAGCAGGCGTAATCGGCCCGGACCTCCTCATCGCGGCCCGCCACCTTGTGCTTGCGGAGCAGCACGGCGATGCGAAGACTCGCGGGATCCTGCGCGGCGATCATGCGCCGGAGCAGGCCGAGGGTGCGGCCTGAATCAAGGATGTCATCAACGATGATAACGTGCGAGCCGCGGAGGTCGGTGGGCAGCTCGCCGCGGATGTTGACGCCCTGGGAAGTAGTGGCGGCCCCAGGGTAGCTGCTGATGGTGACGGGGCGGATACTCATTTTCTGCGGAAGGTGGCGGATGAGATCGGCCGCGAAGACGATGGCGCCGGTGAGGATGGGGACCATCACGATCCGGGCCGAGTCATCGGCCTCACCCATAAGGCGCTCGAGGTCCGCGGACAACTGACGCCCGACCTCGGCGACGCGGGCGCTGATGAGATCCCGCGCGATCAGGATTCGCCCGACGGACAGGTCCATGCCTCAGGGTACCACAAGTGGGTTCGGGCGCCCGTTCCAGGGGCCGCTAGACGATGAGGCCCTTAATGCCGCCGGTGCGCCGGAGCTTCCAGTACCGGGCAAGCGAGTCCTCGATGATGGCGTGGGCGGGCTCGGCGGGCATGATCTCTTCGACCATCACTTCCTTGCCCTCGAGCATCTTGTAGTCCTGGAAGAATGTCTTGAGCATCTTGAAGATGTGCTTCGGGAAATCGCTGGCCTTAGCGAACTCACAGTAGATCGGGTCGTTCATCAGCACCGCGATGATCTTGTGGTCCGGCTGGCCATGATCGACCATGCTCATCACGCCGACGGCGCGGGCGTTGCACATGCACAGGGGAGGGATCTCCTCCGTGGAATACACGAGAACGTCAAGCGGGTCGTCGTCTTCGGCGAGGGTCTGCGGGATGAAGCCGTAGTTCGCTGGGTAGTACACGGCCGAGGAGAGCACCCGGTCAAGCCGGATCAAACCCGAGCCCTTATCGAGCTCGTACTTGTTGCTCGAGCCCTTGGGGATCTCGATGATCGCCTTGAAGCAGCCGGGGAGTTCGTACCCCTCGACAGCCGGCGTCACATCATGCCACGGATGGACCATTGCGCTCTCCTGATACCAGTGGCCGAGGGTAGGCCCGACGGGGGTGATTCCACGATCCGCCGCGATCCTTGCGGTGGGACGGTCCGGCCCGCTATGCGTGAAGTGCGGCACGGAAATGACAGGACCAGTTACCCCCGCACGCGACCAGCCGATCCCCGCTACCCTGTTAGTCCTGCTGGTGCGCTTGTGTGCGCGCCGATTGCGTCTCGACGAATGGCATTCCAGAAACCGAAGCTTTTAGTCCTGGCTGGCCTTCCCATTAGCGTGGAGGAGGTTGCCCGTCTCTTGGGACATCGGTTCGACGTCATCCCCAGCCCACCGGAGCCGGGTTCTTTCGGCGAGGGGATGGGCGGGTCGGGCAGCGCGGGGCCGGTTGGACCACTGGACTGGGTACACGCGGACGTGATTCTCTCCCGGGCCGGAGACTTTGTTCCCGCGGAACGTGAGCTCCTGGGACGCCAGTCGGCGGCGATT
The DNA here is from genome assembly GCA_014379385.1 of Phycisphaerales bacterium. Classification (GTDB taxonomy): domain Bacteria; phylum Planctomycetota; class Phycisphaerae; order Phycisphaerales; family UBA1924; genus JACMLW01. Next base: position 20,748 of record JACMLW010000055.1, read on the forward strand.
CTGGAAGCCCTGGGTGAGGGCGCGTGCCTGGCGGATTCCGAGGGGCGGGTGCTGTGGGCGAACCACCGGTTTCTTCAGCTCGATGAGCAGACCCGGGCACGGGTTGAATCGGTGTGCCGGCGCGCCGGGCACCGCTTTGGCGACCACGTCACTGGTCATGGGGGGGGCGCTGGAGCCCATCACGCCGGGGCGGTGAAGTTTGAGATTGCGTCGCCGGATGGGAACAGGTTCTTTGAGGTAGTGGTGTCGCCGGTGGGGTCTGTTCTTGCCAGCGGCGATCCGATGCTCGGCGAATCCCGGTCGGGGATGGCTCCGAGCGCTCACCCGCCGTGGCACGCGGATCGAGTGGTCGCGATCGTGTGGGATGTAACGGCCTTGCGACGTGTGCAGCACAAGCTCGAGGCGGTGGACCGGGCCGGGCGCGAGCTTGTGCGCCTTGACGCCGACCTGATCCGGCGGATGCACATCGGTGAGCGGCTGAAGGTGCTCGAGCAGAAGATCGTCAAGTTTGCGCACGACCTGCTGCACTTCGATCATTTCACCATCCGGCTCCTTGACGAGCGCACGGGCAAGCTCGAGCTCGTCATGGCCACCGGGCTTCCGGCCGAGGCGCTGGAGATCGAGCTCTACGCAAACCGTGAAGGGAGCGGCATCAGCGGGTACGTCGCGGCGACCGGGCGCAGCTACTTGTGCCCGGATGTGACCCAGGACCGGCGGTACATCATGGGCCTCGGCGGCGCTCGCAGTTCGCTGACGATCCCGCTGCTGCTGCACGACAAGGTCATCGGTATCCTGAACGTGGAATCGGAGCGGCCGAACGCGTTCACCGAGGAGGACCGGCAGTTCGCCGAGATGTTCTCCACGCACGTGGCACTGGCGCTGCACATTCTGGATTTGCTGGTAGTCGAGCGGTGCGCGACGGGGGAGACCGTCACCGGGACGGTGCAGGGGGAGCTCTCGGAACCCCTGCAGGACATCATCAAGGAGGCTGATTGGCTGAAGTCTGCCGCGGGCACCGACATTGAACTGCGTCGGCACATCGATCGGATCCTCGCCGATGTGGACGCGATCCGTCGCCGAGTGAAGGAGGCCGCGAGCGGGCCGCAGAACATCCTTGGCGCCGAGAAGGCTCTGATTGATCTGGCGATCGATCCGCAGATGGTCGGCCGCAACGTGCTGGTGGCGGACGACGAGCCGAAGATCCGGCAGATCATCCGGGACGTGCTCGGGGGGCGCGGCTGCCGCGTGACCGTGTGCGACAACGGGGGTGCGGCGATCGCGCAGCTCGAATCGACGATTGACCAGCCCGAGGGCAGGCGGTTTGATCTCGTGATCTCGGACATCAAGATGCCGGATCGGAACGGGTTTGAGGTTTTCTCGGCAGCCAAGCGGATCGACCCATCGCTGCCGGTGATTTTGATGACCGGGTTCGGGTACGACCCGCACCACTCGATCGTGCGGGCGAGCCAGGAAGGGTTGCAGTGCGTGCTCTTCAAGCCGTTCCAGATGGAACGACTGATTGAGGAGGTCCGCAAGGCATTGGCGCCGGGCGCCACACCGTGCGTGGCCGAGGTTCCACCGCCGCACTAGGTTCTGCTTCACGACGCCGGCAAAAGCTCGGCGATGATGACACGAGGCAGGCCGTCGCTATCCGAGAGCACACGTTGGCCGGTGAGCCGCTCATCTTCCTGGACGAGCGCGAGGGCCTCGCCTGTTGTGGACGCCGCGACCTCGACAACCAGTTGGCCCCCGGGTCGAAGGAGGCTGGGGCCCGCGGCGAGGATGGGGCGCACGAAGTCGAGCCCGTCGGGGCCGCCGCGCAGGGCGATGTGCGGCTCGTAGTCCTTGACGTTGACGGCGACGGCGGCCCATTCCCGGTCGGGGATGTAGGGGGGATTGGAAACTACGAAATCAAGGTTTCTCCAGGCTTGATCCGCGAGCAGCGGGGCCACTAGGTCGCCCTGACGCGACTCGATCCGCTCGTCAAGGCGGTGGATCAACGCGTTCTCGTGGGCGAGCGAGAGGGCCTCTTCGCTGATGTCGGTGATGACCGCGCTCGAACCGGGCAGGTTCTTGAGAAGAGCCAGCGCGATGGCCCCGGAGCCGGTGCAGAGGTCGGCGAACCTGAGATTGGGGTAGACCTCACGCCGCCGGCCCGAGGCGTCGGTCTCCGTCTGCCCACGGCCGCGCGCGGATTGCAGGACGTGCTCGACGATGGCCTCGGTCGCCGAGCGCGGGATCAGCACTCGCTTGTCGAGCCGCAGCTCGACCCCGAAGAACGACCACCCCTCGACAAGGTACTGCACCGGTTCGTGCTTGAGGGCGCGCCCGACCAGTGCCCTCAGGCGCTCGAGCTCCTGCGGCGTGGCCTCTCGATCCGCCTCCATAAACAACTTGAGACGCTTGCACGCGAGCACATGCGCTAGGAGTTCCTCGGCGCAGCGCCGGGGCGACTCGATGCCTTTCTTCGTCAAGGCGTCGCTGATCCACGCCAGAAGCCGACGGGTGGTCCAAGCGCTGCTGGTGCCGGGGGTATCGCTCATCTGGGGCGATGATACTTGGGCACGGGGGCTCGGGGCTCTACTTGCCGTCAAACCAGTTGGTGGCGATCGATGAATCGACCTTGAGGGGCACACTGAGCCGCATGGCGCTCTCCATGCGGCTGACCACCAGAGCGCGGGCCTGCTCGGCGACCTCGGCGGGCGCCTCGAACACGAGTTCATCGTGGATCTGCAGAAGCATGCGGACACCGCTCAGGTCGGGCGCCGTCCCGCCTCTCCATGAAGCGGCGTACGGGCTCAGCCGCCCGTGCAGGTCAATCATCGCGAGCTTGATAAGGTCGGCCGCGGAGCCCTGGACAACGGAGTTGATCGCGACGCGTTCAGCGAGCGCTCGGCGCGACGGGTTGCGGTCGTCGATGCCATCGATCGGCCGCCGCCGCTTGAGCATGGTCTCGACGTACCCGTATCGGCGCGCCTGGTCCTTGCATTCTTCAAGGAACGACGTGATTCCCGCGAAGCGCTTCATGTACCCGTGGATGATCTCGGCGGCCTCGCGCTCCCCGATTCCGAGCCGGCGCGCCAGCCCATAGGACGTGATGCCGTAGACGATGCCAAAGTTGACCATCTTGGCGCCGCCGCGCTGCTCACGCGTGACCTGCTCAGGCGCCACGCCATGGATCTGCGCGGCGACAGCGGTGTGGATGTCCTGGTCCTGAAGGAACGCCTCGGTGAGCGCCGGGTCTTTGGAGAGGTGGGCGAGGATGCGCAGCTCGACCTGCGAGTAGTCGGCCGCGATGAGCCGGTGCCCGGGGGGGGCGATGAAGGCACGCCGGATCTCGCGCCCGACATCGGTACGGATCGGGATGTTCTGGAGATTGGGGTCGCTGGAGGAGAGCCGGCCGGTTGCCGCGCCAGTCTGATTGAAACTCGCGTGGATGCGGCCCGTCTTGGAGTTAATTGCCTCTTTCAGAGCAACAAGGTACGTTGAAACGAGCTTGGTGAGCTGGCGATAGTCGAGGACGAGCTGGGGAATCGGCGTGGTGATCGAGGCGTCCTGCGCGAGTTTCTCGAGCACCTCCGTATCAGTGGAGTAGCCGGTCTTGATCTTGCGGACCGGCTTGAGGCCAAGGCCCGGTTCGTCGTCGCCCGGCTTGTTGAAGAGGATGCCGGCGAGTTGGCGGGGCGAATCGGCGTTGAAGGTCCGACCGAGCGACGTGAACGCGGCGTCGTCGATCTTGCCGCGGAGCTCCCTAATCCGCAGGAGCAGGCGGTCGCGCTGACGGTCGAGCTCCCCGGGATCGACGAGGATGCCGTTCCACTCGAGCTCGGCGAGCACCTCGACAAGCGGCATCTCTACTTTGGCGAAAAGATCGAAGAGGCCCATAGCCCGCAACTGCGGGAGCATCGTGTCGCGAAGTCGCAGTGAAACGTCCGCATCCTCGGCGGCATACCTCGTGGCGAGCCCGATCTCAACGGTATCGAACGTCCGCTGGGCAGCGCCGGAGCCGATGAGATCGGTGATTGGGATGTTGGTGTGATCGAGAAGGCCGAGCGCCAACGCATCGAGCGAGTGGCTCGAGCGCGAGGAATCAATCAAATATGAAGAGACCATCGAGTCGAACCCGGCCGACTCACCGGCTCGGGGCGCGGCGCCGTCTGGCGTCGCCGGTGGCGCGTGCGTGCCGCCGGGCATCCCTACGACGCCTTGCACCTGAACCCCCGTGTTGCGCAGAATAAGAATGTCGAACTTCAGATTGTGGCCCGCCTTCGGCAGGGCCGGGTCTTCCAGGAGCGGTCGCAGCAGCGAGAGCGCCTCGGCTTCATCAAGATGCGCCCCGGGGGAGCAGGGCGAGCGGACCGGGATATACCAGCCGCTCTCGGGCGAGATCGAGAAGCTGATGCCGCAGAGATGGCATTCAAGCGGCGAGAGCCCGGTTGTTTCGGTATCGAAGGCAACGACCGCGGCCGCTCGCAGTTCGGCGATCATTCCTTCAAGCTGGGACCGCGTGGTAATGCAGATGTAGCCCGGCCGGCAGCCGGCGGAGATTTCCGAAGCGGCTTGAACTTCCTCACCGTTGTCATCATCGGTCGCGGCGATGCCGTCGAACAGACCGCCGCCCCCCCAACCCCCCGTCCCCCCCCGACCGCCGTTCGAGCCCCGAGTTTCGCCCACCGCGGCCTGCTTCGCGGGTCGCATGAATCTCGGTTTGTCGGCTGTTTCGGCGGGTGATTTGGTTGTTGTAAGGGTCTCGGCGCCCGTTACATCAGGCGTGCTCGCGCCGCCGGCGGCCCGGGCCATGAGCGTCTTCACCTCGTCCTGATACCGGTTGAACCCGAGTTCCTTGAGGAGCGGCAGGAGTTCGGCGAGCGCAATGCTGTCCGCGCGGGCTGCGTCCAAGCTGAAATCGAACTCGCAATCCTGCTTGAGATCGACGAGCCGCTTGTTCAGACGCAGGCGATCAATCACCTCGCCGCTCGGGAGCCGCACCGTGTCTCCGATGAGCTCGCGCAGTTTCTCGCCGCGCTTGCCCTTCACCTCGCCGGCGTGGGCGATGAGGTTCTCGAGCGTTTCGTACTGGGCGATCAACTGCGCGGCGGTCTTCGGGCCGACGCCCTCGACGCCCTTGATGTTGTCCACCGTGTCGCCCACGACGGCCAGCATGTCGGCCACCTGGACTGGGCTCAGACCGGTCTCGGCCTTGAGCGCGGCGGCGTCGATAATCTCGTCGGTGTGTACGTCGAACATCTCCACCCGCCCCGGCACGAGGAGCTGCTTGAGATCCTTGTCCTTGCTGACGAGGCGGATGCGAAGGTCCGGGTGCTCCGTACGAAGAGAGCACACCAGCGTCGCGATCACATCGTCGGCCTCGACACCCGGCAGCCCGATGACGGGCACGCCGATCTTGCCGAGGATCGCCAGGCACCGTTCCACCTGTGGAAAGAGATCTCCTGGCGGCGGAGTACGGGTGGCCTTGTACTCGGGATAGAGCTCGGAGCGGAAGGTCTCACGGTCTCCCGAGACGTCGATCGCCACCACGAGGTAATCGAGCTTGCCGCCATCGGCGCCGATCTTCCCCTCGCCCTTCAAGAGTTTCAGCAACATGCCGATGAAGCCGAACGTGAGGTTGGTTGGCTCCTTTGTGACCGGCGAGGACATGGGCGTCCGTATGGCGTGATAGGCGCGGAAGAACTGCGCGTACCCATCGATGAGGTAAAGCGTGGTGGGCGCGAGAGCGGCGTCGGCATCCGGGGGCATCGGTGGATCGTACCGCGGAGCGAAGATCGGCCTTGTGAGGGTCAGTCCGCTGCCTTGCGGATTTGTTCGATCGCCGCCACCGCCAACTGGTCGCAGCGCTCGTTCTCGGGGTGGCCGGCGTGGCCACGCACCCAGTGAAACGTGAGCTTGTGCTGCTGCATGAGCTCGTCCAGGCGCTGCCAGAGCTCGACGTTCTTGACAGGCTTCTTCGCCGCGGTGCGCCAGCCCTTGGCCTTCCACCCGGGGAGCCACTCTTCGAGGCCCTTGAGAACGTACAACGAGTCGGAATAGAGTTCAATGAGGGACGGTCGGTTGATGGACTCAAGTCCCTCAATGACCGCCCGCAGTTCCATCTGATTGTTGGTGGTCCGAGCGAAACCGCCAAACCCCTCTTTTTCAGCACCAGATGATGGATGCCGCAGAATGAACGCCCACCCGCCCGGACCCGGATTGCCGGAGCAGGCGCCGTCGGTGAACAGCATCACGCGTGGCATTTTGGTGGGCGATTCAGCCATGCGGGCCGACTGTAGCGGGTTTACCAATCCAGCGTGCCGAGCCAGGCTTCGCGCAGGCTCGCCACGGGCACCGCCGACATTTGGGCATTGACAACCAGATCCCCGGTGCCGTCGAGTCGTCCGATGACGGCGTGCGGAATGCCGCCGAGCGCCGCCTTGAGAGAGGGCATGTCCAAGGGCACCACTTCGATGACGTACTGGCTGGGAGACTCATTGAACAGCTCGGCGATCGGGTCGAGATCGCGTTCGCCAAGGTCGAGGGTTGCGCCGATGGGCTGCCCCGGCGTCGATCCCGCGATGAGCATCTCGGAGACAGCTGCAAGCAGCCCGCCGTCGGAGACGTCATGGGCCGATCGCACCAGCCCGCTCGCGATCACCCCCGCTACGGCGCGCGCGGTCGCTGGGCCGAGCGACAGGTCGGTGCGGGGAACCGAGAGATCGTGCTCGGCGCTTCGCACAGCCGGGACGCCTTTGCCACTCGAGATGATCCGCTGGAAGTGAGAGCCACCGAGACCGCTGCCCACGGGACCCACGAGCACCAGCACGTTCCCCGACTGCTTGGCGTCCATGGTGATGCAGCTCGCCACATCCGAAACAATGCCGATGCCTGTGACCAAGAGTGTGGGCGGGATCTCGATCGTGGTGCCATCGGCGAGCGTGAGCTGGTTGTTCAGCGAGTCCTTGCCCGACACAAACGGCGTGCGGTACGCCTTGGCGGCGTCATAACACGCCTCGGCAGCGCGCACGAGCGAGCCCAGATTCTCCGGCTTCTTGCAGCTCGGCCAGCAGAAGTTGTCCAGTATCGCGATCCGCGAGGGGTCCGCACCGACGCACACCAAGTTGCGCACGGCCTCATCGACCGCGGCGAGTGTCATGAGGTATGGATCTGCAAAGGCCCCCGCGATCGATGGGTCGCCCATACCGGTCTGGAGCCCACAGGCGATCGCCAGGCCCCTCTTCGACCGCGGGACGGGCTTGATGACCGAGGCGTCCGACGGCCCGGAGAGCGCGGGTCCCACAAGCGGTTTGATGACGGTGCCGCCCCGGACCTCGTGGTCGTACTGGCGGATGATCCAGTGCTTGGATGCGATGTTGGGGTGCGCGAGAAGAGTGAGGAGCGTCTGTTCAAGAGAGCGGCTTTGATGAACGCGAGTGTCGACGGGGGAGACGCCTGTGCCGCCAACCCTCGTCTCCGATGCAGCACGTCGGCCTCCCGACCACGTTGCCTCGCGCCGGGGCGTGGGGATTCCCTCGTGCAGAAAGCGCATTGAGAGCCGACCGACCTCCTCGCCGCGGAAGTAGAGGGCGAGGTCTGGGTCGCCGCGCGCGGAGCCGGGCGGCGGTGCGAAGGTTCCGAGCACCGCCAGCTCCACGGATTCCTCGTCGCAGATCCGCCGGAGCACGGCGAGATTGGCGTGGGGCACCGCCAGCACCATGCGCTCCTGCGCCTCTGAGATCCAGATCTCGGTGTACGAGAGGCCCGCGTACTTCAGCGGGGCCTTCTCCAGGTGTACGCTCGCCCCCGTGTCCTTGCCCATCTCGCCGACGGCCGACGAGAACCCGCCGGCCCCGCAATCGGTCAGCCCTGAGAACAGCGGCTGTGGTTGCTCATCGCGCGCCCTGAGAATCGCGTCGAGCACCCGTTTTTCCTCGATGGCGTTGCCGATCTGCACGGCGTGCGAGAACTCGTCGGCGGATGATTGCTCAAGCTCGGCCGACGAGAACGTGGCACCGTGGATGCCGTCGCGCCCGGTGCGCCCCCCGAGCGCCACGATCAGATCCCCCGAGTTCACCTTCCCCTTGATACGGTCGCGCGGCATCACGCCGATGCAGCCGCAGAACACCAGGGGATTACCCACGTACCTATCGTCGAAGTACACCGCACCGTTCACCGTGGGGATGCCCATGCGGTTGCCGTAATCTCGCACACCGGCAACGACCTGCGAGAGAATCCGGCGCGGATGCAGGCAGCCGGGAGGGAGTGATTGACCCGCGCCCGACCGCGCCCCTCCATATGAATCCGGATGGGCCACACAGAATACATCCGTGTTCGCGATAGGGCGGGCCGCGAGCCCCGTGCCGATCACGTCGCGGATGCACCCGCCCGCGCCGGTAGCCGCGCCCCCGTAGGGCTCGATCGCCGACGGATGATTGTGGGTTTCGACCTTGACGCACACCGCGTGCTCGTCGTCGAACGCGATCACGCCGGCGTTGTCAACAAACACCGAGAGCGTCCAGTCGAGGCCATCCTTGATCAGCTCGTGTGTCGCGGCGGCCACCGTAGATTTCAGCAGGTTGTGAATCACCACCGAGCCGTCGGGCTGGATCTCGTGGCCCGGACGGCCCGACCATTTCAGGACATCCGCGTCGAGCGATGATGCTCCTCCTCGCCCGCCCGCTCCATTTCCATCATTCTGATAGCGGATCGTGCTCTTGAGCGTCTTATGCACACAATGCTCGGACCACGTCTGGGCAAGGGTCTCGAGCTCGATGTCGGTCGGGTTGCGCCCACGCCGCTCGTACTCCGCCTGCACGGCGCGCATCTCGTCGAGCGACAAGAACAAATGGGCATCGCGCGAGAGTTTCTCGAGGTGCGTCTCCGAGAGCCCGATGATCTCGATGTGCCGAAGTTCGTTGCTGTGCGGGCGGCCCTGGGGGAACGCCGCCGGACTCCACGGCTCCAGGTGCACCCGCTGGATCACCTCGTTGGCGAGCGCGGATCGTGCAAGCGCAGCCGCGTGCTCCTGCGTGAGACCCTCACCAGCTAGGTCAAACCGGCGGCCGGTCGCCACCTCGACCGCCATGCCCAATAGATCGCGGATCGCGAGCTTTACGGACTGCGCGATCGGGTCCATCACACCCGGGAGTGGGTGAACCTCGACAACCCGCGTGCCGGGGCGCACCGGTGCGGCGCCCACACTCGCCGATTCGGTCACCGGATCGGCCAGCAGCGCCGCCTTCACGCTCTCGATCTGCGGTTGATCGAGGTCAGCCTGTATGAAATACACGCTCGTCGTGCGTGCGGATGCGACCGGCAGCGAGAGCGAGGCAGCGGCCCGCACCACCGAATCGGCAGCGGGATCCGCGCGCCCCGGCCGGGGCGCGACCTCGATGCGGTACACCTTGAGATGGGAAACAGGGGTCGTTGCGGTGGTATCGGCGGGCATGGCCGATGGTAGTTCGGACACCCCCGCTTCCCCACGGCTAGATCGTCTCACCAATCAGGTTGCGTTTCGCTCGCGCCGATATCTCAGCACGGCGTCTGGCCCCAGACGAGAGGCCCGGACCAGCTGGAAGCGACGTGCATCTGCGATCCGCGGCGCGGCGTGGCCGACGGCCGGGGCCAGGGCTTGTTCATCACCGAGCAGCAGCGGAGCCACGTAGACCAGTGCCTCGTCCACGAGGTCGGCATCCAGGAGCGATCCGGTTAGGGTCGGACCCGCTTCGACCAGCACATTGCTCGCGTCACGGAAGCGGTAGAGGTGCTCGAAGACCTGCCTCAAATC
>JACMLW010000056.1 GCA_014379385.1 Phycisphaerales bacterium
CGCCGGCCGCCTGCGCGAGCATGACCCGCCGGAGGGCGACGATCGAGATGAGGACGGTGATGGTCGCGAGGGTCAGGTTGATCGCGGTGCTGAGGAGCGCGAGGGTCTGGTAGCCCATGGCGCCGGGGCCGCCCCCGCCGTCAAACAGGCCTGCGGTGACGCCGAACATGGACATGGCCGGGCTGACGGCGTAGACCCAGCCGGGCGGCGGGACGTTGTAGTGAACGGCGTAGTACGCAAGAACGGCGAGGGGGGCCGCGGTCTGCAGGATGAGCACGAGCACGGCGCCGGTAGCGGCGCTGGTGGCGGTGCGAGAGCCGATCGAGAAGAAGAGACCGATGGTGGCCCCCGCGAGACCCGCGGAAAGGACGATCCCCGTAAAGGAGAGGATGATCGAGGCCTCGAGACCGCCGAAGATACGGATCGCGAGGAGGAGCGGTGCCGCGGCGAGCGTGATGATGAAGACGTGGACGAGGCGGCTGGTGAGCATCCCCAGGATGATCTGGGCGCTCGTCATAGGAGTGGTCATGAGCGCCGAGAGGGTGCGGTTGCGTTTCTCATCGCAGATGCATGGGCCGGTGAGGACGGGGCCGAGGAAGGTGAGTGCGGCGAACTGGCACCAGGCGATGACGGTGGCGAGCTGCGGCGCGAGGCGCTGGAGGAGCTGGAGTCGGGCCGCGCCGCCGACGCCGGAGCTGCCGACGTGGTCGAGGCTCTGCGTCATTCCCATGTAGGCGAGGGTGACAATCCCGAGCATGCCGAGGGGAAAGATCATGCGGAGGACGTACGTCCACCGGCGCCGACCGGTGGAACGGACCTCGCGCTGGAAGACCGGGCCGAAGAAAAGTCGCAGCGGCGAGAGGTTCGACCAATCCACGCGGGGGCGGGCGCGTGGGGTACCTGCAAGCGCGGCGACCGCCCCGCCGGTCTCGCCCGCGCCATCGATGCCCGACGTGATGTGGTGGTCAGCGGCGCCCATGGCTAGTTCAGCGCTCCCTTGGTGAGGCGGAGGAAGGCGTCCTCGAGCTTGACCTGACGGGGCACGAACGCGACGACGCGCGCACCACAACCGATGAGCGTTTCGATAACCGGCTGGTGACTGGTCTGGTCGGGCGCCAGCTCGACGCTGAGTGTGGGGCCTTCAACACCGACTCGCGCCACCGCGGGGCAGCGCGAAAGAAACTCCGCCGCGCGCTCCGGCGAAGCACCCAAGCCATCCGGGCCGGGCTCGAGCGTGACACTGATGCGCTGACCGGCACCCGCTCGCGCGTAGGCGTCGTGGATGGAGCCGGCGTAGAGGAGCTTGCCGCGCTCGATGATGCCGATGGAGGAGCACATCTCGGCAAGCTCGGAAAGGATGTGCGACGAGACCATGATGGTCTTGCCCATGCGTGTCAGCTCGGTCAGCAGCTCGCGCATCTCGATGCGGGCGCGCGGGTCGAGCCCGGAGGCGGGCTCGTCGAGCAGCAGAACCTTGGGATCGTGGATGAGGACACGGGCGACGCCGAGCCGCTGCTGCATGCCGCGCGAGAGCGAGTCGACCATGGCGTGCCGCTTCTCGCGGAGGTCGGTGAGTTCGAGAACACCCTCGACGATGGAGCGCCGCTTGGCGGCGGGGATCTTGAAAGCAGCGGCGAAGAACTGGAGGTACTCATCGACCGTGAGGTCGTCGTACACACCGAGGAAGTCGGGCATGTACCCAACGAGCTTGCGGATCTCGTGGCCGTGGTGGAGCACATCGAGCCCGCCGACGGAGGCGCGCCCGGTATCGGGGCGCAGCAAGCAGGCGAGGATCTTCATGGTCGTGGACTTGCCAGCGCCGTTGGGGCCGATGAAGCCGAAGAGCTCGCCTGGTCCGATGTGAAGCGAGAGGTTGTCGAGCGCAACCAGAGACCCGTAGTGCTTGCTCACGCCCTGGAGGTGGATCATGGTTGGCTCGATTCACTGGTTGTCGAGTCGCTATCGGCAGGCTCGGCCGGAAGTGGCACGAGCACGCGACAGATGAGTTGGCGCGGCCGTGGCTGGGCACCTTCGAGATGCACGTCGCTGGGCATGCTGTGCAGCCGCAGGAGCACCAGGCCCCAGCGGCCCGACTGAAGGTAGGTTGAGATCACCCCCGCGCGCGCCCGCGGCCCAAGAAGTTGAAGGGCCGTGCCGGGATTGGTCGCGACGGGCGCGAGCCTGGGCATCGAGTAGTCGTACTGATTGGACTGCGACTGGGATGCCCAGATCACCGGGGGCTCGGCCGTTTCCGGCATCACGCTATAGAGCTCAACGACGCCATCGGGACCGACAGGGTCCACGGGCGCTGCAAGCGATCGCCATCGCCCGGATCCCAGGCAAAGAGCGGGCGCCGAGATCTGCGTGCCGGGGGGGAGCCCCTCAATGCGGAGGATGGGAGTGTCCGCTGCAACCTCTCGATCGGTAGCAAGCACGCGGGTCCGGAAAGGGAGGGGCACGCGGCCCTCGTCATGGAACGACCGCATGGTCCACATGCGCTGCCAGATGGGCGCGGGGCGGCAGGAGTCGCCGGACTTCGGGAGCAGACCACCCCATGGATCGTCGCCGGCCTCAGCGAGCCCGGCAGTGCCCTGCACGCGCGGAAACAACGCCCCGAACTTGGTCTGGTCGCTGTACCAGTTGATGGGCGCCACGCCGTTCCACCACTGTCCCTGGGTATCGCTGAGGCCGAGCCTCATGCTAGATGCCGCGAAGACGCCGGTGATTGAGCTCTGCCACCCGAGCGGATGATCAGGATGATCGATGGCGTCGATGGCGCTGACCCGCCGGACCCCCGTGTCGCCGGAACGGATCGCGGTGGGGCCAAAGTAGGCCAGTGCGGTCGCGAGCGAGATCCAGAGCAGCGCGGTCAGCCAGCTCCGGTGGCGCAGGCGCAGCTTCTTGAGCAGGAAGAAATCCCCCGGCCCGAGCATCAGCGCCAGCACGGCCATCCCCGCGGCGATGAAGAGAAAGGTCGAGCGCCCGGTCACGGGCACGTCGCACACCTCGTCGAGCATGGCATTGGTCGCGGAATCCGACACGCTGGGCGTGACACCGCCGAACCACTGTGGCTGCGGCGACTTAGCTGCGGCGACAAGACACCCGGCCGCGCTGAGTACATCCAGGTACACGGCCTGGGTCGCCCTAGCCGAGCCGATGGACGCGGCATCGCGGGGGTAGAAACCGAGCACACAAACGGTGCCGAAGCCGACGGGGCCTATCGCCGCGGCGCCGGTCTGGCGTGCCCCATCTGCTGACCCGGTGGGGGTGTAGAGAAGTTTCCAGCCGTTCTGGTCGCCGACACCAAGCAAACTGATGCGGCGCTGCGCCATGCTGCTCGAAGCGACGAGCGCGGCGTCAAACCGAGGCGCCGACGGCCCGAGCGGGCCCAGGTTTGCCTTCTGCCAGCTCTCCAGCATGGCCTTGGTCTCTTCGCTCCCCGAGTTGATTGACCGCTCCCACCCGTGCTCCGACTGCGCTGGTGGGCCCGCGTCGCCCCACGCGCTCGGCGTCTCGAACTCGACGTAATCGGGATCGATGATCGGCGGACCCGCGGCAACGACGGCCGCGAGGGCGCCGGGGACTGGCTCGGTCGTGAGCGGCGCGAGCGCGAGCAGGTCGCCCGCAAAGGCCGGCGGGAGCCAGAGTTTCCAGTCGTCCCCGGGGGAGCCGGCGATGATGGTCAGCGCGCCGCCGCGCGTCACCCACTGACGGACGGCGGCGAGCGCTCGCTCGTCCATGCGGTGCGCGGCCGTCGCCTCGACGACCAGCATGCCGACGGAATCGAAGCCGATCCACGAGAGCGGCGACGCGGAGGGGTCGATCGTGCATGTGGCGACCTCGTGGTCTGTCACGACCACCCGAGCGCCGCGCGTGCGCCCGAAAGCGTCGAGCTCAAGATCGGTGGTGCCTCGCGCCGTGATCCCCAGGAGCAACACCCCATCGGCAAGGGGCTCGATGGGTAGCGGGAGTGAGTCGCCCGCGCCCGAGGCGCCAGCCTGGAAGTTGAGCCGGCGAATCGGGAAGCCCGACTCGCTGGGGTGCGCCGCGCCTGCACCGGTATCGGCACGCTGCTTGTAGAGTTCGACGATCACCGAATCGGCGCTCTGCGGGATGCGCACCATGACCTGCACGGTGGCGGGCCGGCCCGGGGTCACGCTGATGGGCGTGCTGATGGCCGCGATCTGCGAGGAGTCTTCGCGGTACCTGACCACGATATCCCCCGCGAAGGCGGTGGCGGCCACGACCGTGATGTAGACAGGACCCCAACGGTCGTGGATAAGCGGGGTAGTGGGAGAGAATCCCCACTGGGCTGTGATGGTGGGTTTGGTGTCGGGCTGCGCGAGGGCGGGCGCGGTTCGTGAGAGAAAGAGGAGAAGAGAGAGCAGAACGGCGAGGTTGATGGGCCACCCACGACAGTGTCTGTGAGTCACTCGGGAACGTACAAGCCTCAAGTGCGCAAGTTCTTGACTCTTGGAGCCCAATACCAAGGTCCGGGCGGGCCGAAGCCCGCGACTCCGAGATGCGAGCACACCGCATGTGCCCCGCTCGCGGTCGTGAGCCGCGATGAAGCGTGAATGGACGAAGCAACCGAGTCTACGGATGCGGCCGCCGCTCACGATCACAGATGCACCTTGCGGTTGTACACGTACCACTCCAGCATGATGACGAACAACGCCGCGAGTATCAGCCACGGCCAGAGGCGTTGTTTGGAGTTGGCGGTCCCCGCTTGCTCCGCCAGCACGTTGCGCGAGGCGAGGGCGAGCGCGGGCCGAGCGCCGATGGTTGATTCCTCGGGGTCGAGTAGGTTGGCGGCCAGGGCGCGGCGGACACGATCGGAGCCTTCCTCCACGGGCACGTCGCCGGCCTGTGCCGAGCCGCGCCACGAGATGGTGTAGATGCCGACCTTGTTGAGAGGCCCGTACGCGACGGATCCGTCGGCGGCGGGGACGAGGTCGAAGCGCTCTCCATCGGGGAGCGAAAGCCGGGCTTCCTGGGCGCCCACGGGCAGCCGCTCGGCGAGTGTCTGGCCCGGGGTGAGCGAGCGCGAGACGTCCTGCGGGCCCTCGTGGGCGAGGTACGTCAGCGACGAGGCGACGAACAGGACGAATCCGGGCTTGATGGGCCAGTCGGATTCACCGGGATCGAAAGGCACGATGATGGCCCGGGTGGCGTCGCTGGTTGTCTCGACGATCGCGGGGCCGTTCTGATCGCGCGCGATGACCGTGACGGCGCTCTGCTCGCCGACCTCCAGCTTGTGGCCCTTGTAGATGACCAGCTCGGTGAGCCCGGCGAGCGCAAGGGCCGGGTGCTGCCGGTCGTGGTCGATGATCACCGCGGGCTCGTCGATCTCGCCGCGATCGATCAACCCCATCGGCGGCGGCGGCGTGGCGCCAAGCACCAGCACGCGCCCGGGTGGGAGCCCGGGGATCTTCGCATCGCCCCCACTTCCGTCGGCCAGCTTCACCATCGGCAGCCACTTGTCGAGCACGACGACGTCAAAGTCGCCAAGGGAAAGCGCCGTCGCGGCGTCACCGCCGGTGGTGGCTCCGGGGCCCGCGTCAAGCATGCTCTGGAACTTCTCGGGCGGGATCACGACGAGGCGCGAGAGGTTCATGCCCTCCAGCGCCGTAGTCAGGAAGAGGTTGCCGGCGGAAACCAGCGCTACCGAGAGACGCTTGGCGGGCGGGAAGATGGCGTACGCGAGGTCGTCGACCGCGAGCGCATCGCGCCGCTCTTCCGGGACAATCAGGCGTGCGGTGGCAATTCCCGCCTCCGCACGCTCGAGCTCGAACACCACCCCACCGACCCCCGGGATCGGTTCCCCCTTGACGGCTTCCGACCGCTCCAGCGACGCAGAATCGTCCGCCGCGGCGGGCGCTGCGCTCATTCCCGGTAGGGTGATCTGCCGGACGCGCAGCGGGCGGTTGTCAATGGCGAGCTCGACATCGACGGTGCGGGGCTCTCTGAATGTGTTCTGGGCCGCGACGAAGATGTTGAGGCGCGCCGGGTTGTCAAAGTCGCGCTGCGCCCGCAGCGCCGTGATCGCAAGATTGCCGCTGTCGGCCTGGCCCGCGGCGTGGTACGTCACCACGTCATCGGGCGAGATCTCGAGCCGGCTGATCTCCTCGGGCTTGAAGTCCATCTTCATCGAATCGGGCAGGCGGCCGTCAGAGAAGATGTGGATGATCGAGGGGCCGCCGCGGGCGACGAATCGTTCCTTCTCGACATCGAACGTGAGCGGCGACTGGGCTTTGGCGAGCTTGATGGCCTCGCTAAGCCGCGACGGTGTATCGGCCGGATCTATCGCCTCGATAGCTCGCTTCAGCTCCGCCTTGCTGGCCGTGAAGTTCTGCACCACCTGCGCCTGCGTGCCGAAGGCGATGACCATCGCCTGATCGCCCCCCTCGTCGCTGGTGAGTGAAGTAAAGATGTTCGGTTCGCGCATCGCGTCCACGATCGCGATCGCCGCCTTCTTCGCCGCGTCGAGGCGTGTCGTGCCGGGCGCCGCGGCGTCTCCGTCAGTCGCGGCCATGCTGGCCGATCGGTCAATGAGCAGCACGCGCCTGTGACCCTGCGTGATATCGGCCTTGATCTCCGGCTGACCGAGCGCGAGGAGTGCCGCGGCGAGCGCGAGAAGCTGCAGCAGCAACAGGATGCTGCGGCGGAGCTTCTGGAAGGGTGCGTTGGCCTGCAGGTCCTGGATCGACTTCTTCCACAAGAGCGTGGACGAGACTTCGAGGTCTCGTCTGCGCAGCTTGAGGAAGTAGAGAATGATGAGCGTCGGGATGGCGATCGCGGCGGCGATGAACGCGATCGGGGCGGAGAGCCAGGTCATCGCAGCAGCCCTCTCTTTCGCAGCTCGTCCATGACAAGGGCCGCGACATCGGTATCGCTCGGCGCGAGCATGTGCTGGATACCGCGCGCGGTGCAGAAACTCTTGAGTCGCTGCTCGTACGCGGCGAGGTTGGCGCGGTAGCGATTCAGGAGCGGAGCGGAGATCGTCAGCTCGGCGACGTCGCCGTCCTCGACGTCCTTGAGCCGCAGGTCACCCCCGATGGGCGGGTTGATCTCCTGCGGGGAAAGCACCTGCACCGCGAAGAGGTCGTACCCGTGCCCGACGAGCATGCGCAGCGGAGCCTCGTACCCCTCCTTGAAGAAGAAGTCGGAGATGAAGACCATCACGCCCTTGCCGCGCCGCGTGAGGGCGATGCGCTTGGCGGCCTCGGCCGCGCTGGCCGTTCCCGAGGGCTCCAGAGCGCACAGGAATCGGCCGACATCGTGGAGACGCCGGCGGCCGCGCAGGTCCTTGAGGTGCGCGAGCGTGGAACCGGCGCCGAAGGCCGAGAGCGCCACGCGGTTGAGGTTGATGAGGCCGATCGCAGCGATGACCGCGCCGAGTTGCTGGGCGAAGAAGAACTTGTTGGGCTCGCCGGTGTCCTGCGACGCGGTGGCGTCGATCACGATGTGCAGCGAGAGGTCTTCCTCCTCGAGGAAGAGCTTGAGGAAAAGGCGGTCGAGACGGCCAAAGAGGTTCCAGTCGATACGGCGCAGGTCGTCGCCCATGACGTATTGCCGGTGGTCGGCGAACTCGACCGACTCGCCCTTGCGCTTGGAGCGGCGCTCGCCCTTGAGCTTGCCGGAGAAGACGCGGCGCGAGGCGACGTCGAGGCTGGCGATGCGAGCCAGCAGCTCGGGAGGGAGCAGGTCTTCGAGTCGCTCGGGCCGGGTTGGAGAGGGGGTTTTGAGCATGAAGGGCTATGGCGCCTCCGGTGGCTTCGCCGGCGGCGGCGGGCTGAAGGGATACCGGCGCGTCGGATACGCCGTCTCGCTGGCAGGCGGCGGGTACACCGGCTCGCCGTGGAAGTACCGCTGGGCCCCGCGACGGGTGTACCACCGCGTCAGGGCGCCCGGCTCCATAGTGCCGCCAGTGAACACGAACCACGTATCCACCCAGCGGATCATGTCGTCGTCGTCATCAAGCCATCGACCGCCCGGCTGGTACACGCGCGCCAGCAACTGCGCCGGTGTGGTTTCGTACAACCGCCGATCGTCGCGAGAGACTCGCAGTTGGTCGAGCTGCGCATCCACCTCGGTGAACGTCATCCCGGTGCGGAAGTTCTGGTCGAGCACCGCGTTGAACTCGGTGTCGACCATGTTGGCATGCAGCGGATACTCGGCGCACGCAGCGAGCATCCCGCTCACCACGAGCGCCGCTGCCAGTGCGGACGCGGCGTGCACACGCATCCACGATTGACATAATACTGTCAAAGCCGCTCTCCGTAAGAAGATTGTGTTGAACGCGAAGGTCGCGGAGAGTGCGAAGGCCGCAATGCTGGATGTTTGGAGTTCACGACCCGCCGTATCCCGTCTCGCAGCTGCATGACGTGGAAGTTCAGCAGCAGGCCCAAAGGCTTCCCGGTGCAGCGCAGATAGGAAAGATAGGAAAGAACCTGTGCCGCATCGATTTCCGTGGTGCGGGAAACGGCCTTGACCTCGACGATCAGTGTGTTCTCGACGATGAGGTCAAGCCGCTGTGCGGAGAGCATGACGCTCTTGTACGGAACTCGAATCTGCACCTGTGATTCGCAGGAAAGCCCGATCGCTGCCAACTCGTACGCCAAAGCTTCTTCATACATCCGCTCAAGCAGTCCCGGCCCAAGCTGAGTGTGTACTTCGATCGCCGCGCCGATCACTTCTCGGCTCAGAGCGTCCACATCCGGCGCGACGTCTGCATGGCGCATGAGCGCCGGCTCAAACGGCTGCCTCCCCGGCGACTGCTCTACTTCCCGTTCTTCGCGACCTTCGCGTTCCACAGCTCTTCCTTTTTCAACCGCAGTCGCGCCCTCACACCCGCACCGGCTCCGTCGGCGTTGCCGCCATCACCTGCCGCACCACCTCGTCCGATGTCAGCCGGTCGGCCTCGGCCTCGAAGTTCAAGAGCACGCGGTGTCGCAGGCACAGGAGCGCCACCTCCTGAATGTCCTTGAACCCCACGTTGTACCTTCCATCCGCCACTGCCCGAACCTTCGCCCCCAGCACCAGGGCCTGCGCTGCGCGGGGGCTCGCCCCGCACCGCACGTACTTATTCGTCACGCCGTCGGCGCCCCCCGCCGCGAACCGACCGTCAGGGTGCGTCGCGAGCACCAGCCTCGCGGCGTACTCCTGCACGTGCGGGGCCACCACCGCGCCCCGAACCAGCTGCTGCGCCTCCAGGATCGCCCGGCCGTCCAGCAGCGTGCGCACCTCGGGGTTAGTCGTCGCCGTCGTGCGATCCAGGATCGTCATCAGCTCGTCGAGCTGGCTGTAGCCGAGGGTGATCTTGAACAGGAAGCGGTCGAGCTGCGCCTCGGGCAGTGGGTACGTGCCCTCCTGCTCGATCGGGTTCTGCGTCGCCAGCACGAAGAACGGGGGCGTGAGCCGGTGCGTGGTGCCCGCGACTGTCACGCTCCGCTCCTGCATCGCCTCCAGCAGCGCCGACTGCGTCTTGGGCGTGGCCCGGTTGATCTCGTCGGCCAGCACGATCTGCGCGAAGATCGGCCCCCTCTGAAATTCAAAGAAGCGGCGCCCCGTTGCTGGGTCCTCCATCACGATGTTCGTGCCGATCACGTCGCTGGGCATCAGGTCCGGCGTGAACTGGATGCGCGAGAAGGGCAGGCTCAGCGTCTGCGCCAGCGTCCGGATCAGCAGCGTCTTGCCCAGGCCCGGGACGCCCTCGAGTAGCACGTTGCCGCCGGCGAAGAGGCTCACGAGCACCGCCTCCACCACGTCGGAGTGGCCGACGATCACCTTGCCGATCTCGGCCTTGAGCTCGGCAAAGGTCTTGCGGAACGCCTCGCACGCCACGCGAACCTCGCCCGAGGTCGGCGCGGCCGGCTGAGAGTTCGCCCTTGTCATGTTCTCGCTCATGCATCTCTCCGGCAGTCGCTCATCGTCGCGCTGCGTCTGTCACAAAGAAACGGTCCCTTATCCCCCGCCTTGCCCACCCGCCCCTCCGGCCTGTCCCCCGCCCTCCTGCTCAAGCCCTTCGCGCGCCCGCTGCTTCGCCTTGAGCAGCCGGTTCATTCCACCCGCACCTTCCGCCGCGTCCCCCATCGCCTTCCTCGCCGCTGGCCGCACCGCCTCCACTGCCCTGATACCCGCTTTCGCGGCCCGCGCCAACTCGTCATCACTGGCCTCGAACTTTGCGCCCGCCATTACCGGCTCGCCCAGCGACACCGTCTCAAACTCTGCGCTCGACCCTCGGCCAGCCCCCCCTCTCCCGCCACCCACCACACTCGGCTGCCCCCGTTCCTCCATCTCCTCGCGCGCCCGCTTCCGCGCCTCCTGCAACCCCCCCATCTGCTTGCCAGCCGCCTCCAGCTTCCGCCGACTCGCGGCACGCCGGGCCGCGGCGATCATCCCCGGAATGTCAATCCGCACGCGCCGCACCGCCACATCCATCAAAAACACACCGATCGCGATCATCGCCAGTTGAAGCCAAATGGGCGCCAGCGCCACCGGCATCGTCAGCCCAGTGCGCGAAAACAAATCCGCCTGCGTCGCATCCGCTCCCAGCACCCGCCCGCCCGTCTTCTTCGCCACCTGCTCCAGCAGCGCGTAGTTGTCCTTCAGCGCCCGGTACTCATCCGCGAACGGGCGCGACACCGCCGCCTGCACGACCCCTGTTCTCGCCGGCGTGCCCTCAGGCGCCGCCGCCCCATCTGGACCCATCGCCGGCGGCGCGTCGTACCGCAGCGACACCACGTACGACCCCTGCTTACTGCTCTCGATTTGCCCCTCATACCGCCCCGGTCCCGTCTGCCGGAGCTCCACCGGCGAGGCGCTCCCATCCGGATTCACCACGCGCCCTTGGAATCGCACGAAGTCCAGCCGCTCCCCCGTCGGCTCCAGCGCCTCAACCACGATCGCCGTCGTGTCCCCCTTGTCGACTGTCGACACGCGGATATCCGCCGACCCACCGGGCCGCATGGCCCAGCGAACGTGCTGCTCCCAGAATGCCCGGTACTTCCCCCAGCTCACCCAGTCCGGCGCCCACCTCGTGGCGGCATCGCTCGTGAACGCCACCGACTTGCCCAGCCCATACTGCCAACTCGCCAGAATGGGGTCGTTCTCGACGCCCCGCAGCGTCACCTGCGACAGCCCCTCGCGCTCCGCCGTCACCACATACCCGCTGATGGGCGGCACGCCCGAGAGCATGCCCCTCATCGGGTCCGACAGGCCCGACACCGTGGGCGAGAACGGCGAGCCCTCCCAGATCAGCGAGCGCTTCACCGTCTGCGCTTCCTTGATGAAGATGTCCGGCAGGCTCTTGAGCTTCCCCGCCGTCGTGATCTTGTAGAAGTTGCCCCCGGTCGCCGTCGCGATGTTCCGCATCACCGTCTCATACCCGCCCCCCTCGCTGTGCGGGAACACCATCACCGTCGAGATCGAAACCTTCGCATTGATGTACCGTTGCAGCAACGCCTGGCTCGGCGGCGAGGGGTCACCATCCGAAATGATGATCGCGTGCTTCTGTCCCGCCGCGGCCTTCTCCAGGGGCCCGATCGCCAGCTGCATCATGCTCGCGAAGCTCGGCGCATCGCCGAACGAGAGGTTGTTGATCGCCCGCCGATGGCTCCCCCCGTCGTTGATCTGCTCGAGCTCGTGCGCCCACGCATCCCCGCCCGCGTCCCATTTGTACTCCACCACCCCCGCCAAGTCCTGGCTCGACAGATTGTCAATCGCCGCCAACGCCGTCTTCTTCCCCCAGTAGTTCCCCTCCGGCATCTCGCACGAGTGCATGATCAGCACCAGCGCGCCCCGCGGCATCTGCCGCTTCTGCGGCGGGTCCAGCTTCACCGGCAGCGCATCGGCCAGCGGCGAGCCGATCCACCCTCCCGCGCCGAACGATTCCGGCCCCCCCGTCATCACCAGCCCGCCGCCCAGGTCATGCACATACGCCCGCAGGTTCTCCTGCTGCTGCCGGCTGAACGAATAACTCGGCACGTTCACCAGCACCACCGCGTCGTACAGGCTCAGATCCACGAGTTCCGACGGCACCTCCGATGGCGCCATCACGTCCGTGCCGATCCTTGCCTCGTCAAGCACCGCCGCCAAGTGCGATGAATCCTCTGTGTTCTCCGTCACCAGCAGCACCCGCCCCTCGCCGCTCACGAACGTCACCGCCAGCGCCCGGTTGTTCTGCTCGATCGTGTCCCCGACGTTCCCATCGTCCCCCGGCACCGGCTCGAAGATCGCCTCGAACCGCTGCGGCCCCGCCCGCGCCAGCATCACCGGCACCGTCAGCGGGTTCACGCCCGCATCGAGCTGCACCAGCTGCGCCACCCCTGATCCGTCCGAGTCGAGGTCGACCGGCTCGCCCCCCATCAGCAGGCTCAGCCGTCCCTGCGTCGCCTTCGTCGCGTTCAGCAGCACCCGCAGATTCACCGGCTGACCCATCCGCGCCGACGCCGGCGCGATCAGCCGCTCCATCACCACCTCGCGCTCATTCGTGTACCGCAGCGGCAGCACGTCGATCGGCACGCCCGCGGCACGAGCCGCCTCCGCCGCCACCATCAGGCTCCCATCCGTCTCGTTCCCGTCGCTCGCGATCACGATGCGGTTCGCTTTGTCCGGCGGCATCACCGCCATTGAGAGCCGCACGCCCTCCGCAAGGTTCGTCGCCTCCCGATCCGGCACCTGCTGCTTGTCTGTTACGGCGCCCGGCGGCCCCGGGAGCATCTGCACCAGCGCATCGCGACCCGTCGCCACCCGGCCCATGTCGTCGCCCGGCTTCGCCCCTTGCGCCGCGGCCGCCAGATACGCCTCCGCCTGCCCCTGCAAGCCCAGCGGGATTGAGCGGCTCGCATCAACGATCGCCGTCACCGCGACGTTCGTCGCCTCTTCGCGCCAGCTCGGCCGCGCCATCACGCACGCCAGCAGTGTGATCACCAGCAGCCGGATGAAGAGCGCCACCCGCCGCGTCCGGCTCCCCAGCCCCGACAAGCTCTGCCGCGCCATCCACACCGCCGCCGCCACCAGCACCGGAATCAGAATCAGCCACACCGGCCGCTCGAACTCGATGGGCCCGACGTGCATCGGCCCCAACAAGGGCAGCGCGGCCACTGTCGCGCCCTGCGCTGGCGAAACGAGAGCAACACCCGCCGCCAGCGGGGGGGGCATCATCCGCCGCGCCCCCCGGTCGCCGCGCCCGACGATCCACCCGCGC
>JACMLW010000057.1 GCA_014379385.1 Phycisphaerales bacterium
CGTAGAACTCATCTACCACTCGCTCCTTGAGCGGGATGATGGCGTTGTCGGTGATGGTGATGTGCTCCGGGCACACCTTGGTGCAGCACTTGGTGATGTTGCAGTAGCCGATGCCGTGCTGGTTCTTCAGGTCGGCCAGGCGATCGCCGGTATCCAGCGGGTGCATCTCGAGCGCCGCCGCGTGAACCAGCAGCCGCGGCCCGATGAACTCTTCATGCTTGTGGTGGTCGCGCAGCACGTGGCACACGTCCTGGCAGAGGAAGCACTCGATGCACTTGCGGAACTCCTGCACGCGGTCCACGTCCGCCTGGTCCATCCGCCAGGTGCCGTCGGGCGCATCGGGCTTGCGCGGCGAGAACGGCCTGATCGCCATCTTGGCACGGAAGTTCGAGGACACGTCCGTGACCAGGTCCCTCAGCAGCGGGAACGCCCGCATGGGCTCGACGCTGACCACCTCGCCGGCATCGAACTCGTCCATCCGCGTCATGCACATCAATCGCGGCTTGCCATTGACCTCCGCCGAACACGACCCGCACTTCCCGGCTTTGCAGTTCCAGCGGCACGCCAAGTCCGGCGCCGACTCGGCCTGTATCTGATGCACCGCGTCCAGGACCACCATGCCCTCGCCGATCTCCGTGGAATAGCTCTCGAACCAACCGCTGCTCGCGCTACCTCGCCAAATACGGAACGTGCGACGAGCGCGTCCCGATCGCAGCGGTTCACCTCCGAGGGGTTGATCGGGCATTCCTTCGGTTGCATCCGGCACAGTGTACGAGGCTGGCTTGTGCTTCACGGCCATGAATGCGGTCTCCGCTCAGGTCGCATGAACACGACCGAGTTACGCGTTCTCCTCGACCACCTGCTTCAGCTCCGCCGGCAGCGGCCGAACCGGCTCTCGGATCACGCGCATCTCCCCGTCACCGCCGCGGCGCAGCACGATGTTGAACTTCCCGTACTCCGCGCTCTTCTCCGGGTAGTCCTCACGGAACTGAGCGCCGCGGCTCTCCTTCCGCTCGATCGCCGCTCGCGTGATCGCCTCCGACACCGTCAGTAAATTCCCAAGATCGATCGCCGTGTGCCACCCCGGGTTGTACTCGCGGTGGCCCGTCACGCCCACTACCGCGGCACGGGCCTTGAGTTTCGCGATCTCCTCGACCGCCCGCAGCATCTCGTCCTCGAGCCGCACGATCCCCACCAGTTCCTGCATCACGTTCTGGAGGTCCTGCTGCACGCGGAAGGCGTTGTCGCCCCCCACCGTCGCCTCGCCGCGATCGAACGGAGCCAAGGCCCGCTGCATTTCACCTTCGACCTGGGCACTGTTGACCGCACCGGCTCCATTGGTCTTGGCAAACCTCGCCGCGTGCTCGCCGGCGCGCTGCCCGAACACGATCAGGTCCGACAGCGAGTTGCCGCCCAACCGGTTGGCCCCATGCAGCCCCGCCGCTACCTCCCCCGCGGCGAACAGCCCCGGCACGGTTGACATCTGGGTGTCGCCGTCGACCCGCACCCCACCCATGATGTAATGGGTGGTGGGCCCCACCTCCATCGGCACTTTCGTGATGTCGATCCCCGCCAGTGTCATGAACTGGTGGTACATGCTGGGGAGCTTCTTCTTGATGTGCTCCTCGCTGTTGGGGAGCCGGGCCTTGATCCACGCGATGTCGAGGAAGACACCGCCGTGCGGGCTGCCTCGCCCGGCCTTGACCTCTCGGTTGATGCAGCGGGCGACGTGGTCGCGCGTCAAAAGCTCGGGCGGGCGGTTCGCTGACTTATCACCCGTCACGTATCGCCAGCCTTCCTCCTCGTCCTTGGCCGTCTGGTTGCGGTAGTTCTCGGGGATGTCGTCGAACATGAAGCGGCGGCCTTCGCGGTTCCGCAACACCCCTCCCTCGCCGCGAACGCCCTCGGTCACCAAGATGCCGCGCACGCTCGGCGGCCACACCATGCCGGTGGGATGGAACTGCACAAACTCCATGTCGAGCAGGTCGGCGCCGGCGTTGTAGGCGAGCGTATGTCCGTCGCCGGTGTACTCCCACGAGTTGCTGGTGATCTTGAAGGCCTTGCCGATCCCCCCGGTCGCCATGACCACAGCCTTGGCGCGCCACACGCGAAACCGACCGCGCTCGCGGTCGTACCCGAGCGCCCCGACGACGCGCTCGCCATCCTTCAGAAGCGCAACGACCGTCATTTCCATGAACACTTCGATACCGCGGTGGATGCCGTGGTCCTGCAGCGTCCGGATCATCTCGAGGCCCGTGCGGTCCCCCACATGGGCCAGGCGCGGATACCGGTGCCCTCCGAAGTTCCGCTGCAGAATGCGGCCGTCCTTGGTCCGGTCGAAGACCGCGCCCCACGCCTCGAGCTCGCGCACCCGGGCCGGCGCTTCCTTCGCGTGCAGCTCGGCCATCCGCCAGTTGTTGAGGTACTGCCCGCCCCGCATCGTGTCGGCGAAGTGAACGCGCCACGAATCACGCTCGTCCACGTTGGCCATGGCGGCCGCCACGCCGCCCTCAGCCATCACCGTGTGGGCCTTGCCCAGCAGCGACTTACAGATGAGCCCCACCGTGCATCCGCCCGCCGAAGCCTCGATCGCGGCCCGCAGGCCCGCGCCGCCGGCGCCGATCACGATCACATCATGCTCATGTGCCTGTGGCGACGGCTGGTCCACGTTAGATGATCCTCAGGTCGGTGATGATGCCCATCGAGCAAAGCCGAATGTACAGATCGGTGAAGCCGACCCACACCAGGCTCGCCCACGCCCACATCATGTGGCGGCGGTTCAGACACGAAACGCAGTCGTACGCCGTGCGGCGCGCGCCCCCGGCCCCCCCGCTGCCGATGCAATCCTTCCGGCCGCCCACCAGGTGGCGAAGCGAGTGGCATCCCAGCGTGTAACCGCCCAACATGATGGGGTTGATGGTCAGGATGAGCGAGCCGAGGCCGACGCCGAACGCCCACGTCCTGCCCGGCTGCTCAAACCGGTACGACATGATCGCGTCCCATGCCAGCAGGAAGATAAACGCGATCGCCAGATAGAGGAAGTACCTGTGGATGTTCTGGATGATCAGAGGGAACTTCGCCTCGCCCCGATACTTCTTGCCGCGGAAGCCCGGCTCGCCCACCGTGCATGACAGTGGGTCGGCCCAGAACGCCTTGTAGTACGCGCCGCGGTAGTAATAGCAGGTGAAGCGGAACCCACCGGGCGCCCACAGGATCAGCAGCGCGGGCGAGAACGGGATAAACGAAGGCCAGATGCTCAGCAGCCACTGCGGCGGATGGCCGAACCACGCGTGCCCAGTTTCCGCGATCCCCGGAACCTCGAAGAGCAACGGCGAATAGAACGGCGATAGGTAGTTCGCGCCGCCCTCGTGGACAAAGAAGTGGTTGCCCTGCAGCGCCGCCCACGTCGAATACATGATGAACGCGCCAAAGCCTAACAGCACCACCAGCGGCTGCACCCACCACGCGTCCGTCCGAGCGGTTTGCCCAAGGCCCCTCGGCTGCGGAAGGGGAATATCCGCTCGACTCATCGGCAATCTCCATCGACGCGGCCTCGGCCAGCGTCGCGGAGCATAGCGAAGCATCCGCGGCGGTGCCGGGTGCTCCACCCCCCTGGAGTTCCCGGACCTCCTGCCGGTGAGCGATGCCGGGTTCAGCACGCCTCCGGCCCGGCACGCAGCGCCTTTGGCCTCGTGCCGAGGCCTCCTAAGAGCGGCGATCCTTCACCTGCGCGGACACGGCGCACGCCGCGTTCCGCTCGATTTTCGGCGCCGAATCACCTGCAAAGCCACGGCCGGTTTGCTCCCCGGTCGTATTTCGGGCACACTGTGGATGCCTTCCGCTCGTGAAGGGGTGCTGTGTCCACAGGCTGGCGTCCGCATTCTCCCCATCTTAAGACGAGGTCATTCATGCGCACTTCCGCGTCCGTACGTCGCTCCGCCGCTCTCCGCGCCGCCGGGTGGGCCATTCCACTGAGCCTGGCCCTCGCCCTCACGCCCGCGGCCAATGGCCAAGTCCAGTGG
The DNA here is from genome assembly GCA_014379385.1 of Phycisphaerales bacterium. Lineage (GTDB taxonomy): Bacteria > Planctomycetota > Phycisphaerae > Phycisphaerales > UBA1924 > JACMLW01. The sequence goes on from JACMLW010000057.1 coordinate 4,023, forward strand.
CGAGCAGGCGCCAGTGAGACACCGTTGGCCCGAAGCGCCGAGTCGCTCGAAGCCGACCTCCTCGCGCTCGGCAAGCCCGGTGCCGGGCGAGTGCTGCTGCACTTCGCGCGGCCTGTCGAAGGCCCCGAGCGGGCCGCGCTGCTCAACGCCGGTGTCGAGCTTCTCGCCTATGTCGGCACGAACGCGTACTTTGGGGCGCTGCATGATGACAAGCTGGAACCCGCCGCGGCGGTCTCCGGCGCACCGCTGATCGGAGCAGAGCCCGTGCAGCTTCAGTGGAAGATGCACCCTGACCTCAACGCCGGCCTCGTTCGGTCCTGGTCGATCGTTGAAGCGATCGATCCCAAGATCATCGCGGTCCCGACCGAGGGCCTCACGATCGCTCAGTTCCGTGACGCGGGCGTGGACCCCATGGTCGCGGTATATGTGATCCTGCACCCGGATGCACGCCTCGACGCCTTCACCGCTCCGGGCGCGGGCCTCGATCGCGCCGGCGGCAAGGCCCAGGGCTTCCTCCAGACCATCAACGGGCTTGTGGTACACCTCCCTGCCTCGCGCCTCGCCTCGCTCGCGATTGAGGACGACGTGCAGTGGGTGGAGCCGCCCATCCCGCTCATGGGCGTCGTCAATGATTCCAACCGCACCCGGGTCGGGGCCGATACGGTCGCCTCCTCCCCGTACAACCTCGACGGCTCCGGCGTTCAGGTGCTCGTGTACGACGGATCCCAGATGTTCAACCACGTGGGGTTAGCCGGGCGGCTGACCCTCGGCTCCGGCGACTTCTCCGGCGCCGGTGACCACGCGACCCACGTCGCCGGAACCATCGGCGGCAGCGGAGCGGGCAGCGCCAACAACATCCATCGCGGCATGGCCCCCGGTGTCACGTTCATCTCCTACGGCATCGAGCAGGAAGGGGGCCTGCACCAGGGGTTCCTCTACAACGACCCCTGCGATATCCAGAACGATTACAACGCCGCGCTCAACACCCACGGCGCCGATATCGCCAATAACTCGATCGGCACCAACACCGCGAGCAATGGCTTCCCCTGCGTATGGACCGGCGACTACGGTGTCACCGACGTGCTCATCGACTCGATCGTCCGTGGCTCGCTGGGATCACCCTTTCGCGTCGTGTGGGCCAACGGCAACGAGCGCCAGACAAGCCGCTGCGTGAACGAGGACAGCGTGCCGGGCGAGTACCACTCCACGGCCCCGCCCGCGTGCGCCAAGAACCACATCACGGTCGGCGCGATGAACTCGAATGACGATTCCGTCACGAGCTTCACCTCGTGGGGCCCCGCCGACGACGGCCGGCTCAAGCCCGACGTCTCGGCGCCGGGCTGCCAGTCCAACTCGGACTTCGGTGTGACCTCCGCCACCGGCACGAACGGATATAGCTCGTTCTGCGGCACCTCGATGGCCAGCCCCACCACATGCGGCATCGCGGCGCTCCTCCTCGAAGACTTCCGCACGCTCTACCCGGACCTGCCCGATCCGCGGAACTCGACGCTCAAGATCCTGCTCGCGCACTCCGCTGTTGATATCGAATCCCCGGGCCCTGACTACAAGACGGGGTACGGCTCCATCCGCGCCCCAGCGGCGGTTGATCTGCTCCGTTCAGGTAACTTTCTTGAACAACAGATCGATCAGTCGCAGAGCTACAACGCGGTCGTCGTCGTCAATCCCGGCGATCCGCAGATGCGCATCACCCTCGCATGGGACGACGCCCCCGCCACCCCGAACATCGCCACGGCGCTGATCAATGACCTTGACCTCGTTGTCCATAGCCCCAGCGGGCAGCGCGTCTTCCCCTGGACGCTTGGCGGCATGGCCAACCCAGCCGCCCTGGCCGTGCAGACCATGGAAGACCACATCAATAACATCGAGCAGGTGCTCGTCAACAACCCCGAGCCGGGCGGGTGGCTCATCGAGATCCGCGGCACCAATATCCCTCAAGGCCCTCAGCCTTTCTCATTAACGGCCTCCCCCTTCCTCGTGAACTGCTCGGACGCGGGCGTGGCCGCTCTCGGCGGAACTCGATTCTCCTGCGCATCGCAGGCGGCGCTCCGCGTGGTGGATTGCGGCCTTAACACCAGCGATGAGATCGTTGACACGGTCGCTGTCGTCGCCAGTTCAACGTCCGACCCCGTCGGGGAGATCGTCATCCTCACCGAGACCGCCGCCGAAGCCGCGACGTTTATCGGTTCCATTCAACTGAGCGCCATCGATGCCCCGGGCACCGTGCGCGTCGCTCACGGCGACACGCTCACGCTTACATATATCGACGCCGACAACGGACAGGGCGGCACGAACCTATCGATCATCGCCACGGCGCCGATCGACTGCGAGGCCCCGTCGATTTCCAATGTCCTCTTCTCCGCGATCGGCCCGCGTGACGCCATCGTCTCCTTCACCACCAACGAGCCCGCCCGCGCAACCGTCCGCTTCGGTGAAAGCTGCCAGAATCCCTCCGAGGTTTCGGACACTTCGAACCTCGGCACCACCCACACTATCGAGCTCACCGGCCTCACCGACAACCTCCAGTACTTCGTCGCGATCGAGGCCGCCGACGCGGCGGGCAATGCCGTCATCGACAACAACGGCGGCTCCTGTTACACCTTTACCACCCCCGAGATCCCCAACTTCTTCACCGAGCAGTTCACCGGCGGCACCGACGCCAATGACCTTGACAACCGCTCGATTACTTACACCCCCGACGGCACGTTCGATTTCTACGACGCCTGCCGCGAGACGATCTCAAGCCTTCCCACCGACCCCGCCGGTGGCACGCCCGTCGCGGCCGGCGACGACACGTTCCACCGCATCTTCCTCCCGCAGGGCGTCACCGTTTCCCTTTACGGAACGAGCTTCACTTCGTTCTATATCGGGTCCAACGGATATATCACCTTCACCAGCCCCACTCGCGACGAGACCGAAACGCTCATCGAGCACTTCGGTCTCAAGCGCGTGGATGCCCTCTACGACGACCTGAACCCCGCCGCGGGCGGCGCCGTCTCGTGGAAGCTCCTGGGCGACCGCGTCGCCGTCACCTGGCTCAATGTCCCTGAGTACACGACTACCAACAGCAACACCCTGCAGATCGAGCTCTACTTCGACGGTCGCCTCCGCACCAGTTGGCTTGGAATCGATGCACAGGACGGCCTCACCGGCCTCTCCGAGGGCGAGGGCATCCCAGCGGAATACCTGGAAACAAACGTCTCCGGCATCCGCGTCTGCCCGGTGCCCGAGTGCCCGGCCGACTTCAACAACGACCTTCTCGTCACCAGCGCCGACATCACCGCCTTCCTGAGCGCCTGGTTCGGCGATCTCTCAAACGGCACAACCCTCGCCGATTTCAACCACAGCGGGGTCACGACCTCCGCCGACATCACCGCCTTCCTGGGCGCTTGGTTCGATGGCCTGGCCGCCGGCTGCTGATCGCTCAGACCACTTCCCAGTTCTCACCCAGTTCCTCCCCAGGCCCGCACACGCGGGCCTTTTTTCTTTACGCAAACCAGCCCGCTCCTCCTGCCGGCATCCGCCTCAAATTGCACCCTCACCTCGCCCCGGCCCGATACACTCGCCTTGATGCGCCCGCGATCGGCCGGGGCGCCCGCTCCGCAAGGATCCACCAATGAACGCGAGACTCTCCCCCAAGCTCCTCGGTCTCCTCACCGCCGCCGCCCTTCTCACCGCGTGCGGCGGGCAGCGCTCGCTCATCGCCGTGAAGGAAAGCGGCGACCGCGCCTACGACCGCGCCAACTCCGACGCCGCCCTCGTCGATTACCAAGAGTTCGTCGAGCGACTCCCCGGCGACCCCACCGGCCGCTTCCGTCTCGGCCGCACCTACCTCAAGCTCGGTCGCCCCCTCCAGGCGCGCGAACAGCTCTTCATCGCCCACTCCCAGAACGTCGACGATGACGAAGTCGCCGAGGCCCTTGCCGAGTCCCTCTACGCCGCCGGCCAGCACGAAGACCTCTACAAGCTCCTTCGCAACCGCGCCCTCGATCGCGGCGAGATCGAGGACTACCTCCGCCTCGCCCACTTCGCGCAGCGCACGGGCGACGCCGACGAGGCCCGCCAGGCCCTCCTCACCGCCGCACGCCTCGACAAGGGCAAGTCCCCCGCCGTCCAGATGGAGCTCGTGAACTTCTTCGAGTCCATCGGCGACCGCGACAGCGCTCTCGAGCGCCTCCGTATGGCCTATTACCTCGCCCCGTCCGATGGAAAAATCAAGGATCGAATCCGCGCCTATGGCGACGTCCCCGGCCCCTCCTTCGCCGTCCGCCCCCCTGAGCAGGAATAGCCCTCGCTTCGCCCCCCACCCACCTCCCCCACCACCGCGTCGCCTGCTTGACGCACCCCGCCCATGCTTCTACCGTTCATCCGGATAAACGGATGAAGCGGACCGGCCCCCAATCCTCGATCACCGACCGTCTCGCCGCACTCGGCGAGCCCATCCGTTTGCGCTGCCTCCGCGTTCTCGAGCGCGACGAGCTCTCCGTCGGCGAGCTCTCCCGGGTCGTCCAGCTCCCGCAGTCCACCGTCAGCCGGCACCTCAAAGTCCTCGCCGACGGCGGCTGGCTCATCAAGCGCACCGAAGGCACCGCCACGCTCTACCGCCTGATCCTTGATGACCTCGCTCCCGCCGATCGAGCCCTCTGGACTACCGTCCGCGACCAGATGTCCGGCGGCGTGGGCGACAAGGGCTCCCCGGAGCTCGATGAAGACATCCGCCGTCTCTCCGGCGTTCTCAACGAGCGGCGCACCGACAGCGAGGCCTTCTTTGGCCGCGTCGCCGGGGAGTGGGACGCCGTCCGCAACGATCTCTTCGGGCAGCGCTTTACGCCGCTGGGGCTCATGTCCCTCATCCCCCGCCACTGGGCCGTCGCCGACCTCGGCTGCGGCACCGGCAACGCCTCCGAACTCCTCGCCCCTGTCGTCGCTCGCGTCGTGGCGGTAGACCAGTCGGCGCCGATGCTCAAGGCCGCCCGCAAGCGCCTCGCCGGCCAGTCCAATGTCGAGTTCCTCCGCGCCGAGCTCGAATCACTCCCCATCCCCCCCGCGTCCGTCGACGCGGCCGTCTGCATCCTCGTCCTCCACCACGTCGCGGATCCGCAGAAGGCCGTCTCCGAGATGCGCCGCATCTTGAAGCCCGGCGGGGTCGCGCTCGTCGTTGACATGCTCGAGCACGATCGCTCCAGCTACAAGCACACCATGGGGCACCGCTGGCTCGGCTTCTCCGAACCCACCATGCGTTCCTTCATGGACCGCGCAGGTCTTAAGAACATCCGCTGCTCACCCTTGCTCCCCGACCCCGACGCTCGAGGCCCCGGCCTCTTCGCCTGCACCGCCTTCGCGACCTGATCCCATCCCCCGCGGCCCCGCCGCGCCACCAACACCACACCGATCTCATTTCAACCCGAGGATGAACCACGTGACAACCTTCGCCGCCCCGCCCGCTTCCAAGTCCATCGCTGCCAAGCTCGACTTCAAGGTCGCCGATCTCTCCCTCGCCGACTTCGGCCGCAAAGAGATGCGCCTCGCCGAGTACGAGATGCCCGGCCTCATGGCCCTCCGCGCCGAGTACGCCGGCACGAAGCCCCTCAAGGCCGCCAAGATCATGGGCTCCCTGCACATGACCATCCAGACCGCCGTCCTCATCGAGACCCTCGTTGAGCTGGGCGCCGACGTTCGCTGGGTCTCCTGCAATATCTTCTCCACCCAGGACCACGCCGCGGCAGCCGTCGTCGTCGGCCGCCCTGAGTCCGGCGGTACCGTCGAGAACCCCAAGGGCACGCCCGTCTTCGCCTGGAAGGGTGAGACGCTCGATGAGTACTGGTGGTGTACGAACCAGGCCCTCGTCTGGCCCGATGGCAGCGGCCCCAACCTGATCCTTGACGACGGCGGCGACGCCACCATGGTCGTCCACAAGGGCGCCGAGTTCGAGAAGGCCGGCAAGGTTCCCGCCTTCAACCCAGACAAGGATCCCGAGGAATGGGGCGTCATCCTCCAGCTCCTCACCGTCGAGCAGAAGAAGAACCCCGGCCGCTGGAGCAAGGTTCTCGCGGGCATCCGCGGCGTCTCCGAAGAGACCACCACCGGCGTGCACCGCCTCTATGAGATGCACAAGGCCGGCACACTCGCCTTCCCCGCCGTCAACGTCAACGACTCGGTCACCAAGAGCAAGTTCGACAACCTCTACGGTTGCCGCCACTCCCTCACCGACGGCATCCTCCGCGCCAGCGATGTCATGCTCGCAGGCAAGGTCGCCGTCGTCCTCGGCTACGGCGACGTCGGCAAGGGCTGCTGCCAGGCCCTCCGCGGCCAGGGCGCCCGCGTCATCGTCACCGAGATCGATCCCATCTGCGCCCTCCAGGCCGCCATGGAGGGATACCAGGTCGCCCCGCTCGAGGACGTCGTCGAGACCGCCGACATCTTCATCACCGCCACGGGCAACAAGGACATCATCACCGCCGACCACATGTCCCGCATGAAGGACAAGGCCATCGTCGGCAACATCGGCCACTTTGATAACGAGATCGACATGGCCGGCCTCAAGAAGGTCAAGGGGATCGAGCGGATCAATATCAAGCCCCAGTACGACGAGTACGTCTTCCCCGCTTCCGGCGGCAAGCCCGAGCGCAGCGTGCTCATCCTCGCCGAGGGCCGACTCCTCAACCTCGGGTGCGCCACCGGCCACCCCAGCTTCGTTATGAGCTCCAGCTTCACCAACCAGGTCATGGCCCAGATCGACCTGCACCAGTTCGCCACCGCCGGCAAGTCCATCAGCGGCACCGCCTACTCCGAGAAGCGCGTCTACACGCTTCCCAAGAAGCTCGACGAGAAAGTCGCCCGCCTGCACCTCGACAAGCTCGGCGTCAAACTCACCAAGCTCTCCAAGGACCAAGCCGAGTACCTCGGCGTCTCCGTCGACGGCCCCTACAAGCCCGACCACTACCGCTACTGACCCTGCGTTGGTAGCCCGCCCACTCGCCGCGGCGCCTGACAAACCAACGTGCATGCACGACCGCCCCGGCCCGGCCGCGGGCGGTTTCTCATTTCCTCCGGGCCTCACCCCCTCCACTTGTCCACCACCACCCCGCCCTTGAATCGCACGAACGACGTGATCGGCTGCGGCGTCGGCTTCTCCTCCCCCTGACCCAGCAGCGACACCAGCGACGCCTGCGATCCCGCCGGCCGGTACACCCAGCGCCAGATCTCCGACCCATCATCCAGCGTCGCGCGGCTCGTCGGCTCGCCCAGCACCGCCAGGATCCAGTCCTCCCGCGTGTCATTAAGCTGGATCTTCTCCATCAGCGCCTCGGACACGTACGTCCCCTCGTACTCCGTCGATGGTCCCTGAATCGAGATCGAGATCGGCCCCGGCAGGCTGATCGGCACCGGCCCCTGAATAGAGATCGGCACCGTCTGATCGATCCGCAGCGCATCGAGTTTCACGGGAGAGCCGATCTCCACCGGACGGGCAAGTTCGATGGGTCCCGCAAGCTCGATCGGCTTCACCCCGATGTCCTCGTCCACCCTCACGCCGATCCCGCACCCCGCAACATAGACAAGCCCCACCACCACCCCGCACGCCAAAGCGCCCAGCGCCAGCATCCCGAGCCCGGATCGCCGCGAAGTCTCCATTGATCGGCCTCCTTGAGGAAGCGGGTTTTATCCCCGTCTCCGAGCGCCAACGGCCCCTTGCACCCCTCGCTCTCACCAAATCAGGCTGGGTGCTCAACCAAGCCGTTTTCGAAAAATCTGCGTTCGTTCACTCGTGTGCGCACAAGGCCGCGCGTTCCGCTGCGAAGATACTCGGGCAGGCGACGACCGCTTGCAGTTGGTTCCATCCCGAAACTCTTCTCCGGCTTTCCGTACTCTTTGCATCGCTCTCACTGGCACCGCCAATCCTTCGATCCACACTTCCGCACCAACCCAGCACCCTTTCACGCATCCAAGGACTCCCCATGTTCCGCAGTATCTCCACCTTTACCTTGACCTTGCTGGCAATCCTTTGCCTTCCCGTTCTTGGTCGCACAAGCCAAACAGCCGGTCCCCCCGCGGTCCAAACCATTGAACTCGACCTTCCTGCCTGGCACAACGCCGCAAAGGCCGCCCAAATGTTTCTCGTCCCGAACTTCCCCCTCGGCTCGGCTCCGCCTCAATCCCTCTCCCTCCGCCCCTTCAGCGTCGTTACGCCGGACACCCAGTTCCTCATCCACTCCGCCGACGGCCGTGACCACCCACTTCCCTTTGATCCCACCTCCATCAACTGCTTCCGCGGCGGCGTCGTCGGCTATCCCCATTCCTCGGTCATCCTCACCCTGACCTCCGGCCGCCTGTCGGGCACCATCGCTCTCGGACCCGGCGAGCCTACCTATGTCGTTTCTTCCCGATCCGCCCCTTCAGGATCCGGCCTTGCCTTCATCTACCACGCCCCCACCACCGGCGCCCTGTCCCCCACCGACCTCATCTGCGGCTTGGATCAGATCGAGCAGCCGCCCCAGGAAGAACCCCGGCCCGGAGACCCTGCCCCCCCCAATCCCCCAGACCCCGCCGATCCCCGCGGCACCGACCCCTTTGTCCGCGCACGCCACCTGCAGCTCGCCGTTGACACCGACTTTGAGTTCTTTCAGCTCTTTGGCAACGCCGAAGACGCCGTCGCTTACATTGTCGCCCTGTACGCCCACGTCAGCGATATCTACCTGCGCGACGTCCAAACCCACGTCACGCTCACCTTCATCCGCATCTGGGAAACCCCCGACGACCTCTTTAATCAGCCCGACCCCCTCGGCTCCTTCCGCTCCCATTGGAATAACAACCAGCAAGCAATCGTCCGCGACGCGGCCCAGCTCATCTCCGGCCGGCGCGACCTCCCCTGGGGCGGCGTCGCCTATCTCGATTCCCTCTGCAACAACACCGCGTACTCCGTCTGCGGCTACATGAACGGGTACTTCTTTGACGCCTCCTACCCCAACATGCACAACCGCGATATCTACCTCACCGCCCACGAGCTCGGCCACAACTGCGGCACCCTCCACACCCACGACCTCGGCGTTGACAACTGCCTCTCGCTCGACACCCCCGCCCGCCGCGGCACCATCATGAGCTACTGCTCGCAGACCGTCAGCGGCGCGAGCGCCGTCACCGATCTGCGATTCTGCACCGTCACCCAGAACGAGATGCGCGACTACATGGCCGGACGCGCCTGCATCGTCGCCGACTGCAACCTCAACGCCATCCCTGACGCCCAGGATATTTTCGATGGCACGAGCCTCGACTCCAACGCCGACGGGATCCCCGATGAATGCCAGGACTGCAACGCCAACAGCGTGCTCGACCCGGTCGAGATCGCCGGCGGCGCCCCCGATCTAAACGCCAACGGCCTCCTCGACGCGTGCGAGCCCGACTGCAACGGCAACCACGTGCCCGACCGGCGCGACATCGCGCTCGCCAGCAGCACCGACCTCCACCTCAACGGCATCCCCGATGAGTGCGAGGCCGATTGCAATGGCAACGCCGTGAGCGACTACACCGAGATCCAAGCCAACATGCCTCTCGATCTCGACCGCGACGCCGTGCTCGACGCCTGCCAGGATTGCGACGGCAACGCCGTCCCCGACCTGCTCCAGCTCGCCGGCGGGTTCAACGCCTGGGTCGCCAGCGCTTCCGATGGCCTCGCCCGCGAGTTCCTCTCTGTCACCGGCACCGTTGTCCGCGCCACGCCGCCCGGCTCCGTCAACATCGGGCACGATGTCCTCATCACGCCCGACGGCCGCGTGCTGATCTCCGCCGCCGGCGACTCGAAGGTCATCGAGGCCGCACCCGACGGCACCGTCGTGGGCGACCTCGTAACCGCCGCGTCAGGAGGTCTCGCCTCGCCCGGCACGCTGGCGTACTTGCCCGCAACCGAGTCGCTCCCTGAGCGTCTCCTCGTCGCCAGCATGGGCACCGACCAGGTGCTCGAATACAACGCCGTCACCGGAGACTTTCGCCGCGTGCTGGTCGCGGCCGCGTCGGGCGGACTGAACGAGCCGTTTGGCCTCGCCGTCCGTCCTCTCCATGTGGGTTCCATAGACGACTTCAACCTGCTCGTCACCAGCTCGACTAATGAGATCCTGGAGTACAACGGCCAGACCGGCGCCTTCGTGCAGGCCCTTGTCCCGGCCGCCACCAATGGCGGACTAAGCGGTCCCCGAACGCTCCTTTTCAAACCCGACGGAAACCTCCTCGTCGCCAGCCTCGAAACCAACCAGGTGCTCGAGTTCAATGGTGAAACCGGTGCTTTCATCGGCCAGTGGAACCACGGCGGCACGTCGGTCGCGCTCACGCTCGACGAGCCCTGGGGCCTCCGCATCGGCCCTGATGGCAACGTCTATGTCTCACGCTCGCACGTCCATCGCCTCCACGTCAACGCCACCCGGGTCTACAAGTTTGATGTGCTCACAGGCAACTTCCTGGAGTCCTACATCACCGGCAACGACACCCAGCACTTCGAACCTACCGGCTTCGACTTCATGCCCGACCTGACCCCCGACCCCGCCTCCAACGATTGCAACCTCAACCTTCGGCCGGATACTTGCGACATCACATCCGGCCTTGAACTCGACTGCAACGGAAACGACACCCCCGACGCCTGCGACCTCGCCTCCGGCTTCAGCCAGGACGAGAACCTCGACGGCGAGCCCGACGAGTGCTTCGTCTGCCCCGCCGACTTCAACGGTTCTTTCACCGTCACCAGCGCCGACATCACCGCCTTCCTGGGGGCCTGGTTCGATGATCTGGCCTCCGGCGTCCCCCCCTTCGAGGCCGACTTCAACAACTCCGGCACCGTCACCAGCGCCGACATCACCTCCTTCCTCGCCGCATGGTTCCTGAGCATCCAGAACGGCTGCTAGGCTCCTTTCTAGACGTCTTGTGGATTTCCGACTGCAACCTGTCCGCTGTAACCTGTCCGCTATACTTCCGTCCCTCGGGTCGAACGCCGCCCACCAGGCGCCGTTTCGTTCGGGCCTGTTGCCCGAAACACACCCCGGCACCCCGGCTCATCGTGAACCGGGGGAAACCAAAGTCCGCGCCACCGGCACCGTGCCCGCTGTCGCCTTGTCGGAGTTCACATGGTCCGTATCCGCATGATGCGCCTCGGCCGTCGCCGCCGCGCCTTCTTCCGTATCAACGCCGTCGAGATCCGCACCAAGCGCAACGGAAAGGTTCTTGAGCAGCTCGGGTGGTACGACCCGATCACCAAGGATCCCACCAAGCAGCTCTTTCTCGAAGAAGAGAAGATCAAGGTCTGGCTGAAGAACGGCGCCCAGCCCTCCGACACCGTCATGGACATTCTCGCCAAGCGCAACCTCGTCAACGCCGATGAGTGGAAGGCCGTCCGCGCTAAGCGCGTCGAGCGCAAGATCGCCGCCCACAAGGCCGCCGCCACCGCCGCGGCTGCCGCTGCCGAGGCCGCCCCCGCGCCCGAAGCCAAGGCC
>JACMLW010000058.1 GCA_014379385.1 Phycisphaerales bacterium
CGCCGAGCCGCCGCCGACGGAGACGACGCCGAGGGAGAAGATGTTGCCGACGGAGATGACGCCGACGGAGATATCGCCGACGGCGATGATGCCCTTGGCGTAACCGACGCGGCGTCCTTCGCCGGGCCCCATGGCGACATGCACGAGGGGGAGGCCGAAGAGGTGCAGGTTGCTGGTGTAGCGGCGCGCGCCACGGGAGAGCAGGGGATCGCGCGTGAGAACCTCGACAAGCGGGCGTCCGCACTCGGGGCAGACGCTGGAGGTGGTGAGGCCGGTGAGGTGGTAGCCGCAGTTAGAGCAGTAGGGCTCGCCGGCGGGGGGCCTGGGGCGGGTGGTGGTTGGGTCGAGCGCTGGTGACGCTGTGGGCTGCGCGCTGCTCGGGCTCATGCCCTGAGCATACCGAGGCGGCGCGGGAGCGATGCAAAGGGTTGAACGGGAGGAGCGCGAGGAGCACGAAGAAGAAGAGGTGTTTCACCACAGAGACACAGAGGCACAGAGGCACAGAGGCACAGAGGCACAGAGGCACAGAGGCACAGAGAGGAGATACGCGGGAATCAGAGCTGCGGCGCCCAGATCCGCAAATGAGGCGTTGTCTTGCTCTCCTTCGCGCTCTTCGTGACCTCCGCGTTCTATCCACTCCGTGCTCTGTGATTCCTCTCTGTGTCTCTGTGGTGAACTTCTATTCAGGCGCTGGGCAACTCAGGCGCGGCGAGCTACGCCATTGCGGTGAGTGAGCACATGCGGGGAAAGGGGGCCGCGGTCGGGGGTGTGCGCGGGCCTTGGTACGCCGACCACAGGACCGACGGTGGCGGCGTGTTGCTTGCGCTTCCCCGCGATACACTCTCCTGAATCATGCTCATCAACGGCGTCAACTTCCCGATGGACCAGATTGCGGAGATTTGCCTCCGCTACGGCGCGGCGAAACTGTCGCTGTTCGGGAGCATCCTCGCCGTACCCACCCACGAGGGTGGGTACGGCTTTCGCCCGAGCAGCGACGTGGACATCCTCGTGGAGTTCCACCCCGAGTCGAGGATCGGGCTCATCGGGATTGCCACGATGGAGGCCGATCTTTCCGACGCGATCGGGCGCGCGGTTGACCTGCGCACCGCGGGTGACCTGTCGCGGTACTTCCGCGACGAGGTGGTCAGGCAGGCGAGGCTGCTCCATGCCGCGTGACCCGGCCGATGCCATCCGGCAGGACCGTATCCGACTGACGCACATGGTCGAGTCCGCTCGGCGCGCTGTTCGCATCGCTGCGGGGCTGACCGAAGAGTCGCTGGCCGCCGACGAGGTGCGGCTGCTCGCAGTGGTCAAGTCGATCGAGGTAATCGGCGAGGCCTCGACCAAAGTGAGTGAGGGCACGCAGCGGGGCGTGCCCGGCATCAACTGGCGGGGCGTAAGACAGATGCGCAACCGCTTGATCCACGGGTACGACACGATCGACCCGATACGCGTGTGGAACGCCCTCACGCAAGAGATGCCGCCCCTGATCGTCGAGCTCGAGCGGGCGCTGGCGGCGTGGCCGCTCCCTGAGCCGCCGACGCCGTAGAACGACCCCGTCGCGCGGTCGTTCCTCTCACTCAGTTCACGCGGCAACCTGCAGGCCGACCTTCGCGAGCGCGGACGCGGGCAAGATCGGGGGCGCGGGGCGCGCTGTACGTCCTGCGGTTGATGAGCACGCGCGGCGAGCAGGGGCCTTGGTCGGGGGTGTGCGCGGGGACGGCGCCGGCCCAAAGAAGAAGAGTTCACCACAGAGGCACAGAGGCACAGAGGCACAGAGGCACAGAGGCACAGAGCTACAGAGGTACAGAGGTACAGAGGTACAGAGGTACAGAGGTACAGAGGTACAGAGGTACAGAGGTACAGAGGTACAGAGGTACAGAGGTACAGAGGTACAGAGGTACAGAGGTACAGAGAAAGGCGTCGGAGGTGGCGTCGGATGCGCGATGTCTCGCCCCGAGACGGGGCGCAGGGATGTAGGCACGGGTGAAGCCCGTGCTCCGCGGGCGCACCCCGTCGCTCCGATGTCGGCGGAAACTAACCGGGCTAAGAGCACGCTGACCTTGGAGGACTACCGCGTCAAACTGCGGTTGAATGAGTTTTTCAAGAGCGGCGACCGCCTGACCTTGGGGCATTTGCTCAAGTTCTTGAAGGGCAACCGCGCGATCAAGGCGTATGGACAGGTCATCGAAACCGTCGGCGATGACGGCGAGATTGAGGTTCGCAGCGCGGTGGGCAACACCAAGCATCAGTTGTACACCTGCCCCACGACCGGCTGGAAATACTTCTACGCTAAGGTGCCGGTAGATTTGATCGAGAGCGACGATGAATCCGATCAGGGAATCGGACTCCAGCCCCGGTATCTAATCCCCGAAAAGGTGTTTGAGTTGTACCGGCACTTTCAGCGGCACCCGGTCCTCCAGCCGTCGATCGGGCGAGTCGTTGACCACAGGCTCAAACTGTTCGACGGCCAGCACAAGATCGCGGGTTTGCTGTGGGCGGGCCGCCGCGAGTTCGAGGTCAAGATCTACATGACCTGCGACCTTCGCTTGCTGAACCAGACCAACATTTCCGCGCACGACAAGTTCGCGCAGACGCGCTTCTACTCCTCGATCATGGTGATGAAGCTGGGATCGCTGTTCGGCGCGGACTTTGAGGAGTACAAAAAGGACGAGAGTGAGGACATCAAGAGCGAGGCGGGCTTCCTCAAATGGTTATCCAAACGCGATCCGGGCATGACCAAGAAAGCCGACCGTACCGCGCAGTTCCGCTCGTACCTCTACAACTCAGTCATCGAGCACGCGGAGAACAAGACGACCAAGTTCGTCTCGGCGAGCAACAAGAGCACCAACGAGAAGCCCTTGAGCATCGACATGCTCAGCAAGTCGATCTTCTCCCACTTCATGTACCGCGAGCCCGTCGAGGACAACATGCTCACCGAGGCGTACAAGCGGTCCACCGAGATGGACAACGTGGTGGCCTTGCTCAACATGCTGCACGACTTGGGCCTGCACAACTGGGACGCGGCGGCGGCCAAGGGCGACACCGAACAACGGAAACTCACGCGGATGTTCAGTTCTAAGTCGATGATGGCGTGGAGCGAGTTGCTGGCCGATGCCGTCACAGCCAAACTGGAGCTGGTGGATGCAGAGGATCGCGAGCGACCGCTCTACAGAGACTTGACTAAAGTCCAACTGGACAGCGCGAAGTTCGTCGTGTCGCGACTATTCGCGTGGAAGTTCTGGTCCGCCGCCGATGATGCGATCGACAACGTCATCGCGGGCAACAAGAGCGCGGTCAAGCAGTGGTTCAAGGATCACGGCTTGTCGACTGGCTACTTGCTGGGCGCGTCGGAGTAACCACCACAGCGGATTGCTGGTGCCGGGCATTTCCTCCGCCCCGCCGGGGCGGGTTTCGCCGCCCGACCTGCTTCCACGGGTTGCGCGATGCAAGGCATCGCTCCACCCGCGGCTACCCCCGGCCCCGCTGGGGCCGAAGAGGATGCCATGCCGCTGCGGGCCGATCCGTCTCACGCGGTCCACAGGCTGCGCTGCGCCCGCGAGGGTCGCGGGCATCGCTCCACCCGGTGGCTACACGCCTGCGCCCCGCTGGGGCAGAACACGGGTCTTTGCAACTGTCGCGTTCAGTCCATTCCGCTCTCTGTGCCTTCTCTCTGTGTCTCTGTGCCTCTGTTGTGGTAAAGATTCTTCAAGACCCGGGCAGCTCGGGCGCGGCGAGGCGGGCGATCTCGGCGCGCCACTGGTCGTCGGGCATGGCGGCGGCGCGCTCGAGCGGGAGCTTTGCGATGATGCGGTCGAGCGCGGCGTTGAGCTCGCGGCCGCGGCGCTGGGCCTCGGCGTAGGGGACGGTCGAGAAGCTCACGAGGTTGTAGAGGGGATGGACACGATCGGGGAAGAGGTGGTGGACGGTCTGCTCGACGCGCTTCTTGTAGAGGAAGGCCGCGGAGCCGACCTTGTCGCGCATCTCGATGAAGTTCTCGAGGGCCATGTCGGCGATGGCGTCGGCGTTGGGCTTGCGCATGGCCTCGAAGCGCGGGATGACGGCGGCGAAGTCCTGATCGTGCGCGGCGAGCAGGTCCACGAGGACGCGGCAGTCTTCGAAGGCGGCGTTCATGCCCTGGCCGAAGAAGGGGACGATGGCGTGCGCGGCGTCTCCGAGGAGCAGGGCGTGGCCGCGGGGAGAGGAGAAGGACCAGGGGCGGCAGCGGATGGTGACGAGCGAGCTGGCGGGGTTGGCGAGGAAGTCGCGGCCGAGCGTGGGCATGAGCGGCACGGCGTCGGGGTATTCCTGCTTGAAGAAGGAAAGGACGCCCTCCTCGGTGCGGAGATTGGCGAATGAGTGATCTCCCTCGAAGGGCCAGAAGAGGGTGCAGGTGAAGCTGCGGTCGGTATTGGGGAGGGCGATCATCATGGAGCCGCCGCGGGGCCAGATGTGGAGGGCGTTCTTGTCGAGCGCGAAGGTGGGGGAGCCATCTGGCGCAACTGATGGAGGGATGTGGAGCTCTTTGTATCCGTGCGCGAGGTAGGACTGCGCGTAGTCGAAGCGGTCGAGCTTCTGGAGGCGGGTGCGGACGGCGGAGAAGGCGCCGTCGGCGCCGATGATGACGCTGGCGGCGATGCGGGTGAGCGGGGCCGATGAAGATGCGCCGGGGGGCGGCTCGGATTGGAAGATCGCCTCCATCGTGTCGAGGTCGATATCGATGCAGCGCTGATCGAAGGTGAGCTGCACGCCACAGCGGTCGGCGTTCTCGATGAGAGTGAGGTTCAGTCCGGCGCGGGAGACGGAGTTGATGGCGTCGGTGGGGTTCTTGCTGTAGGGCTGGAAGGCGAGCTCGCCGGCGCGGGAGTGCATCATGCGGCCGCGCATGGGGATGGCGCCGGCGAGGACGGGCTCGTGCATGCCGATGGCGCGGAGGGCCTCGATGCCGCGGACGGAGAGGGCGAGGTTGATGGACCGTCCGCCTGCGTACCCCTTGCGGCGGGGGTCGGGGCGGCGCTCGACGATTTGGACGGACCAGCCGGCGCGGGCGAGGGCGCAGCCGAGGAGTGAGCCGGCGAGTCCGGCGCCGAGGATGAGGACGGAGCGGGGGGGGCGTGCGGGGCTGGAGGCCATCGCGGCGATGCTAGTCGAGGGGAGCCAAGGGGCGCGAGACCCCACGAAGAAGGCTGCATGGGTGCCTAGGCGGTCCGCGGCCGGGAATGTGGCGGGGCTGGTACACTGGCGACATGCCGACGGACTGGTCAGACACGATCGTGATCGCGGAGCTGGCCGATGAGCCGGAGATGTCCGAGGAGTTGTCGGCGATCTTCGCGCGGCTGAATCAGACTGGCGCGAGTGGCGGTGGCGGCGCTGCCGGATCGAGTGGGGGGACTGGCGGGGGGGCGGGCGGGGGCGCGGGAGCGAAGCGGCAGAGCCCGCACGTGATCCTGAACTTCTCGGGCGTGCGGCACCTCAACAGCTCGCACCTGGCGCAGCTGCTGCGGCTTCGGAAGAAGCAGATCGAGCTGGGGAAGTCGATGGTGCTGTGCTCGCTGGGGGATGACCTGTGGTCGGTGATGATGCTTACCGGACTGGACAAGGTGTTCCGGTTCGCGACCGATCCGATGACGGCGCTGGCGGGGTTGCAGCTTGAGGAAGCGCGCGGCGGGTGAGGGGGCGGGGATCGGGCGGGCTATCGGGCCGCCGCCGAGGTGGGCGCTGCGCGGCCCTGGGCTCGGGACCGGCGATTTTGAGGCGATCGAAGGTAATCGGCGAACCCGCGCGCGGGCGGGCGGTATTCTTCGGAGCTATGCCGACGCTGCAGATGGGGTCCAATCCGGTTGAGGTGATGGTGCCGCGTGCGGGCGGGGGTGCGCGGCCCACCGCGGGCGCCATCGCCGAGTTGCAGGCGGTTCGCAAGATCTATTACAAGCCCGACGGCTCGATCATGGCCGAGGCGCTGCGCGGCGTGGACATCGCGATCCCCAAGGGTCAGTACGTCGCGGTCATGGGCGCTTCGGGCTCGGGCAAGAGCACGCTGATGAACATCGTCGGGTGCCTGGACCGGCCGACAACGGGCGCGTACCTGCTGGATGGGCGCGACTGCGCGAAGATGGGCGATGAGGAGCTGTCCGGGTTCCGCGGGCGCAAGATCGGCTTCGTGTTCCAGGCGTTCAACCTGATCCCGGAGCTGACGATCGAGGAGAACGTCGAGGTGCCGCTGTTTTATCAGGCGGTCCCCAAGGCGGTTCGGCGGAAACGCGCGATCGACAAGCTGACGCTGGTGGGACTGGACCATCGGCTCGGGCACCGGCCCAGCGAGCTCTCTGGCGGGCAGATGCAGCGGGTGGCGATCGCGCGGGCGCTGGTGACGGAGCCGGTGGTGCTGCTGGCCGACGAACCGACGGGCAACCTGGACTCGGCGACGGGCGAGGCGATCCTCGAGGTGATCGAGGGGCTGCACAAGGGCGGGATGACGATCATCATCGTGACGCACGACGATCGGATCAGCAGGCGCTGCCAACGGGTGGTGCGGCTGGCCGACGGGTTGGTGGAGCGCGACTGGATGGTGGAGAAGGCGTAGGGGAAAGGCAGTGGGGAGTGGGCAATGGTGAATAGAGAGATTGAGGAAGAGGAGCGGGCGCGCTAGGGCTTGCTCCTGGTGCCTGACGGTAGAATCTCAACGCCTCGGTAGGGGTTGAGGGTGCGCCCTGAGGTCGCGAGGGCTTGCCTCAGAGCGGCATATGCCGCGGCGGCCATGACGTCGGCGGCGCGATGCGAAGTGCCGCTGGGAACTGTGACCTGCTTGTCGAGGTGGGGGATGCAGGCGTCAATCCAGCCCCAACGCGCGCCTTCCGGTGGGTCGAGGGCGATTCCCTGGGACTTGAGAAGCTCGAGAACGCCGACATATGAGTTCGGCTTCAGCGCGATGAACTCATCGGTGAGCCGTTCGAGCGCGGGGGGTGGCGAGTTCATGCCGTCGGACCACGGTGCGACGAAGGGGATGCGGATGGCGACGGGGTCGGTGGTTTTCGCGGCGTCCGCTTCGATGTTGAACGAGCCCGCGGCGTACCCGGGGACGTTGTCGGCGGCGAGCATGGCGACGTGGATGGGGCCAGTGGGGAGGCCGCGGATGGTGGTGTCGCCGTAGGGCATGCGGTTGGCGCCGATCATGTTTTGGGCGAAGGGGCCTGACCAGCCGGCGTGGGCGAGGATTGGATCGGCGCGGGTGGGCGCGGTGCTGATGACGAGGAGCGTCTCGTTGTTGCCGGTCTTCTGATCGATGCGGAGCGTGGCCGAGCCGAGGGGGCGGATGGTGATCTCGCGCGGAACGGAGGCCGCGGCGCCGTTGGTCGGCGGCTCGATGGTGAAGGTCGCGACGCCGTGGAGATCGATGACCTCGCCGTTGACGGCGAGCAGATCGGAGATGGGTCCGAGCGGTGCGGATTCATCGCGCGGCTCGGGCCAGGACTGGGCGATGAGGCGGTAGGAGCCGGCGGGGACGGCATCAAAGGAGAAGGCACCGGCGTCGTCGGTGAGGTCGAACGCGGCGTCTTTGCCGAGCGATTCGGCGGCCTCGTGCGAGGTGTCGAAGGGGGCCATGGTGGCGCGGATGAGAGGGAGGCCCGAGGCGGCGTCGCAGAGGAGGACGCAGGCAGACTTGACGGGCGCATCGGAGGCGGTGAGGACGCGGCCGCGGATCGTGGAGGTGGGCTTGGTGGGGGGCGCCGTTTCGGCCGGTGGAGTCGGCGGCTGGAGGAAGAGCGGGAGGGAGAGGAACGCCGCGAGGGGGAGGAGGAGGGCGATCATGAGAAGAGTGTACCGAGGACATTGCGGAGCGAGGGGATGGTCGTGCGGGCGGCCCCGATATGCTGACTACATGTCGAGAGTGCGGCGCAACCACATGGTCAAGCCCGCGGTTTATGTCGCAGCCATGGCGATTCTCGGAGCGGCGACTACCGTCTCTGTCACATGGATGATCGTGTGGCGCGCGGCGCTGATCCAAAGGTCAGTTCTGTTGTGCACGATCGATCGGCCGATCGGCAGTACTTCGCTGTGTTCGCAGATTCTGGTTTCCCGAGACGAGGGCTGGGGGATGACTACATATTCCGTAGCCGCCCGCTCTTGGAGGAAACGCAACGTCGATGTTCGGTTAGGCAGCCTCGAGGAACTGGCAGCACCACTGAGGCCAGGAAACATACATCCAATCCTCGGAGACCTTTCGCGCTGGCCAAC
>JACMLW010000059.1 GCA_014379385.1 Phycisphaerales bacterium
CCGCCGCCGCCGCCGTTGTCTGACTGCGCGTGCGCCGGCGTCGGTGCGGGCTTGCTCACTGGAACCAAGCTGGTTGCGAGCATTCGCTGGGATCGCGCCGCCCGCAGGTCGCAGCGGAGCTGCTTGGCCGCGGCCTGGTCAAAGTGGCGCCCGGCGAGGTGGATCGTCTTGGAGAACACGAGTTTACGGCCGTGCGCGATGATGACCTTGGTGGTCAACGACCCGACATCAAGGTACAGGCTAACGAGCTGGTCGTCCTGCGCGCGACGGGTGATGTAATCAAAGGCGTGAAGGGTGGCCAGGCATTCGGGGTGAATACCGACGGGCTCGAGACGGCAGGATCGCAGCCCGCCCATGAGCTTGCCGATGAGGTCCCGCGACGCGGCGAGGCAGATGACCTCCGCCTTGCCTGAGCCGCCCCCGGCGGCCTCCATCTCCACTTCGATCTGGCGGTAGACCAGCGCGTCGGGATGGCAGGCGAGCTGCGAGGAGACGGCGGCCTTGACAAGTTCCTGCAGCGCCACTGATGGGTCGCGCTGCACCTGCATGTGCTTGCAGAACGTTTGGGCCGCGGGGATGGAGCACACGGCCCGCCTGGTGGTGAACCCTCCGCACTTGATCAGCTTGTGGAGTTCCTCGGTCTGGAACTCAAGGCGCTTGGCGTGGTCGCCCGCGAGCTCGTCTGGGGTGTCGATGGTGGCCGCGGCGACGAGGGTCGGAGGGTCGGAGTCCTTGGCGCCGGGCGCGATCTGGAGAACCTTGAGCGCGCCGACGCCGAAATCAACGGCCAAGGGGTATCCACCCTGGACGAGGCCAAGCGGTTTGATCTTGCCCAAAGATGGCAGCGGCACTGACGGGGGCCTCCGGGGAGCATTGACAAGGGGAGTTAACGTGGTGGGCGAGTAAGGACAGATTGCCGAACCCCGCGGGGCCATCGGCATGCACAACATCGGACGTGGCGCGTTCGGGCTCAAGCGTCTGCGTAAAGCGGGTGGGGCTGGGGAGCGCGGCAAGCGGTGCAGGCCGCACGGGCGCGCGGGCGGGGTCCGAGAACAAACGGGCGGGCCGGTGAAGGGTGATGTTCGCGCGTGAACTGGCCGCGTCGATTAGGCTCTGTGCGTCATGGGACTTTTCCCGACCATCTCCGGCGTTCAGTACGTTCACGACGACCGTGGGAATCGGGTAGAGATGGTTGCGGCGCGGCGGGTGCGCGAAGGATCGCCGGATTCGAGCCTGCCCGACGAGGTGAACGCACGCCTGTTGAGCGCGTACGTCGAGCAACTACAGCGGGCCACGCGATGGACCGCGCTGATCGCGATCGGGATTCTGCTCATCGCCATCACTGTGTCGGCGGGGCTGGGGGTTCCGCCCGCCACTCTGACGTTCGTGTTCCCCATCGTGCTTCTGGGGACTGTGCTGATCATGCCGCGGATTATCCGCCGAAGGCTGCGCGACAGCACGGAGCAAACGCTGCGCGCGGAGGGGCTGTGCGTGGGGTGCGGGTACGAGCTGCGCGATCTGGGTTCTGAAAACGATCGGTGCGTCGTGTGCCCGGAGTGCGGGTGCGCGTGGAGCGTGGACCGGGTGGTGCTGGGGCGCACCGCGCAGCGCGACAGGCCGTCCCCCGACGACGCCGATCGAGAGGAGCGCACGCACTCCCACTCTCGCTCGCTCCGGCAGGTGCTCTCGATCACCGATGCGAGCGGGCGGATCGTCGACCTGATCAACCCGCGCGTGACGCACCGGCTGCCCGCGCACTGGGACGCGATCCCCGAAGAGAGGCGGCGCCCACTCCGCAACAGATTGCGGCGGATCGGCATGACGCGGCGCGTGCTGATCGCCCTCTTCATGGTCTCGATAGGGGTCTTCCAGATCTCGATCACGCGGCGGACGGGCGTCTCCGGCTACCGCGCTTTGTTCCCGTTCGCGATGGGCGCGTACTTCGTGGGGATGGCTTTCTGGATACTTCGCCACCCGCTGACGCACAACCGAAAGAAAATCGCGGGGGTCATGATGGGCGAAGGGCTCTGCCCTTCATGCGCGAAAGATCTGCGAGCTGAGCCGCGGCAACCCGACGGTCTGCTGGTATGCCCGAGCTGCCACGCGGCGTGGAGCCCGACGGTTGAAGAACGCCCTAAGTGGTTGCGGCCGTAAATAGTGTCTCGCCTGCGATGGCGCGCTCCAGCCGCGCGAGCGCGGGCTTGATCGCCCACGTCTGGCCCTTGCGGTCACCGGTTGTGTTCGAGATCACCCGCAGCTCGCCGAACTCGATCGGCGGTGCGGCGGCCCCGCTCGCCTGCGCGAGCGCATTGACTCTCGCGACGACCTGACCGACCGCGGCGCCCTCCATGGCCTCCGCAAGCGCTCCCGTTCGTGACCGCACGAGCGCGGCGAGCTCGTCGGTGCCGGAACAGGTGGAGACGGTCGCGATGGGGCCTTGGACATCGGCCGCGGCGGCGAGCAGCGCGATGGTGGCGGGGGAGCACATGATCGCCGAGCCCGCGATCGGGGGAGGCCCGAGCGGAAAGCCAATCGCGGCGCACTCAAGAAAGCCGTCCGGTGTGGAAACGCCTTCGTCCGCGTACACGCTCGCCGTCGCCGCGACCACCGCTCCGAGCGCGAGTCCGCTTCCAGGCAGCGCCCCCGCGACACCCAACGACAGCACCCGATGGTGCCGAGCGGCATCAAGCACCCGCCCCACCGCCCCCGCGGCATTGGTCTTGCCGATCCCTGTCACTATCAGATCAATGGGGCCGCGAATGGGGTGTGCCGGATCGGCACAACGCACCTGGTGCAGTTCCCACGGACGCTCTGCAAGGCCGGTCTCGGCCCGAAGCCCGCGAAGGACTGCGGCGGCTTCGGCTGGAGCCGCGACCACCAGAAGGGTGACGCCAGTTGTGGAGGCCGAGTCATTCAAAGGCCGAATCTCCAAATCCGCGAACAATCCGCCTCAACCCGGCGTCTGTTCGGCGGTTTAAGTACCAGCCTGCCCGTACCCTGCCCATCCCCCACCCCTCTGGTGCGGACGGAATGTCGCCGGGGCGGCATCCTAGTTGAAGACTGGAGATCTTGATGACAGCCCACCAGCACGCCGGCGCGGAGTCCGCCGAATCGAATCGCACATTCCAGGCGCGCCGCCGCTTCATGGCTCGGGGCCGGATCTCGGCCAAGGCGATGGTGATTGCCGGGCTTGTCGTCGCCGCGGGGGGCGTGGCGACGGCGGTGGTGGTATCGAACACGGGGAAAAGCGAAGGAACGATGGAGGGCGGGACGCTCGATCACTTCACGGTGATGAAGAGCAGCTTCGACGTGATGACGACCTCCAGCGGCGAGCTGGAATGCAAGAACCAGATCGAGATCCGCAACAAGATCGAGCAGGGACAAGTGACGATCGTGGAGATCGTTGAAGAAGGGAAGATGGTGAAGAAGGGGGACTTGCTCGTCCGTCTGAGCGACGACAGCATCAAGACGCAGCTCAATGAGGAGCGGCTCTCGGTGGAGTCGTCGAGGGCCGATGCGATCACGGCGGAAGAGAACCTGCGGATCCAGGTGAGCACGAACGACTCGAACCTGCGGCAGGCGATGCTGAAGGTGGAGCTCGCGGAGCTTGACCTGCAGAAGTGGCTCGAGGGCGAAGTGAAGACGAGAAAGCTCGAGCTCAAGCTGGGACTCGAGCGGGCGGAGGACGAGCTCAAGCGGCTGTCAGAGAAGGCCACGCGGAGCCGGACGCTCTTTGAAGAGAAGTTCCTGAGTGCCGACGAGTTGCAGCGTGACGAGCTCGCGCTCAAAGAAGCCCAGGCGGCGCTCGAGAAGGCCGTGCTCGCGGAGCGCACCTACGAGCAGTACGAGTATCCCAAGGACCAGAAACAAAAGAACTCCGACGTTGAGGAGGCCAAGGCCGAGAAGGAGCGGGTGGAGGGGAAGAACACGAGCGAGCTCGCGGCGAAGCAGGCGGATCTGAACAACAAGAAAGAGCAGCTCAAGATCCGCGAAGACCGGCTGGCGAAACTCAACACGCAGCTCGAGGCCGCGACGATCATCGCGCCGGCCGACGGACTGGTGGTGTACGGCTCGACGGCGGAGCAGGCGAAGAACGGGTGGTTCCGCGGCGACGGCCCGCTGGCCATCGGGAGCCAGGTGTACCAGAACCAACTCCTGATCGTGCTGCCCGATACGACGGAGATGGTGGCAACCGTGCGGGTGCATGAGAGCTTGGCGTCGCGCATTGAGAACGGGCAGCTCGTGAACGTGAAGGTTGAGGCGGCGGGCGGGCGGGTGTTCACGGGGAAGGTGCTGAGCAAGGGCGTGCTGGCGGAATCGGGCGGGTGGCGTGACCCGAACCTGCGCGAGTACACCGTGAAGGTGGCCCTCGACGGGATCGATGATGCGGCGCTCAAGCCCTCCATGCGGTGCGAGGCCGAGATCAAGCTGGCGCACGTGGCGGATGCGGTCGCGGTGCCGCTGCAGGCTGTGTTCAACGAGGGGCCGCTGCGCTACGTCTACATGCCGAGCGGGAACCGCTACACCAAGAAGGCCGTGAAGGTTGGCCGGCGCTCCGACCGGTTCATTGAGATCGTGACGGGCGCGGAACCCGGGGAGCGCGTGCTGCTGCGGCAGCCCGCGGCGGGCGAGGTGCTCGACAAGAAATGGACTGAGACGGAGCTTGCCTCGGTCGGGATGAAGCTCGACGACACCGGCAAGGTCGTCGCGATGGCTCCGCTAGAGGGCCCGGGGGGACCGGGCAAGCGCGGCGGTAAGGGCGGGGGGGAAGCCGCAACGATCTCGATGTCGGTTGGAGCGGGCGCCGTGCAGGTTGTCAAGGCCGATGGCGCCGCGGTGACCGACGCTGCTGCCGGCACCACGGGCGACGTGGCGGCCCCGGCGGCGGACACTTCCGACGACGGCGAGAAGAAGGATGAGGGCGACAAGGTCGAGACGAAGCCGGTTGAGAGCGCTGCGGCACCGGCGGTGCAGCCGGCGGCGACTGAAGGCAAGTGAGACCCGATGGGATGCGTGCGCCGGCCGCTATGCGGCACTGCGGGGCCGCGGGGTGGTCCGGATCTCGTGCTCGGGTCCGGTGTCGGTGGCCGGGGCGCCGGGGGTGAGCGGGTAGAAGTTGGACTCGAGCGTGGGGTGGCCATCGCACGCGGCGATTTCGAGCGTGATGTCGGTGCGAAGGTCGAGCGTCTGGCCGACCGTTGATTCGGTGGGCTGGAGCGGATTGAGCTGGATGATCGGGCGCACGGCGGGCCGGCACGGCTGCTCGGCGTCCCACGCGGTGACCACCGCGGTGCGGCCATCGTTGAGTGTGACAACTGAGCCGGGGGCGTAGGCGGGGGCCACCTCACAGAGCGCCTTGAACACGACCGGATCGATGACGCGCCTGCGCGCCAGCTCGAGTAGTTGACGCAGCGCGCACACCGCGGGGAGCGGCTCGGGCGGCGGCTCGCCGGGGGCGCGGGCCGAGGGCGGGTGGCGGAGCCGATCGAACATGTCGGCCACCGCGACGATGCGGGAGAAGATGTGGATCTGGCGGCCCGCGAGCGCACGGCGGATGCCGTCGAGTCGAGGGATCTGTGGAAAGCCCGTCCCGTCGGTTCTCTGGTGGTGGTGGAGCACGACCGAAGCGGCGGTGGGCGGGATCTTGCCGCGGACCATCTCGTACCCAAGGAGCACGTGGCGACGGACCTCGGGATCCTTGAGATCGCCCGTGTTCAGATAATGCTCGAGCACGTTGGGCGCGAGATGGAGCATGCCGACGTCGTGCAGGAGCGCACCGAGGCCGAGGCTCTCGGTGCGCTTGGCGCGGTGCGCGGGCACGTTCCGCCGCTGCTGCAGCATGTAGGTGTCGAGCTTGAGCCCGAGCAGCAGCGAGAGGAAGCAGACGTTCGCGCTGTGCGCCATGAGCGGGCCGGTGGCGCCGGCGCCGCCGGTAACCTCGTGCAGGAAAATTGCGGCCTGCGGCGCCTCCATGATGGCATCGAGCAGCGCGGCGACGGCGCCGGCATACTGGCGGTAGTCCATGGGGGCGTGCGCGCGGCGCGTCGCGGACTCGAAACCCGTGGAGAGCGAGGCCGCGAGCTCGGCGTGCTGCGCGAGCAGGCGCGGGTTGGTGTAGCGTGCGAGAAAGTCCAGCGCGGGGTACCGTACCCAAAGCGACGCGACCTTGAACTCTCGGAGACGCTCGAGGGCGGAGGCGTCAAGCACGGCGCTCGGCTTGAGAAGGATGTGCCCGGACCTCAAGGGGTGGTACACCGCCAGAGCCAGGGTCATTCCCGGGATCGCCATAGATGTTGCAACGCGGAGCATGAAGTGCCAGATCAATCGGTCTTGCCCGCCGGACTCTTCCGCCAATGCCCGCAATGTTTGCCCGCGCGTCACGATCGCGCAGCGCAGCGAAGCTGGGCAATCGGGTGCGCTGCCGCCCGTTGGAGTCGCCTTGGCGTGCAGGCGTGCGGGAGGTCCGAAAACAACTGAGACCGCAATCATGTGATCTGCGGGTTTGCGGCCGATCGGGAGGCGCCATGTTCAAGCGGGATAAGTAGATTGCAGACGAGCCCCGCGGGAGGGAACTCGAAGTCAACCACGCCCCGCAGTTCGTAGGTGATCATCCCCTCGGCGATCGACATGCCGAACCCCCGCTTCGTAGGCGGCGTTACGGGCGGACCGCCGGACTCGACCCAGCGGAGTCGGAGCCAGCGTGAGGAGTCAGCGGGGGCGAGCGGCTCCCCCTTCTCGCCTGAGCGCGAAGGGCCGGGCCCGATTTCCCAGCTCACAGCGACGTTCCCGGTGGGAACCGAGAGCGATCCGTACTTCATCGCATTGGTTGCGAGCTCGTGCAGGGCCATACACACGGGCGCCGCGGCCCGCGCCGGGAGGATGAGGTTGTGGCCCTGAATCGTGTGCGACGGTGCCCCGTTGGCCGTGTAGGGAGTGAGAGTGTGCAGCACCGTTTCCCCGAGATCGACGCCTGTCCAACGGCTGCGCGCGAGCGCCTCGTGCGTGCGTGCCAGCGCCTGGATCCGGCCCGAGAATGCTCTCGCAAACTCCTGCGGCGAGTCCGAAGTCGCGACGGTGTTCTCGGAGATCGACATCACCGCGGCCAGCGTGTTCTTCACCCGGTGGTCCAGCTCCTGCATGAGCAGTCGCTGGCGACGCTCCGTCAGCTTGCGCTCCGTGATGTCCTGCATCGACCCGATCATCCGTGTTGCCCGGCCGCTTGATGCACGCAGCAAGAACCCTCGATCCAGCACGTCGGCGTAGCGACCGTCAGAGCGGCGGAACCGATATTCGCTCGTCCAGCTCTGACCGCCACCCTCCACAGCGGCCGCGAGCTCGGCGGTGACTCGCCCGAGATCGTCCTGGTGAACTTGCGTCTCCCACCAGGCGAGGTCCTTCCCGACGTCGCACTCGCGGTATCCAAACACGGTCGTAATTCCGTGATTCCACCACAGGCTTGAGGTCGCGATATCCCAGTCGTAGATCGCGTCGTTCGTGGCGCGCGTCATGATCTGGAGCCGCTCTTCGCTCTGCCGGAGCGACTGTTCGTTGCGCCTGCGCTCGATGGCGATGCCCGCCAAATGTGCCGCGGTGCCGATGAGCTTGAGTTCGGCCTCCACCGGGCTGCGCGGCGTGCGGTAGTACATGCCGAACGCTCCGACCACGCGCCCATCGGAGGTCGTGATCGGGCGCGACCAGCACGCCCTTAGACCAAAGCGGTGCGCGGCGTCCCGGTAGTCGCTCCACAGGGGGTCTGTGAGGATGTCCTCGACGATCACCAGGCGATTGTGGAAGATGGCCGCGCCGCATGAGCCCACGGCCGGGCCGACCTCGGCGTCCTCCACGATCCGCAGGTATTCCCTGGGGAGACTGGGCGCTGCACCGTGCCGGAGGTACCGTCCGTCCTTGTCGATCAGCAAGATCGACCCGAGCAGCCCCTCGGACTGACGCTCGGTCGCGAGAACCAGCGCGCTCAGCACCTCCTCCAACGGCCGGTCGGTTGCGAGCATCTCGAGCACGCGGGCGCTCGCCTCGCGGAAGTCCTCGGCGCGGCGCTGATCGGTGATGTCCTGGACAACACCCAAGAGTTTGGTGGGCACACCTTCGGCGTTACGTTGGAGGTCGCCTTGCTCGTAAAGACAGCGGACCTCGCCGCTGGGTCGGATAATGCGATAGCGGGCGCGGTACGGCTGGCCGGTTCGCACCGACGCGTCGAGCGCCGCGGGCACGAAGCCCACATCATCGGGATGAACTCGGTGCAGGAACGAATCGGCGGTGACATGCCCATCACCGGGCGGCAAGCCGAAGATGCGGTAGGTCTCGGCGGACCACCAACCGGAGTCGCCTGGCGCAAGCAGTGCGCTGACCCAGCTCCCGACGTGGGCGACCTCCTGGGCCTGCTCCAGGAGCACCTTGGCCTGCAACACCTCGGCCTCCGCTCGCCTCCGCTCCGTGACATCCGTGTGCGCCCCCATCCACTCGCGGATCACCCCAGATTCATCGAGAACCGGCACGCACCTGACCTGCATGGTCCGCCATCCGCCCCGGGAGCCGAGACGGTATTCGCACTCGAACGGCTTGGCCGACTTGACCGACTCACTCCAGCACTTGATGTACCGGTCCCGGTCGTCGGGGTGGAGCGCTTGAAGCCACTTCATCCCCTTGTAGTGCTCGAAGCTCTGGCCGGTCAGCTCCTCCCATCCCTCAATCGGTTCGCTCACCTCGCCCAAAGGGGAAGTGACCCAGACAACGTCGGTTGTAGCGCGGATGACCGCGGCGAACCGCTCCTGGATCCGCTGGCGCTGTTCCTCAGATATCGTTCGATCGGTCACGTCGAAGTTCCCACGGCGCCGCCCTCCGAACCCCCCGCCCTCGAAGCGTTGATCCCGATCGCATCGAGCAGTTGGGCGAGTGTGACCGGAAGCGGCAGGGCCGTGATCGTGATGCCCGGAACGAGCGGCAGCCTCAACTGCAATCGCGAACCGCCCACCCTGGAACCGATTCTCTTGGTCCCATCATAAAATCCCAGGCGTTACGATGATCCGCGGGCATCTAGTAGGAAGCCAGCGTACCGAGAAGTCCGCGATGATTCACGCTCAAAACTTCAGAGCGCTCAAAGCTCGGCGTTCCGGACCGCCAGGAACGCGGTGATATTTGCCCCTGCCGCAGAGGCCGTTCTAAACCGAATCGAACGCATCCTGATTGAGGCTCGAACGCCCTGAGTAGGGCCGAAGAGGGATTTCTGCCCCCGCGGACGAGAGCGCCCCTCTCCCAATATCGGCGCAGGAGAGCGGCTGCCGGAACAGCGCCCACTGTCAGTTGGCCAAAGCCTGAATGGAGAGCCGACTGAGCACCCGGGGGCGCGGTAATGCAACCGAGGCCCGGGCATATCGTTTCTTTGTCTGCGAGCAAGTCCCAGTTTGAACGAAGGCCGGGGCGGCGAGATTCGCGTGAAGTACCAGGACTACTACCAGATTCTCGGGGTTGACCGGACGGCGAGCGCCGACGAGATTCAGCGCGCGTATCGGAAGCTGGCGCGGCAGTATCACCCGGATGTGAACAAGGAGAAAGGGGCGGAGGCACGCTTCAAGGAGATTGGTGAGGCGTACGAGGTGCTCAAAGACACCGAGAAGCGCAAGCTCTATGACCAGCTTGGGTCGAACTGGAAGGCGGGCCAGGAGTTCAGGCCCCCGGCGGGATGGTCGGGGACCGGGGGGCATCGGACGCGCGCGGGGGGATCTCGCACCACCAGTAGCAGTCGCGGGGGGAGCACCGGGTTCGATTTCGACAGCGCGGGATTTGGAGGGTTCAGCGACTTCTTCGAGTCGGTCTTCGGGGGGGGCGATGACTTCGGCGGGAGAGTGGGCGGCCAGGGCGGGCGCACACGAACGCGGGCGCATCGGGGAGGTGATGAGGAAGCACGGATCACGATCCCGCTCATCGACGCGATCCGCGGAGCGAGCAAGCGGCTCTCGCTGCACACGGGTGGTCCCGAAACGGGCTCGGCCAATGGGGGCCGCACGTACGAGGTGAAGATCCCCGCGGGCACGACCGACGGCGGGACGATTCGGCTCGCGGGAAAAGGGGGTGCCGGGTTCAACGGGGGCGAGCCGGGCGATCTCTTTCTGCGGGTGCATATCGAGCCGGACCCGAGATTTCGGATCGATGGCCATGATCTGACGACGACCGTGAATCTTGCACCCTGGGAAGCGGCGCTGGGCGCCAAGGTTCCGGTGCAGACGCCAGAAGGCGAGGTGACGCTCACCATCCCGGCGGGGTCGCAGAGCGGAAGCAAGCTGCGGCTGCGTGGGAGGGGCTTCCCGCGCCGGGGCGGGGAGCCCGGCGACCTGTACGCGGAGTTGCGGGTGATGGTGCCGCGATCGTTGACGGACGAAGAGCGAGAGCTGTATGAGAAGTTGCGCGACGTGTCGGTGGCTGATGTTCGACGGGGTTAGACGGCGGGTGTAGGTGGTTTGGGCGCGGTGCCTAGGGCGAACAGGCGGACGGGGCTCGCGTAGAAATATCGGCAGACGTTTGGCCAAGAAACTCGCGCGGCGCGTGAAGACCGCGCGGAAGGAACGATCAGATGATAATGTTTGACCCGATGTACCTCGTGTTTGTAGGACCGGCGATGCTGCTGGCGATGTGGGCGCAGTGGCGGGTGCATAGCGCGTACGCTGGCGCAAGCCAGATCGCCTCGCGCTCGCGGATGACGGGGGCCGAGGCCGCGGCGTACATGCTGCGGCAGGCGGGGGTGAGCAATGTCGGCATCGAGCCACACGGCGGACAGCTGAGCGATCACTACGACCCGCGCTCCAAAATGCTGCGGCTCAGCCAGAATGTGTATCACGGACATTCGCTGGCGTCGCTTGGCATCGCGGCGCACGAGGCGGGGCACGCGATCCAGGATGCGGAGGGATACGGACCATTGAGGCTGCGCAACGGGATTGTCCCGATGGCCGCGATCGGCGGGCGGCTTTCGATGGTGATTCTGATGGTCGGTATCTTTCTGTTGTATTCACGGTCCGGCTTCGGCAACGCCGTGGTGTGGATCGGGATCGGTCTGTTCTCGTTGACGGTGCTGTTCCAGCTCATCAACCTGCCGGTGGAGTTTGATGCGAGCAAGCGAGCCAAGGTGCAGCTCGAGACGTTCGGGATCATTGCCGGTGACGAGGCGCCCGTGGTGCGCCGGGTGCTCTCGGCCGCGGCGCTCACGTACATCGCGGTGACGCTGACGGCGATCCTGTCGCTGGCCTATTACCTGAGCCTTGTCACGGGCCGGCGCGAGGAGTGAACTGAGTGCGAGGGCGGGCTAGCGTGCCGGGGCCGGTACGGGCTTCATCGCCGCCACCTTCATGGGGAGTCCGAACAAGTCGATGAATCCGCGCGCGGCAGTCACGTCGTACCCATCCATGGCGAAGCTTGCGAGCTTGGGGTCGTAGAGCGAGGTGTCAGAGGTCGCGCTCACGGCGCTGGCGTGGCCCTTGTAGAGCTCGATAGTGACGGTGCCGCGAACTCTCCCCTGGGTGTGGTCAACAAACGCCTGGAGGGCTTCGCGCAGCGGGTGGAACCACTGGCCGAAGTACGTAAGCTCGGCGTACCGCATGGCGACGATCTGCTTGAAGTGCAGCGTGTCACGTTCGAGGCAGAGCTGCTCGAGCGCCTTGTGTGCTGCGTAGAGAATGGTGCCGCCCGGCGTCTCGTATGCGCCACGCGACTTCATGCCGATCAGACGGTTCTCGACCATGACGATCTGGCCCACCGCGTGCCGGCCGCCGATGGCGTTGAGGGCGGCGATCATGTCGTGCCCGGCGAAGGCCTGTCCGTTGAGGGCGACTGGGTTGCCGCGATCGAACGTGACGGTGAGGGTCTCGGGCTCGTCGGGGGTCTCGGACATGGGCTCGGTCATGAGCCACACATCGTCGCGCACGCGCTGGTCGGGGTGCTCGATCTCGGCGCCTTCGTGCGAGCAGTGCCACAGGTTGCGGTCGCGCGAGTAGATCTTGGCCTTGCTCTGCGCGATCGGGACGTTCTTCTTCTTCGCATAGTCGATGGCCGCCTCGCGGCTGGTGAGCTCGAAGCTCGGGTCTTTCCACGGCGCGATGATCTGGAGGTCCGGGGCGAGCGCCATATACGTCAGCTCGAAACGGACCTGGTCGTTGCCCTTGCCGGTGGCGCCGTGGCCCAGCGCATCGGCGCCACATCGGCGGGCGGCCTCAACCTGCCCCTTGGCGATCAGCGGGCGGGCGATCGAGGTGCCGAGCAGGTAGTCCTGCTCGTAGATAGCGTGGGCGCGGAGCATGGCAAAGCAGTAGTCCTCGGCGAACTCGCGGCGCAGATCGTCGACGATCACCTCGTCCGCGCCCGAGGCCATGGCCTTGTCCTCGATGCCGGCGAGTTCACCCTCACCCTGTCCGAGGTCGGCCGCGTAGGCCACGAGCTTCACACCCGGGTACCGGTCCTTCAGCCACGGCAGAATGACAGAGGTATCGAGGCCACCGGAGTAGGCCAGAACAATCTTCCGGGGAGCGCGATTCGCGGCGGGATTCGACATGCCGCGAGGATATGCGGGAAGAATCCCGCGACGCGCCCCGTGTGGTCGACGGGGTGACCGCGGGCGGTGCGAGTGGTCTACTTCTCGCTCTCGGCCTCGTCGTCGTCGGGCTCGACGTGGCCCTGCGGCGGTTCGCCGAAGATTGCCGATCCGACCCGCACCAGGTTGGCCCCTTCCTGGATCGCGACCTCAAAGTCGCTCGACATCCCCATGGAGAGGATGTCGAAGTAGCCCGAGGCGATTCCCGCGTCGCGGATCTCCTCAAAGACCTCGCGGCAGCGGCCGAATGTGGCGCGGGCGTGCTCCGGATTGTCGGAGAGCGCCGCCATGGTCATGACGCCGCGGAGGCGGACCTGCACCATGGTGTCGATCTGCTCGGCGAGGTGGACGGCGGCAGGGAGAGAGCACCCGTACTTGCTGCGCTCGCCGGAGGCGTTGACCTGGAGGAGGACGTCGGTAACGTGGTCGCGCTTCCCCGCCGCGGCCTGGAGCTCCTCGGCGAGACGGAGCGAATCAACCGAGTGAACGAGGCGAACAGCATCGATCGCCTGCTTGGCCTTGTTGCGTTGCAGGTGACCGATCATGTGCCACCGGACCTTGGCCTGGGCCCCGGCGGCGGCCGTCGCGGGGGATGCACGCGAGATTGATGCGGGTTTGGCGAGTCGCTCGGCGATATTGGCGCCGATGCTCGCGCGCGCACGCGGCGTGCTCGGGAGCGTGCGCTGGCGGCCGAGCCACTCATCGATCATGGCGGCTCGTTGCAGGAGTTGCTGCACGCGGTTCTCGCCGAAATCAACCTGGCCGAGCTGGATGAGCTCGCGAATCTGATCGGCCTCGGCGTATTTGGTGACCGCGACGAGCAGCACCTCACCAGGGGCCCTCCCGGCACGGGCGGCCGCCTCGGCGATCCGGCCCTTGGTCTCTTCGTAACGTTGCTTGAGTTCCGCGCTGGTCACAAGCGGAGCGTAGCACGAGGGGTGGTGGCCCGTAGCGGGGCGGTGCCCGAGACGAATCGTCGAGAGGAGTTGCGGCTAGAGCAGGATCGTGGCATGGTTGAGACTTGGTCTCGGAGGGAGAGAGCAATGGATATAACGCGTTTGCATGTGCTTCAGGGCGCTTGCGGCGCCTTAGCCCCCCACTACGCTGCACAGTCCCGGCTGCTCCAGGCCGATCGACAGCAACACGATCTGGGTGCTCACTGACCGCAATCACAATGGCGACCAGCGAGTCGGGCTTCACGCTCATCTGATCTGGTTTCGCGCCTTGACGGCTCACCGCTCGCAACCGGTAACTCCGGCAACCGGGTCTAGCTCGAAAGCACAACTGCTTGGAGATTTTGATCGGAGCGGTGTGGCGGCCTCGGCCGACATCACCGCGTTGCTTGCAGGCGTGGTTTGCGTCGCTCCAGCTCTGCTAGCGGGCGAGTTATGTGGCCTCCGGTCGGCCGCCGCGCAGTGCGGGCGCGATGCGCACGCGCTCGTCTCGCGGTTGCAGCAACTTTCCGGCTTGCCGCCGCGAACAATGTAGTGCCTTCTTTGCGTGGGGACGCGGGCCGTTCGGCCGCCGCGATCCATGTCGGTTCGCTCACATCTGGTAAAGGGTCCGATATGTACACGCATCGCTGCCTTTGGGGTGGAGTGCTGGCGCTCGTCGCCTGCGGATCGATGGCGTCGGGCGTACGCGCGGGCGGGCCGAGCGAATCGGATGAGCCGTGGGGCACGGGCGGGCGCATCGTGCCGGAAACGCTCAAAATAGCCGACCTTTCCGTGCTTCGAGCGGTTGTGGGTGGCGACCGGGGCGGCGACGGGGGGCTTCGCGGCCCTGGGTGCCCGCAGCAGATCGCGTCGCACACCAACGCCAACTTCGGGGGCGGACAGTTTGTAGTGCAGGCCGGGTTTGCCGAGGGTGAGATCGCCGCGGCGAGCTACGTGCTCGCGGCGTCGGCGTTCCCGCTGAAGATCGACCTATTGGAGTTCATCCTGGCGACGTCGGGGGCGACGCAGTCGACGACGACGCAGTACACGGTGATGGTGTGGGAGGGAACGCCGAGCACGGGGACGCTGATGTACAGCTTCACTTCGTCCGACGAGGCGGGAGATCTGCCCAATGCGGTGTTGCCGCCGGGCACGCAGGGCGTGAACATCCAGGTGTCAGTCGATGCCGGCGACCCGGACCAACTCATCATCGGCAACTCGCTCGGGACTAACACGTTCTCGATTGGGTTCCGGATTGATCAGCACCATCAGCAGAGCGGGTCGGGGTGCAACAGCGGCGACATCCCGACCTGCTGCAACGCGTTTCCGGTGACCGATGTCGGCGGGCTCGCGTCGCCTACGGGCAACTGGCTCAATGCCATCTCCTGCCCGCTGGGTTGCCCCGCAGGCTGGCACACGTTCCAGCAGCTCAATCAGTTCTGCAGGCCTTCCGGTGACTGGGTGATGCGGGCGACGTGGGAATCCCTCGAGTGCAGCGCGCCGACCGGGCGCTGCTGCCTGACCAACGGGACGTGCGATGTGACGACGCAGAGCGACTGCGCCGCACTGGGCGGGACCTACGGCGGCGACGGCAGCAGCTGCGCCACTCCCTGCCCCGTGCCAACCGGCGCCTGCTGCTTCGGAAACAACTGTCTAAATCTCACCGCCGCAGATTGTGCCGCGGCTAGCGGCAACTTCCTTGGAAACGGCACGGCCTGCGCGAGCGGGCAATGCCCTACCGGCGCGTGCTGCGCGCTCGACGGCACGTGCTCGCTCACCACCGCGGCGGCGTGCGCGGCGTCTGGAGGAACGTTCCGGGGTGTCGGGGTGGCGTGCGCCAACGCGGCGTGCCCGCCCCCGGTGGGCGCGTGCTGCCTGCAATCAGGTGGGTGCCTCCAGCTCACTGAGTCGGACTGCGGCGTGATCCCCAATGCATCGTGGGCGGGTCCGCTCACGACCTGCGCCGACAGCAACGGCAATGGCCAGGCGGACTCATGCGAGCCTGCGTGCCCGGCGGACTTCAATCAGAGCGGACACACTACGTCGGCCGACATCACGGCGTTCCTGGGCGCCTGGTTCAGCGACCTTCAAAACGGGACGGTCGCGGCCGACTTCAACGACAGCGGGGTGACGACGTCGGCGGATATCACGGCGTTTCTAGGAGCGTGGTTTGCAGACCTAACCAATGGGTGTGGGTGATTTGAATAACAAACCATCTCGCGCGAGTGCAACCGGGGCTGGGGGATCGGCGTAAACTGTGCAGCCTGGGGGATCTATTCTATCCCTGCCCGGGATCGCCCATTCGGGCTCGACTAACAGTGTGATACTTGTGTTTTTCTTGTCTCTGGGGCTACGTATCCCTTGACCGATACTCGAGTTCATGCCATTTTATGGCTAGCGGCGTCTGCCGCCGCGTTGCCCGTTTGCGGGTTGTGATTTCGACGGCCTCCCGTCCGTAGGCCGCGTCCGCCATCGTTGTCAACTGGTGTCGCTGAAGAAAGGAAACGAGAAATGACGAGCCGACTGCTCCGGTCCTGCGGTTTTGCCGGTGCTGCCGCCCTTTGCACGTCCGCCGCCTATGCGGGGCCGGATGTGATCGTGGGTGACCTGATCGACATACAGCGCTACGGGGCGGTGAGCGGGATCACCGCGTACGCGGTTGGAACGTCGTCGTGCAACATCAGCACGAACAACGCGACCGACAAGTTGATGTGGATTTCCTCGACCTTTCCCGGCCATCCGCCGGCGAACCGCAACCTGCACCCCGTGATCGCCCAGAACATGTACCGTCTGAAGGACGGCCGCTTTGAGCAGGTTGGAATGTCGTGGCTCAAGCACGGCTTCACGGCGCTCACCCAGAATCTCTGCAACACCTGTCAACCCCCGGGCAGCGGCTCGTTTCTGGGTATTGGGTGCTCTGATCCCTACGTCGCGAGCCTTAACGGCAGCCAGGGCAATCTCGGGCCGCGCTCGCAGGTAAACGCCAACACTGGACACTTCCCCGCGCCCTTCACGGCTCCGCCGGCGCCCGCGACCATCGGCCGGCGCCTCCAGGTGCTGACCAACGACATCAACCCCACGCTCAACCCCGGCGCGCTCTACTACGCCGAAGGCCAGTATGTGACGCAGGACGACGCCCGCGCGGGCAACAGCCTGAACAACGCGTCGTACCGCCGGATCCAGTTCGCCTCGGCGACGTCGACGCCGACCTTTGTGGGCGCGACCTCTCGTCAGAACCCCGCCATCCGCGCTTGGTTTGCGAACGATCCCACCGTCGTTCTGATCAACGCTGATTACCCCGAGGCCAACACGAACTTCCAGGTTCACCCCTATCCGGCTGCTCCCCCGGCCCCGCCTGCGAACATTGTCGCCCGCTACATTGTCGGGGCCAAAGTCACCGATAACGGCGACGGCACTTGGGACTACGAATACGCGGTTCAGAATATTAACTCCCACCGGTCCGGTCGCGGCTTCTCCATTCCGCTCGCCTGCGGCGTAACGGTCACCGAGATCGGTTTCCACGACGTCCCCTACCACTCCGGCGAGCCGTACAGCGGCACCGATTGGGCCGCCACGCAGAACTCGGGCTTCGGCGGTTCGATCACTTGGAATACCGAGACGTTTGCGGCAAATCCGAACGCCAACGCACTTCGCTGGAGCACGCTGTATAACTTCCGGTTCACCGCAAACGCGGCCCCGACGACCGGCACCGGCTCGATCGAGCTCTTCCGGCCGGAGAATGCTCCGGGTGAGCCG
>JACMLW010000060.1 GCA_014379385.1 Phycisphaerales bacterium
CGCTCGTCTGCGTGCCCTTCGATCAGGATGCGATAGTTGCGGTAGGTGTTGAGCCAGGCCGCCTGCTTGTCGAGCGTCGCCGTGGCGTCGACTGTAAGGTTCGACGAGTCGCTTTCGAAGAATACGCGATCGCCCACGGTGACGAGGAATTCCTGCTGGCTGCCCGGAGGGCCGCCGCCCGGCCCGAGGTTGCCGACGCCGGTTGCTGGCGTGCGCGAACACGCGGCCACGACCGCGATGAGCAGAACCAGCGCCGCGGTGCGCAGAATGGCGGTGATGGGCGCGATGGGTCGCATCCGGTTGATCTCCTGAACCAAAGGATTTTGAGGTCCCGGTTTTACCGCGCGTAATCTTAAGGCGGCGTGTTCCGGCGTGGTTAATCGAGGGTTATGACGGCCGGAGTGTGGCGGAAATCCGGGCTTTTTGTGGATGTGACCTTGAGGCCACGCAAGCGGGGTGCGAACCTCGGATGGTTTAAGAAGCCTGACTGCGGATGGGGCAGTTCCGCGCCTCCGAGGCGCTCTCGGCGCGATGCGGGGCGCCCCCGAAGGTGCTAGCGTCCAGCAGCTCGGCCCGCGGGGAGAAACTGGAATGAACCAGGCTATCAGCATGTACACCTACATCGAGGAGTTCGCGAAGCGCCCGGGAAACGGCAAGTTCCCCAAGATCAGCCGGGCCGAGGTGGTCACAGGGCTCAAGGAGCGCATGGCGCGGCCCGAGACCGTCAACCAGGCGGTCGCGAGCCTCTGCGGACCAGCATGCCTCGCCTACATCATCCTCAAGAACCTGCCGGCGATGTACGCGGCCTACATCATGTCGCTCTACGACACCGGTTCGGCCAAGCTCGGCAAGCTCATGGTGACGCCAAGCGATGGTTGCCGCAACGTGAACCCCACGGGCAAAGTCTCGGCCGTCGACTGGGTCGGGCTTGCCAGTCTTCGGGACTCGGAGAACGCCAACTGGGAGTACAACAGCCCGGACGACCAGTTCGCCGGCATCACCATGCCAGGCGGGCTCGAGGGGTGGCTCAATGCCCTCGGAATGGGCGATGTTCGGGAAGAAACCAACCTGGTCTTCACCAAGGGAACCGATAGCATCAAGGAGGCCGCGAACTTCTACGCCGCCGGTTATTCGGTGTGCCTGTTCCTCTGGGGAGACGTCATCAAAGGGCACATCCCTGGTGTCATCTCGACGCCAAATCATTGGGCAGTTCTGAGCAGGTATCCGCTCTTCAACAGCAACGACATGATGTCGTTTCAGGTCTTCACTTGGGGTTCTTACCACTCGGTCCAGCCGCTCAAGCGGCAGAACTTTCTCAAGGCCTACTACGGTTTCGTCGCCGGCAAGTGGAAGTAGGCGCTGCACTACGGCGTCAGCGTCCGGACGTAGAGCGCCAGTTCGCCGTCGTCAGGGTCGGCCCTCGCGCCGATCAAAGTGAAACCGCACTTTTCGAGAAGGCCCCGCGACGCGGTGAAGGTGGCCGGAGTCTCGGCGGTGACCCTCTTCACCCGTGCATCGGCGAAGGCCCGCGCGACGAGCTCATTCACCACGGCCGTGGCAATGCCGCGGCGGTGGTAGGCATCGATGATCGAGTAGCCGATCTCGACGATGCCATCGCCATTGGGCGGCCCCTTGTACCCACCGGCGCCCACGAGGGTCGGAACGCCCTCAATATCTGCGACCACATAGTAGCCGAGCCACCCAGCGGCGGCGGGCTCAGCTTCGAGCTTTTGCAGGAACCACGTCCGTGTCCCCTCGTCGTTGTAGAGGGGCGGCCACGAGGCCGGAGCGGCGGCCCCCAGCTCTGCGCAAAGCCTTTCGACCGACACACCTTCGGCGGTCAGTAGAGCGGGAGTGAACGCGTGAAGGGTAGCTGCCGTGCTCAACCCCGTAGCGGCGACCAGGCGGGATCGCTCGCAAACGTCTCCGTCGGGATCTGCTGCTCGTTGCGCCCCCAGATGTCGACCGAATAAAGCTGCGGGCCGCTGTCGCCGCCGGGATCGCGGAAGAACATGAGGACGCGGCCATTGGGCGCCCAGGTCGGGCCTTCGGCGTGGAAGCTCGAAACGAGGATGCGCTCGGCGGTGCCGTCGGGCGCCATGATGCCGATTTGGAACTGCCCCTGGCTCTGGCGTGTGTAAGCGATGAGGTCGCCCTTGGGGGCCCAGACCGGGGTCGAGTACGAGCCCTCGCCGTAGCTGATGCGCTGCGCTCCGCCACCGCCCGCGCCCATCACGTAGAGCTGCGGGTTGCCGCCCCGATCGCTCTCGAAGACGATGCGCGAACCGTCGGGCGAGTAGCTCGGCGAGGTGTCGATCGCGGCGCCCGATGTGAGCTGCGTCGGCTGGCTCGTGCCGATCGGGAGGGCGTAGATGTTGGTCGTACCGCCCTGCTCCACCGAGAAGGCAAGGGTGCCCCCGTCAGGCGAGAAGCGCGGCGAAAACGTCATCTGACCAAAGCTACCGATCCGCTGCTGCTGCCCCGAGTTGAGATCGAGCAGGTAAACCTGCGGGTTGCCTTCCTCGTAGTTGAGATAGGTGAGGAGCTGCTGGTTGGGCGAGAAGCGCGGCGTCAGTGCGAGACTCTCGCCGTTCGTGATGTACTGAATGTTGTAGCCGTCCTGATCCATGATCGCGAGCC
>JACMLW010000061.1 GCA_014379385.1 Phycisphaerales bacterium
CGTCCGCTTCACCATCCACCCCGGCTCCGGCCTCGCTAAGAAGTTCGCC
Organism: Phycisphaerales bacterium; assembly: GCA_014379385.1. Classification (GTDB taxonomy): domain Bacteria; phylum Planctomycetota; class Phycisphaerae; order Phycisphaerales; family UBA1924; genus JACMLW01. The sequence goes on from JACMLW010000061.1 coordinate 50, forward strand.
CCCCCAACCACAGCGCCCACCCCAGACGCAAAGGGCACACCCACGCCGCCGAAGGCGGCGACGAAAGGGGGATGGGTCATGGCGGCCGAGCTCGTCACCACCACCAAGGTCTACGCCCGCACCGTCGCCCGCATCGAGCCCGAGTGGATCGAGCGCGTCGGCCCTCACCTGCTGAAGCGCTCGCACTTCGATCCGCACTGGGACGACCGCTCGCAGAGCGTCCTCGCGTACGAGAAGGTGCTCCTCTTCGGCCTCGAGGTCGTCGCCAAGCGCCGCGTGCAGTTCGGCCCGATTGATCCGCGCCTCGCCCGCGAGCTCTTCATCCGCCACGCGCTTGTCCAAGCCGAACTCCGCACCGCCGCGCCGTTCCTCGAGCACAACCTCAAGCTCGAAGAGAAGGTCCGTTCGCTCGAAGCCCGCTTGCGCCGCTCTGATGTGCTCGTCGCTCCCGAGATGCGCGAAGCCTTCTACGACCAGCGCCTGGGTGAGGGCGGGGGGGGCATCTCGAGCAATCACGACTTCGAACGCTGGCGCAAGGACGCGGAGCGCGCCAAGCCACAGTTGCTCCTCATGAAGCTGCCCGACCTGCTCGCGGTCCAGCTCCCCGGCAACATCGAAGACCTGTACCCGGACACGCTCATCGCGGGCTCATCCACGCTCCCGCTCGAATACATCGCCGAGCCCGGCCATCCCGACGACGGTGTGTCAGTCATCGTCCCGCTCGAGGCCGCGGGCCAGCTCATCCAGGCCCGCGCCGATTGGCTCGTCCCCGGTCTGCTCCAGGAGAAGACCGTCGAGCTCATCCGCTCACTCCCCAAGCCGGTCCGTGTCAACCTCGTCCCAGCCCCCCAGACCGCCGCCAAGGCGCTCCCGCTTCTCCTTGGCAAGTTTCCTCGCGCCGCTTCATCCACCGTCCCGAGCTTCTTCGAATCCCTCGCCGCGGCACTCACCTCGGTCTCGGGCACCCTCGTCGAGCCCTCCATGTTCGTGGCCGACGACCTCCCCCAGCACCTCAAGCTCAACATCAAGGTCATCGACGAGCAGGGCCGCCTCGTCGCCCGCGGCCGCGACGTCGCCGAAGTCCACAGGGCCGTCTCCAGCAAGATCGCCGAGGCGCTCGCCAAACTCCCTGAACCTCGCTTCAACCGCGCCGGCATCAGAACGTGGGACTTCGGCGACCTCCCCGAGCGCCTCGAGCTCTCCCGCGCCGGCCTCCGCATCGAAGCCTTCCCTGCCCTTGTCGAAGAATCCGGCAGCGGCGGCTCGGTCGCGCCCGCGGCGTCGCTCCGCCTCTTCCGCTCGCTCGAGGTCGCGCGCCACGCCATGCGCAGCGGCGTCCGCCGCCTCCTCGCGCTCGCCCTCGAGAAGGAACTCAAGTACCAGCTCGCCCACCTCCCCGGCTTCGATGCCATGGCGCTGAAGTACGCCGCGATCGCCCCGGGCGGTAAGTCCAAGCTGCGCGACCAGCTCGCCGCGGCCGTGGCGGAGCGAGCCTGCCTCGCCGACCGCGCCGCCCACACCGTCCGCACCGAGGCCGACTTCCGCGTGTGCGTGAACGCCGGATGGCACAAGGTTGCCAAGATGTCCCACGAGGTCGGGGAGGAGACGCGCCAGGTGCTCATGGCCCACGGAGCCGTCGCCTCCGCGCTGCACTCTTCCTTCATGAACGCGCCGCTGCTGATCGAGACCGCAGAGGACATCAAGGAGCAGCTCGCGTTCCTCGTGTCGCCCGATTTTTTGCTGAGCACGCCGCGCGAGTGGTTCCCGCACCTGCCCCGCTTTCTGGGCGGCATCCAGCGGCGCATCCAGAGGCTGAGCGCCGGCGGCGCACAAGGGGGCGCCCTGGACCGCGACCGCGCGGCCATGGCCGAGCTCGCCGGCATGTGGCGAGCCTACCGCGTCCGCGCGGAGCAGCGTGCCGGCCAGGGATTGCCACCGGACCCGGCGCTCGAGCAGATCCGCTGGATGCTCGAGGAGCTGCGCATCTCGCTGTTCGCGCAGGAACTCAAGACGAGTGTCCCGGTCTCCGCGCAGCGATTACAGAAGTTGTGGGCCGCCGTCGCCTGAGCGCCCCCCCCCCGCCGCCTCAGAACGACCGGAGCAGCAAGACGTACTCGGTGGTGATCGCCAAGGCGCCGGAGAACCCGATCTCAAAGATAATCCCGCCGGAGAACATGAACACCAGCACGAAGGCCACCAGCGACATGATGCGGCCCTGCTCGGAATCAATGAACCGCTCGTAGGGGCGGTAGAAGTTGGCGAGCACACGGCTGCCGTCGAGCGGCGGCACCGGGAGCATGTTGAACACCGCGAGCACGATGTTGAGACCCGCTCCCGCGATGAGGAACTTCCGGAAGTTCGAGAGCGCCGGCTCGGGGATCTCCCCTTCGCCGAAGACGATCCACGGCCCGAGCACCAGGATGCAGGCCGCGGCGAGGAGCAGGTTCATCACCGGCCCGGCGACGGCGACGAATGCCTCGGCGAAGCGCCCGCGCATGCGGGTGGGATCGATGGGCATGGCCCCCCAGGCGAGGCCCAGGAGCGCGAACATGATGAGGCTCGTCGGCCCCATGTGGACGATGGGGTTCCACGTCATGTGGCCGGTGTCGATGGGGGTGGTGTCGCCGCGGCGAAGGGCGGCCCACCCGTGGGCGAGCTCGTGCAGGGTGATGGAGCAGATGACCCAGAAGATCCAGGAGAAGAGCCAGATGGGGCCGCCGCTTTCGAGCGCCCCTGTGACCCACCAGTTCGAACCCAGCATACGAGGCTCCCTGTGTCCGCGCCATGGTAGTTGCTCGCCATGACGCCCGCGGCCGGCAGACCAACGGTACCGAACAGGGCCAACAAAAAACCCGGCTGACCGGCCGGGCTTTGTGGGGATCAGACGATCGGGATTGCTCAGGCGGCTTTGGCGACCGTGGCCCTGGAGGCCTTGGTCGCGATGGCGACCAGCTCATCAAAGGCCTTGGGGTCTTCGATGGCGATCTGCGAGAGCATCTTGCGGTTGAGGATGATGCCCGAGAGCTTCAGGCCGTTGATGAAGCGGCTGTAGCGCTCGCCACGCATGCGGCACGCGGCGGTGATGCGGACGATCCAGAGGGAGCGCATGTCGCGCTTGCGGGCGCGACGGTCGCGGAAGGCGTAGCAGCCGCCGCGGATGAGGGCATTGCGGGCCTGGTACTTGTGGAGGTGCTTGACGCCGAAGTGGCCGCGTGCGGCCCGGAGGATGCGCTTGCGCGCCTGTGTGCGGGCCGCGCCCTTGCGTGTACGTGGCATGGATCACCAACTCCTGCTGTGCCCGGACGGGGCGCCGGCCACGCGGCCAACGACTTAGAACCCGGCGGACGGATTCGTGTGACTACCGAATGGACCTACTTGGACTCGGACTGGGCGGCGGCGGCTGCCGCGGCGGCGCGCTCGGCCTGCATGGCCTTGCGCTCGGTCGGGTTGGGGCTGCGACGGAGGGTGGCGCGGGCCTGATCGCGGCCGCGGAGGCGGCGATAGAGCAGGCGCTCGAGGCGCTTTGCCTCGGGGTTGGACAGGTACTTGTCCTTGCGGAGGCGGAGGAGGCGCTTGCCGCTCTTGTGGGAACGCAAGTGCTTGCCGAACGCCCGGTTGTGCCGGACGAGACCGGACTTGGTGATCTTCATCCGCTTGAGGATGCCTTTGTGGCTTTTATTCTTGGGCATGTCTGGCTCTATTGAAGGTTGGCGCGCACGGTCTGCGGTTGGCGGACCTGAGTAAGGAGGGCGGCCAACCGGGCCCCAACCGTAGGCGGGAAGGGGGGGAAGAGCAAGAGAAAGGCACTTGGCATCGGGCCTTGAGGACTACGACGCGCGGCGAAGGGGAGAGGGGGACGCGGCACCCGAACGAGAGAGGAGCGAGGCGGAGGGAGATGGGAATGAGCACTGGGGTGTGGGGACTGGCATCAAGCCGGGCGCGAAGGCGAAATCCGGGACTGCAAGCGGGCCCGTCACCGCCTTGGAGACAGTTCTTGAAAGTGGAGCGAGCGAAGGAGGAGGGAGGGTTTCGGTTGTCGCCGGCGCGGCCGCGCGAATGGCGACGTCAGGATCGGCGAGGGGTTTGAGCTTGAGGATTGAAGACGCGGCCAGACGGCGGGTGTGGGGAGAGGAGTCCGGGCTCTTGAGGAGTTGGATGAGGGCACGCAGGGATTCGATCTGGGCTTCAAGGAGGAGGGCGTTGTATGCGTCGATGCCGGTGGGCATGGGAGACTCCGGTTTGGGGCGTAGGTGGATGTAGTTTGGCATAGGTTTGCATCAAAGTCAAGTAAATGATACGTGTTTTTGTAGCAGTGTATTTTCCTATCACGCAAAGCCGAGAAGGACCCCGCGCGTACCGCAGCGCGCGGCTCTGCGGCGGTCGCCCGCGCGAGCGAGCTCGTCGAGATGACACCAAGACGGGCCGATGACACCGGTTCTCGAGACACGGGGCCACCACGACCGGTTGTCAGACAGCGGGAGCCGCGGCGATGCCGCGGATGGCGTGGAGGATGTCCGAGGGGTCGCCGTGCTTGGAGACGAGCGTGCGCGCGCCGGCCTGAAGAGCCCCGGCGACGGTTTTCGCATCGTCGTACCCGCTGTAGGCAATGACGCGGCACCAGGTGCAGCGGGCCGCGAGTTGACGGATGGCGTCAAGAGGCGGGAGCCCGGGCATCGTGAGGTCCATCACGACGATGGCGGCGCGGGAACGCTCCACCTCGTCGACGACATTATCGGCGCTGCCAAGCGTGCCGACGTCTTCGAGGTCGGGCTGCCTGGCCACGAGGGCCGCGATCATCTTCACCAAATCCGCAGAATCATCGACGCAGAGCACGCGAATCCGATTGGATTCGGTCATAGCTGTGTGCCTTCCTGGGCATCCCTCGTCGGGCCACCCCGTGGCGATGCGCGAGCCGCGGGGAGATGAATCTGAGGTGCGGGGCGATCTCACGCTTGGCGAATGAACAGACTTCCCGCGCCGAACAGCGTATCAGCATTGCAGATTGGGGCGCTGATAATTCGGAAAAACACCGGATCGCCATTGGGATTTCATCGCACCCCAAAGGGAAATGCGTGACTGGGGCGCATGAGAAGCCCGAAAGACTCGCTCAAGGGGGTGGTTGCGGGGTTTTGGGGCTCCCGAGATGGGACGCTTCCTCCTTGTCGGGCTCGCACCGTTGTGCCCGTATACAGTTCCCCATCCCGGGGGGGGAAGATTGGTGCGTGCGTCAATCAAGGGCGTGATCGGGCGTCTTGGTCCAAAAGGCGGACAGGGGCGCAACGAGGCCCAATGAGCCGCTTCGCCGGCGCCTGGCGGAGTGTCGGTTGGCAGTGCGGTTTTCAACTATGGGTACGCCGTCCCCAATGCTGCGCGACCTGGCCCACCGCTTGGTGGCTGCACCCCAGCGCGCTCCATCCACGACCGGGCTCCATCAAGCGGCGCTGGTGAGTGAGAGCATTCGAGCATCCCTCACTCGATTCGCGGGCGACGACGGCTTCGCATCGCTGCTGCGGCGGGCGTTGGTGCTGGCCAGTGCGGAAGTGCCTTCGCTGCGGAGCGTCAGGGTCGAGCACGGCACGTTGCAAGGATTCGAGCCAATCGCCGCTGAGGCGGGCGCGGGCCGCGGGATGGCTGGCGGGGCGTGGGAGAGCGAGGCGGCGGTTGCGGTCACGGCGAACTTGCTGGAGCTGCTGGTCACCTTCATCGGTGAGCCCCTCACGTTGACGCTGGTGCGAGCGGCTTGGCCCGACACATCGCTGGACGGACTGCACTCAAGAACTGAGGCTGACTCATGAATAGCAAAGAAAGAGTTCCGGGAAAGGACGGCGGGCCTGTGGCCATCGGGCAACTGCCCACCGGCGTGTCCGGGCTTGATGAGATCCTGGGCGGCGGCCTGCCCGAGTACTCCTTCAACATCATCGCCGGCGCTCCCGGCTGCGGCAAGACCACGCTCGCGCACCAGATCATGTTCGCCAACGCCACCCCGGAGCGGCCCGCGCTGTACTTCACGGTGCTCGGCGAGCCCGCGATCAAGATGCTGCGCTACCAGCAGCAGTACTCGTTCTTCGATCAGGCCAAACTCGATGGGGCCATCCGCTTCATCAACCTCAGCCAACTCGTGCTGGACAACGATCTGGGCGCGGTGCTGGAGGAGATCATCAGGGAGGTCGAGGGGTCCAAGGCGAGCATCGTCGTGGTCGACTCCTTCCGCACGGTGGTGCGCAAGGCGCTGACCGGTGGGCCCGGCGGATCGAACGAGTTGGAACTACAGGGCTTCATCCAACGCCTCGCGCTCCACCTGACCAGTTTTCAGGCCACCACGTTTCTCATCGGCGAGTACGTCGAGGGCGAGATCCGCGACAACCCCGTCTTCACCGTGGCCGACGGCCTGTTCTGGCTCTATCAGTCCGTGGCACGCAACTCGATCGTCCGCAAGATGCAGGTCATGAAACTCCGCGGCCAGGAGTCCGTGCCCGGCCTGCACACCTTCCGTATCACCGACAGCGGCCTGCAGACCTTCCCGCGCACCTTCGGCCTGAATGGTGACAAGTCCGGCCGCGCCAAGGGCGGGCGGCGTCTGTCCATCGGCGTTCCGAAAGTCGATTCGCTCATGGGCGGCGGCATCCCCGAGGGCGACAGCCTGCTGCTCGCCGGGCCTTCGGGAGGTGGCAAGACCGTGCTGGGCATCCAGTTCATGGCCGAGGGCCTGAGCCGGGGCGAGCCGGGCATCGTCGCCATGTTCGAGGAAGTCCCCAATGAGTACCTTCAGAGGGCGGCCTCGTTCGGCTTCGACCTCGAGAAGCACGTCAACGACGGCTTGCTCCGGCTCATTTATCTCAGGCCGCTGGACCTCTCGGTGGATGAGACGGTGCACGAGATTGTCACCGCGGTCAAGGAGATCGGCTGCAAGCGCCTCGTGATCGACTCGCTCGTGGGCTTCGAGATGGCGCTGGCCCCCGACTTCCGAACCGATTTCCGCGAGTCGCTGTACCGCATGATCGGCGCGCTCACGCGCCTGGGCGTGACCATCATCAGCACCGTCGAGGTCGAGGAGAACTTCACCTCGATGGGCCTGTCGAACTTCACCATCTCGTTCCTGGCCGACGACATTCTGCGCCTGCGCTACGCCTCGATCAACGGGCAACTCCGCAAGTTGATGATGGTGGTGAAGATGCGCCGCAGCAAGCACTCGATCGACATGGTCTCCTACGACGTGACTTCCACGGGGCTGAAGATCGGCGAGCCGATGCGGGGCTATCAAGCCCTGACCAGCGGCATCCCCGGGCCGTGGGCGCCACACTCCGCGGGCGTGCCGCAGTCGCTGGTGTCGCCCGAGAAGGCCGCCGGGAAGCACCGCAAGAAAAGCCCCGCCAAGAAGACTCCGCCGAAGAAGAAGTCCGGTCGGAAGAACGTAGGAAACAGGACCCGATGAAGAGCGCAGCCGCGCCGAGCAACCCGGAGCTTCAACCGCGCTGACCGCATGATTTGACCCCGGAGGGCAACGTCGTGAACTGAAGGCGATTTCTTAGCTGTCAGGCACGACATTGCCATTGGGTGCACGGACCGAAACACCGTGTAGGTCCGCGATAGACGGAAGATGAAACGAACACCACCTCCAGCTCCCAGGGCCCCGCGGCCCC
>JACMLW010000062.1 GCA_014379385.1 Phycisphaerales bacterium
GCAGGTAGAGGAGGTGGAGGCCACGGTCGTTGCGGCGGCCGGCTTGCGCGGCGAGCGGGGCTGGGTCGGGGGGGGAGGCGCTGGTCGGGGGCGCGGTGCGGGCGGACATGGATGAGAAGGGATGGCGAGGAGGGAGGGCCGACGGCGCGGGGGGAGGTGGTGGGGTGGGCTCGGGTGGGGTGGTTGTGGTGTCAGTGGTGGGGGGGATGGAGGACACTGGGAGGTTCCTTTCGATGGGGGAGAAGGAAGAACGCAAAGTGCAAAGCGCAGAACGCAGATGGGGAGGAGGTGGGAGATCAAGTGCGCGGGACGCTTGTGCCACAGAACCTGAGTCACCGGCGCGAAAGGCGCCGCTACACGACACCGGGGTCGTTCGGCGCGTAGCCGAGCTCGGCGAGGAGGCGTTCCTGCGGAACCCCGAGGTCGCGTTTGAGACGCGCGTTCTCGAGCTTCTGGCGATCATCGATGGGGAGCGGGTCGGGCCAGTGGACCTTGACGGCACGCTCGGAGGGCTGGGTGCGGAGGATGCCTGCGTGATCGAGCGCGGCGAGGATGAGCGAGCACATGTCGGCGATGCCGCGCCCGTAGGTGACCTGCTTGCGGGCGGTGCGCGCGAGCATGCCGGTGAGGGTGATACGGAGGGCGTTCTCGCTGGAGAGGTTGCCGACCTTGGCGCGGACGACGCCGGTGGCGAGGGGCGGGACGCCGCTGGCCTTGTCGAGCGCTTCGCGGATCTCCTCGATGTGGCGGTCTTCGCTTGGGGAGGAGGCGTCGCCGCCGAAGGCCTCAATGGAGGCGTTCGTGTCGTCGGAGAAGAAGATCTGGCCGGGGCCGACGGGACGGGCCTGGGTGAAGTTCTCGAGGCCCTTGGCGAGGTACATCTTGAAGGACTGGAGCGTAACCCGGCTCGCGCGGTCGCAGAGACGGGTGTTGAGCTCATCCTGCAGCGGGATGAGGGGCTCGACCTCGGAGAGGCCCTCGTAGGTGAAGGGCTGGCTGGTGTTCTGGATATGCACGACGGGGAGGTGGCCGGGGCAGAGCGAGTTGGGCTCGGACTCGATCGTGCGGGCGGCGCTCAGCGAGGCGGAGCGCGCGGAGGGGTCGTGCGCGAGGAGGTGGCGGTCGTGCGCCGTGATGATCTCGGTGAGGAGTTCGGTGGGCTCGGCCGTAGGCGCGGGATCGGGAGAGACGGTGCGGATCGCGGCGGTTGCGGCGCGGAGCCAGCGCGGGAGTGGCGGTTGGGCAGCGCCCGGGTCGCCGTGGGCGGAGCGCGCGGGTCGGCGGAGGCGGATGATGTAGGCGTCAATGCGGCGGTAATCCGAGGGGGAGAGGGCGGGGATGCCGCGGGTGGGCTCGATGATCTCGATGCGCAGCGCGGCGGCGGCGCGCTGCGCGAGAGGTGCGCTGTCGGAAGCTGGCTCGGCAGGCGCGCGGCGGAGGACGAGATCAACGTGCCCGTAGATGTGCGCGAGCAGCGCGAGATCCTGCAGGAGCGAGATACCGCCGGAGGCTTCCCAGACGGCCTCGAGCGCGAGCTCGATCTGTGATCGCGCGACGGGCAACCCCGCCGCGGAGACGAGCTTGAGGGGGCGACCGAACATGAAATCGACCATGGCGTTGAGGCGCCAGGCAATGTCGTTCTCGATGACGATCTCGGCGGCGGGGATGCGGTCGTCGGGGAGGACGCCGGGGCGCGAGAGGAGGCGGAGCCGCGTAGGGAGGCCGCGTTGCTGGGCGAGGTGGTAGGGGCGGGACGATCCGGCGGCGCGGGCGAGACCGCTGGGCGTGAGGGAGAGCGTGTTGCGGTAGTAGTTGAAGTAGGTGTCGAGGCGCGGGAGGGCGGTGGACTCGTGCGAGGCAATGAGGGAGTCGATGGTGGCGGGCGAAAGGCCGGCGGCGGCGAGGGCGCTCGAGGCGGTGAGTGCGGAGGCGGGTGCATCGATGGTGCGCGGCATGTGGGGCCTTTCGGCGTGGTGCGTGGGTGTCGAGTTGAGCTCGCGGAAAATGGCGTGCTCTCACCCAATGGCGAACCACGCGCGCCGGCAGCGCACAGGCGTGAGCGTTTTGGTGTTATCAGGACGTGGCCACGCGTCGTAACTCGGACTGGTACACGGAGTTACGAAAATCTGAAAATCTTGGAAATGGGGGCCAAAACCCGTGCGCGGTTGTGCGCTGGGAGTGAACGGTGCAGCCGTCGTTGGCAGATTTTGGTCGCGAAGGTCGCGAAGTTCGCGAATGTGGCGTGGAGCGCGAAGGAGAAAAATAATCGAGCAACAGGAGGAAGCAAAGCGCGCGGAGAAGGGCATCGCAGGGAGCGAGAGTTCGTGCGTAGGGAGGGCGACGAGCAACCCGGCAAGCCGCACTGGACAAGAGAAGTCCATGGGCGCGGCTTTCCCGGTGTGTTGCTTCGCACTACACACCGGCTCGTGGCGATCGGTCTTTCGGGCGTGGCGGCCGAACGATGAGCGCGCGGAGACCGAGGCAATGTGTGACGCCGGGTGCGCAACAGCGAAGCGCCGCGAGGGCCGAAGCCCGCGGCTCCGAGCACATCTATTGCATCCCCGCCCGCACCCCGCGGTAGCGCGCCGACATGGCCTCGAGACTGGTCGGGATCACACGCACGCGCCCCACCACCGTGATGAAGTTCACGTCACCGCCCCAGCGGGGGACGAGGTGGACGTGAAGGTGTTGGGGGACGCCGGCGCCCGCTGCGCGCCCCTGGTTGACGCCGAGGTTGATGCCCTGGGGCTCGAGGGTGCGCTCCATGAGGTCCATGGCGATATCGGTGAGTCGCCAGAGGGCGGCGCGCTGCGCGGGGGTGTAATCGAGCAGGCGGGGGCGGCTCTCGCCGAGCGCCACGAGCAGGTGGCCGCCGGCGTAGGGGAAGGCGTTGAGAAGAATGAGTCCGCCGGTGGGCGCACCGGGCGCATCGGCGGGGTCATCAGCAACGCGCGCGATGACGTGGTGAGCAAGGTCGGAGGTGGGATCGAGCCAGTAGTCGCGCAGGAAGCAGCCGGTGGAGGAAGTGGGGGAGGTAGAGGGAGCGGCCTTTGGCGCATCGACGGTCTCGAGGTACTCGAGCCGCCACGGCGCCTGGAGCGAGGCGGGACCGAGCGCGGGATCAACCGGGTCGAGTTCGGATTTGAGCGGGCCGGAGTTGGGGCGAGGATGGGATGGCGGGTTGTCGGCCATGGGAGCGTGCTCGCATACGGGCGCGGCGGCAACCCGATAGTGTGGCGAATCGTACGATACACGTTCGACCCGGTGCATCGCGGCCGCACGATTCGGGCGCTCTGGGCGGGCGGCCGGAGGAGCTCAGCGTGTTTTCACAGACCACGGAGTATGCGCTGCGGGCGATGGCATGGTTGGCGCTGAGCCCCGACGAGTTGGTGCCGACGGGGGCGATCGCGGAGCGCACGCTGGTGCCGGAGCATTACCTGGCGAAGGTGCTGCAGAGTCTCGCCGCGGCGAATCTCATTAAGGGGCGGCGGGGCGTGGGCGGGGGGTATCGGCTGGCGCGCCGGGCGGAGGACATCACACTACTGGACGTGGTTCGGTCGGTGATGGTGGTGGAGCGGATCACAACGTGCCCGCTGGGGCTGCCGAACCACGGGCCGAACCTATGCCCGCTGCACCGCGCGGTGGACGATGCGGCGAAGGCGATCATCGACATCTTCGGTGAGCGCACCCTGCGGGATCTGGTGGCCGCGCCGCAGCAGAACAAGCCGCTGTGCAACAGCCAGATAACGGCGTCGCTCACAGTGTCGGCGATCGGGCGGGCGAAGTGAGCCCGGGTTGTGGCGAGCGCGGGCGAAATGAAAAACCGCCGCGACCCCTGGTGAGGGTGCAGCGGCGGTTATGCCTCCAAGAGGTTGTGCCCGGGGGGAACTTGTGCGGCGGGGCAACTCAGTTGCGGCGGCGACGCGCGGCTGCCAGGCCGGCGAGGCCGAGCAGGCCCACGGCCCCCGGCGCCGGGATGACCGTGAAGAACTGATCACCGGCGATCGCCGAGAAATCGACGTTGCGGGGCTCGCCGAGGTTGCCTGTGCCCGCGCCCAGACCGCCGAGCACCTGGTTGGCGAGGAAGTCGTGCCCGCCGCCGTTGATGAACGCGCTGATTCGGATCTCGCCGCTCGGATCGCCGAGTGCCGAGAGGGGGATCACAAGCTCGACCCCGGTGAACACGCCGAGGCCCGAGGCCGGGCCCGTGCCGCCATCGACACCGGCGACGTTTGAGTTGTTCATCGAGATGATGATGCCGTTGGGGCCGATGACCTGGGCGGGGGTGTGGCTGGCGCCGCCCAGGAACATGCCGGCGCCGCCACCGGCGCTGAGCACCTCGGCAAAGTTGGCGAACATCTGGTAGGTGCCGCCGCCGATATCGCCGTTGGTGATGGTGAGATACCGGTCGGCCTCGAAACCGGTGTCGAAGCGGAGACCGTTGCCCGAGCCGTCGTTGCCCATGCGGTTGAGGCCGTTGAAGTCAACATCCGGGTTGTCGCCGCGGAGCTGGTTCTGGCCGCCGGCGACGGAGTCGAAGAAGATCTCGATCTTGTTGAAGTTGGATTCGAGGTTGCCGGCGAGCACCAGGTGCAGGTTGCCTGCGGAGATGAAGCCGTACGCGGCATCAAGCTCGGAGCCGTTCGCGAAGCCAAGCTGGCCGATGTTTGCATCGCCGAACTGGGTCTGGACGTTCTGAACGGCGAGCGGGGCGCCGTACAGGCCCTCGGCGGTGCCGTCAACGACCTGGGCGTTTGCCGCGGCGGCGAGGCCGCAGACGGCGATGAGAACGGCGGTGGTGGAACGGATCGACATATCTCTCTCCTCGGTGAACGAACGGGCGGTGCGGGGCGCGGAACGAAGGTGCGCCGAAAGCTGGCGAGCGATCAAGTGGACTCTCGCCGCTCGGGGGCCGCCTCCAGACGGTCCTCGATGCGTGCGATGGGTTCACCCAACCACTGGGCGCGAGGCGACCGCGGAAGCAGCCGCTCTTGCCCGCATGAGGATCGCCGATGGAGGCGGGAGTGTCAAGGCAATTTCTGGCGGATCAAGCCGATCGCAGTGATCGCGGCCTTGATGGTTCGGGGATCGTTGTTGTACGTGTCGAACGCGACGCGCTCGAGTGTCGGCAGGGCATCCTTCGCTAGTTCCCCAAGCTTGCCCAGACTCCGGATGGCTTCGAGGCGGTACGGGCCGCTTTCGACCTCGATTAAAGACCCAAGCACGGGGACGCTGGCGTCTGGCCTTCGTTCCCTCGAGCCCATGAGATGGATGATGCTCTCGGCGTGGCCTCGCTCAGCCCCTGACAGAAACTCCCGCAGAGCGCGGCTGGTGACTCAGTGTCGACGGCGCATTCGGGTTGCAGGATCATGACCGCCCCCCCATGTCGCATGCGTGACTCGGGGTCGTTGAACGCGGCCAGGAAGGCTTCGGCAAGACCGGCGGGCGCGGGCCGCAGTTGAACGAGAGCGCCGAGCGCCATCGTGCGGACATAGACCGACTCCGATGATCGAACAATCTGCTCAAGCGCAGGCGCGGCTTCGACCAGGTTGATTTCTGGCGCGACCTCGATCACCCACTTCTCGCCGCGTGTGGCCGCTTGAACCAATGCCGCACGCGCGTCGTTCGAGAGCGGTGTCTCGATCAGTCGACCTGCCGCCATCTCGGCGACATTCGGATCGGTACTTGAAAGCCCCGCGATCAGTTGCTTCTGGAAGCGTCCCATCTCGCCATACGGCAGCAGGTACGCCGCGTCAGTCCAGTTCTTGCTTTCTGGTGTGAGAGTCGCCCGAACGCGAAGCTGTGCGATCCACTCCGACACCGGTCCCGTCTTCTCCTCCGCCAGTCGCTCTTCGAGCTCATGGAAGAGCCTCTTGCCATCCATCGGCGCGATCGCCGCGAGCACCACGTCGGGGAGAACGCGCCCCCAACCGTGCTTCTTGGCCATCAAATGTCCCCACATCCCCACGCCGATGAGCAGCGGTAGAGCGCCAACCACCGCCCGGCGCCAGTGGCGCTTGGTCCGCTGGAACCCTCGTTTGCTGCGCACCGTCTTGCCGCACTCAGGGCAGGTCAAGTCCGCTTCGCGGTTCCCCGAAGTGTCGTACCCGCAGCGCGGGCAGCGGAGTCTGCCGCGGGCGCGGTCGCTGAAGAGACACCACGCGACCCACCCCGCCGCCGCGCCCGCCGACACTGTCAGGATCGCGGGCTGAAACTCTCCCTGCAGCGCCCCGAGCGCATACGCGGCCAGCAGGCCACCGATCATGGCAAAGTAGAACCACCAGCGGAGGTGGGTGCGAGTCGGTGTTTCCGTACGGGCCGGCGGCATGATCGTTAGTCTACTGCTGTTACGGACAAGTGACCCCAACGGTGAAGAGCAGTCAGTGCCCCACTCCTCAGCAATCAAGCCATCACGACTTATCCGATACGGAATGGCCGTGCTATGGATCGCCTGGGGACTGGGACTGCGTGTTGCTTGGGGGTACCGCGAACGCGACGATTACGGAACCTGGCTCTGGCAGTTTCGTGCCTTCAGGTCTCCGGCCGGGTTCTACTCGACTCAACAACTCGACGATCGAACGAGCTATATCGGTGACGTCATCGTCAAGGAAGGAGTTGGACCCGGGCCGCGTCTTCCAACGGTGCTGGCACCATGCACGTGGTATGAACGTCGAGTGTTCGTCGCTGAATCGGGAAGCAGCGATCTGTATCCGATCCTTTCACGAGCCGAGATGCGAGAAGCTCTCGCGAACTTTCGGCCCAGCTCGGAATCGAGCGACTACGCGCGGATCGCTGCCGTCGTCGGAACCGGGCGCTTTCAGGTGACTCGGTGGATCCCGCGGAACCTCGCTATCGGCGTGCTAATCCAGCTTTGGATGCTCTGTGGAGTTCCCGTCGCATTCGCCGTCGCTCGGGCCGTAAGGCGTCGTGTACGAGGTGCGAACGGGAAGTGTCCCGAGTGCGGGTACGACATCAGCGGATCGGCATTAGGTTGCCCGGAGTGCGGAGCGCCGTAGCGTAATTCACGGCACCCTCCGCCCCCGCCTACCCCTCCCGCAGATTCAGCGCCTTCCGCACCGACCGCATGAACGCCGGCAGCGACCGCAGCGCCACCACCGCCCTCATCTGCGACGCGGCCGGCTGCGCCGGGTAGCCGAACCACGACTCCCCGGCGGGCACATCCTGCATCACGGCCGACTTCGCCGCGATGCGCGCCCCCGCCCCGACCGTCAGGTTGTCCGCCACGCCCACATGCCCCGCGATGATGACGCCGTCGCCGATCGTCGTCGAGCCCCCCATCCCGCACATCCCGCAGATGATCACCGACCGCCCGATCCGGCAGTTGTGCCCGATCTGGCAGTGGTTGTCGATCTTCGTGCCGTCCCCGATCACCGTCGCCCCGAACTTGCCGCGATCGATGCACGAGCACGCACCGATCTCGACCCCCTGCCCGATCTCCACGTTCCCGATGTGCGGGATCTTGATGAGCCCCCGCCCATCCTCACGCGGCCGGTACCCGAACCCGTCGGCCCCGATCACCGCGTTGGCGTGCAGGACGCCGCCGGCGCCGATCACCGTGCGCGGATAGAGCACCACGCCAGGGTGCAGCCTGCACGCGGGCCCGATGCGCGAGTCCGCGCCCACCGTGACATCGGTCATCAGCACCGTGCCCTCGCCGATCGTGACGCCCGCCTCCACCACGCACCCGGCGCCGATCTGCGCCGTCGCCGCGATCTGCGCCGATGGATCGATGATCGCGCCCGCGTGCCGCCCGGGCGTTGCCGTGGGCTTGGGCTCGAACATCCCCAGCACCTTGATCAGCGCCAGGTCCGCGTCGGGAACGACCAAGAGCGCCCGGCGAGCCGGATCATGCCCCGGTATGGCCAGCCCCTGGGAGATCAGCGCCGCCGCGGCCGACGACGACCCCCAATCGCGCGCGTACGCCGCGCTGCGAATAAACGTCATCGTCGTGGGCCCGGCGCGATCGAGCGTCTCGAGCGTGCTGATCGGCAGGTCGGCGGGGCCGATGAGCTGCGCGCCGATCGCCGCCGCGATCGAGCCGGTCGTGTGCGGGGTCGCTGGTGGAATCTGGGCAGTCACGGGAGTTCCCGGATGGATGGCCCGCCGTCCGGGGCGGGGTACGTGCGCTTACTTCTTCCCGGTGGCGTTGAACTCGTTGTTCATCAGCGTAATCAACTCGTCGGTGATGTCGTGCCCCGGGGCCACGTGCAGCATCCGCTTGAGAGCGATGGTCCGCTGGACCTCGCGGAAGTCCGCGCCCTTCGGGATCTCGACGCCCTCGTCGCTCGCCAGCACCAGCGTGTACCCGTTCTGCGCCGCCAGCGTGGCCGACGCCGCGTCAATCTTGAAGTACAAATCCTTGAGCAGATCGGTCGAGATTTTTTCGAGCTGCTTCTCGCCGAACTGGACCTCGAACTCGAGCTGGAACGCCAGCCGCGCGAGCTGTTCCTGCTTCAGTGTCCGCTCCGGCCCTTCCGGCAGTACCTCGAAGCTCTTGAGCTGATCGTCCGCGGCCTTTCTCTGGTCCGTCAGCTTCTTCTTGAGTTCCTCCCCGCGTGCGTCGAGCTGCTTCTGCTTGGCGCCCTTCTCCTCGAGAGCGTTGAGCACCTTCTCAAGGTCGACAATCGCGATCACCGGCGCGGGCGGGGTCTTGGTCCGTCCCATGGCCAGAACCGCAGACAGGGCGCACGCGGAGCAGAGAACCAGGCACACACGGGAAATCAGGGCTTGTGTCATGCGTGCATCCTAGGAGATTGGCGCGCCGGGGTGGTGACCGGTCTACTTGCCGACGCCCCCCAGCTTCCCCTCCATCCCCCTCTCCGGTGCCTCCCCGCCCAGCGCCCGCGCGATCGTCGTCACGTTATGGTCGATCATCCCGACATACGTCCCCTCGTGCGTCCCCGCCGCGCCCATCGCGTCGGAATAGAGCTGCCCGCCGATCGTCACGGTGTGGCCGCGGGCACGGCAGCCCGCGATGAGCGCCTCGATGTTCCGCTGCGAAACGGTCGACTCTACGAAAACTGCCTTGGCATCGCGCGAGACCAGCAGCTCCACCAGATTCTCGATATCGCGCACCCCCGCCTCCGACTCGGTCGAGAGCCCCTGGATGCCCACCACCTCGTACCCGTACCGCCGCCCCATGTAGTTGAAAGCGTCGTGCGCCGTCACCAGCACGCGCGATTTCTCCGGCACCGTTGCGAGCGCCGTCACGCAGTATTCGTGCAGCGTCGTCAGTCGCTCCTGGTACGCCTTGGCATTCGACGCATACAGCCCCGCGCCGGGCGGATCAAACTCCGTGAGCTTCGCCCGCACCACCTCCACCGCCTTCGACCATGCCAGCGGGTCCATCCACACGTGCGGGTCGTGGTGCCCGGCCAGCCCCGGCGGCGAGAGCAGCTCGGATTCCTCCAAAAGCTCGGTCACCGCGTGGACCTTCTTCCCCGCCGAGGCCAGCCGCACCAGCGCATCGGTCATGCGCCCCTCGAGCAGCAGCCCGTTATAGAGGATGACATCGGCCCCCATCAGCTTGCCCACATCGGTGCTGGTGGGCTTGTACAGGTGCGGGTCAACCCCCTGGCCGATCAGCGCGCTCACGGTCGCCCGCTCCCCCGCCACCGCGCTGGCGATGTCGGCGATCATCGCCACCGTCGCGACCACCGTGTAAGGCTTGGACCCCCCGCCCCCCCCCTCCGCCCCGTCTCCTGCACCGCCGGTCCCCTTTCCCGCACCGGCCGGTTCCCCTCGGTCGCAGGCGAACAGCCCGCACATCAGCACGAGCAGCATCATCAGCACGGTCGATCGGCGGGTGGACATGGCAACGGCTCCGGCAGGGGAATCAATCTGAGGGAAACGAGAGTGCGTCCAAAATGTAGCATATGCTACATTTACCCCAAGGCGAGCCCGCCCCCGCACACAGCGGACTTACCCCCTCGACCCGCACTCCGGGCACACGCCCCCATTACCCGGCTCCAGCCGATGGCCGCACCGCAGGCATTCCGCCGACAAGCGCGGCACAATCCAGAGCGCCAGCCGCCCGCTGTACTTCCAAATCAGCGCCGCCGCCGCAAGGTTCGCAATGAACCACAGCGCTCGCCCCGCCCCCTGTTGTTGGACAAAGTTCATCCACCGGAACGCCGGGTCGATCTCGATGAGATGAAGCAGCACGTTGATCACCGCAGCCAGCGAATAAAGAGCCAGCAGCACAAACACCACCGCCGCGAACCGCAGGACCGCGAGCACCAACTGCCGTAGCAACGTGGTTCGATCCATGCCCGAGCATAACGCAGCGGGATCATCGGGCACATTTCACGCGAGCGCCCCGCTCCCGCAATTGGGGCCGCGGACTATGGCCCGCCCGGTCCCGACGGGCCATAGGTTCCTCAATGCGAGCCCTCGTCATCACCAACCCCGGCGCCGGTTCCGCCGAATCCGCCGACGCCCATTGGCTCGCCCCCGCCCTCGCCCCCCTCGGTGAGGTCGAGGTTCTCCTCACCCGCGAGCCCGGCGATGCCGCCCGCTTCGCCGAGCGAGCCGTCCGCGACGGCATCC
>JACMLW010000063.1 GCA_014379385.1 Phycisphaerales bacterium
ACGCTCCATGCAATGCTCAACCCGTCGAACGTCGAGGTGCCGCGGCCGATTTCGTCGAGAATCACCACGCTGTCGCGCGTCGCGTTGTGAATGATGTTCGCGGTTTCGTTCATCTCGACCATGAACGTCGATTGCCCGCGCGAAAGATCGTCGCTCGCGCCGACGCGCGTGAAGATGCGGTCGGTCAGGCCGATGACGGCGGAGTCCGCGGGGACGAACGAGCCGACGTGGGCGAGGAGGGCGAGCAGGGCGGTCTGGCGGATGAATGTGCTCTTGCCGGCCATGTTGGGGCCGGTGATGAGGGCGAGCGACGGGGCGGCGGGTGCTGCGGCCGGAGCCGAGGAGGCGAGGTGGGCGTCGTTGGGAACGAAGCTCGTGCCGAGCAGCTCGTCGAGCACAGGGTGGCGGCCCTGCACGATGCTGAGCGCCGGCTCGGAGACGAGTTCGGGGCAGACCCACTGACGGCGCACGGCCTTGTCGGCGAAGCAGGCGAGCACGTCGAGCTCGGCGCACACGGCGGCGAAGCGGTTGATCGGCTCGATGCAGGCGCAGCCGACGGTGCAGAGATCATCGAAGAGTCGCTGCTCGCGGTCGATGGCGCGGGCGCGGGCGGTGGTGACCTTCTCCTCGAACTCTTTAAGCTCGGGGGTGATGTAGCGCTCGGCGCCGGTGAGGGTCTGCTTGCGCGTGAACGTGGCGGGTGCGGAGCGGGCCTGGGCCTTGGTGAGCTCGATGAAGTAGCCGAACACTTTGTTGTAGCCGACCTTGATGCCGGCGAGGCTGTGCTCTTCGACGAGGCGGGCTTGGTACTGCGTGAGCCAGGTGGCGCCGTCGCGTTCGAGGAGCCGGCACTCATCGAGCGCGGCATCAAAGCCGTCCTTGAAGAGGCCGCCCTCTCGCAGGTGGGCCGGGGGCGAGGCGACGCACGATTCGATGATGCGGTGCGCGAGGGGTTCGATCCGATCGGCGCAGGACTGGATCTGGTCGCGGTGAGGGGCGAAGGCGGGGGCGTCGCGCAGGGCCTCGCTGATGGCGCCGAGCTGCGCGAGGGAGCGGCCGAGGGCGACGAGGTCGCGCGGGAGGGCGCGGCCGAGGGCGAGGCGTGCCGCGATGCGGGCGATGTCCTGGACGTTGCCGAGGAGTTTGGAGAGCGAGGTCGCGGTGGCGCGTCCGGCGATAAGCGTTGCGACGGCGTGCTGGCGCGCCCGGATGGCGGCCAGGTCGCGCAGCGGGGCGCAGAGCCAGTCGCGCAGGAGTCGCTTGCCCATGGGCGTCGAGCAGCCGCCACCGACGGATGAGGCTGAGCCCAGGAAGACCCCAAGCAGCGAGCCCTCGCTATCGCCCCCGCCTCCCATCTGACCGCTGCCGCGGATGGTGCGGAGGAGCTCGAGGGAGCGGATGGTGGTGGCGTCGATGACAACGTGTGGGGCGCGATCGTCGCGCTTGGGAGGGCGGAGATGGGCGAGCGGGCCGAGGGGCCTGGCGCGGCGCGAACGAACGGAGGCGGCGTCGCCGGACTCATCGGGCTGCTGGGTCTGCAGGAGGTAGCGGATGGCGGCGCCGGCGGGCTGGACCACGGCGTCGTCGTCGCCAAGGCCGAAGCCCCCGAGTGAGACGACTGAAAACTGACGAAGGAGCGCTTCGTGGGCTTCTTGAAGGCGGAACTCCCACGCGGGACGTGGCGTGCTGCCGACGCTATTCGAGGGCGCGACTGCGTTGAGTGCCGCGAGCAGGTTTTTGATTCGCGGCGGGGGGACGCCGTCGGCGGTGTCGGCGTAGAGGAGTTCGCTGACACTGCGGCGGGTGAGCTCGTCAACGAGCGATTCGTAGGTGGACTCGAAGACGGTAAAGTCGCCGGTTGAGAGATCGGCGACGGCGACGGCGGCGCGGGGGCGATCACCGGGCTCGGTGAAGCAGACGGCGGCGAGGCGGCAACTGGCGTCGGCCTCGACGAGGGACTCATCGACGAGGGTTCCGGGCGTGAGCACGCGGGTGACGGCGCGTTCGATGACGCCCTTGGCGTCATTAGGGTCTTGGACCTGCTCGGCCACGGCGACGCGGATGCGCTGCGCGATGAGACGGCGGAGGTAGCTATCAAGCTGGTGGAAGGGGAACCCGGCCATGGGGACGCCCTCCGTGCGCTGGGTGAGGGTGAGTCCCAGAACACGGGAGACCAGGACGGCGTCGTCGTCGAAGAGCTCGTAGAAATCGCCGATGCGGAAGAGGAGCACGCACTCGGGGTGCGCCCGCTTGAAGCGGTAGTACTGCTGCATCGCGGGTGTTTCGCGGGGGTCGGGCATGTCCGGGCACAGGATACCCCGGACGGCGGCTTGGGCTTGGCAAGGCGGGTTTCATGATCCGCAGCGCGATTGGATTCGTATCATGTTTCGAGGCCCACCCGCGCCCACACGGGTTGGGCCACGAAACCCCATGCACAGCCCACATTTTGATGTTCTCGAGCGGCGACTGGCTTTCTCCGTGGGCTTTGCCTCGGCCGGGCTGTCGTATAACTCCAGCGACCCGGACCAGATCGAGGCGGTGGTGTACAGCGTGGAGGGGACGTTGGGTGACCAGGACGTCGCCGGCTTTGCCAATGCGGCGGGGAGCATGTACGTCTCGGACGATGGGGGCCGGAGCTTCGACGGCGACATTGTGTACGACCGGTTACTGCTGCTGGCGGATGGGCGGTTCGTCCGCGACCCCGATGAAGGGCGACGGGGCGAGCCGGATGAATCAAACGGGGTGCAGTTCCTGAACGGTCGCGGATTCCCCGCGGGGTGGTGGTTCGGGGATTTCGGGACCGGCGGGAATGATGCCGGGCAGGAACTGGAGTTCATTGTCGAGCAGCCAACGGGAGCGGTTCTGGGTGATATGGCCGGCGATTGGCGATTCAGTGTGATTGGCGTGGATTATGAGCTGGGGGAGTTCTTCTCGAGCTCGGGTCAGCTTTCGATCACGGGCAGCCGTGTGGACTTTGACGAGGACCTGGGGGTGATGCCGCGAGCGACAAGCTTCATTCATACGTTCTCGGCGAGCGGGCGCGGGGTGACGGGATCGGCGGAGTATTTGTACCTGTCCGCGGATGGGCGGACGCTGCTGATCGCCGACATGAACGATGAGGAGGGTGTGGTGTATGTGGGGGTGGCGGTCCGGGCGGACCTTTCAATCCAGGAAGACGACGTGGTCGGGGGGTATTACCTGAGCTGGGCGGTGACGGCGGCGGACCAGCAGGCGAGCAACCCGATCCGGTTCAGGCAGTTGTTTCTGGATCTGGAGGCGGACGGGGACTACCGCATCTACGACCTGGATGAATACGACGACGGCGCGCGGATCCCGATCGAGCGAGGGTACTGGTCGCTGGCGGGGTCGTCGCTGCGGCTTGCGGTGCGCGACAGCGAGGCGGAGTCAAGGCTGGTGTTGAGCAACGACGGCCGGACGCTGCTGGGATTTCGCGCAAGCGATCAGGACTTCATCGATCCCGTGCTTGGGCTGGGGACTCGGGCCGCGACGGTGCAGAATCTGCCGCCGCTGGTGATCACGGTGCCGGACACGCAGGTGGTCTCGCGCCCGGTGGTCTACGAGCTGCGGACCGACGAAGCGTGGCGAGCGGTGGACCTGGTCGCGAGCGCCGGGGGCCCGGCGGTGACGGGCGACGTGGTGACGTGGCGCGATCCGAAGGATGGTCTGTCGTACGGCGCGGCGGTGACGGATCAGGGGCTGACGCTGTACCGGGGTGCGACGACGGGGGTTTGGACGGTTCGGAACCTGATGCAGGAGCAACTGGGGAACGAGACGATCGTGCGGTCGCTGGCGGTGATGATCTCGCCGGACCGGCTGGTGAGCCTGGTGGGGTTGTCGAGCGCGGGAGAGCTGCTGCGGTATTACCAGAGCGGACGGCTGACGAATACGGGCGAGTTCGCGTATCTGGTCAGCAACATCTACGACGAGGAGCTGGCGCCGGACGGGGAGACGCGCCCGGTCTTTGTGGGCGATCTGGTGGCGTATGCGACGAGCTGGGGCGGGCTGAATGTCGCGGGGCTGGATGCGCAGGGACGGATCTGGAGCGTGTGGTGGGCGCCGGGGCTGGAGAGCTGGTCATCGACGAATCTGAGCGAGACGACGGGGGCGCCGGAGCTGGTGGGTGGGTTGACTGTGTACCTGACGCCGTGGAACGGGATCAACCTTGCGGGGGTCGATGATGCGGGCGAGGTGCGGGTGACGTGGTGGGTGCCGGGATTCGGGACACAGTGGCGCGAAAACAACTTGACGGAGGAGTTTTCCGGACCGGGGATCGCGGCGGGGTCGCTGACGAGCTTTGTGGCCGCGTGGGGCGGGCTGAATCTTGTAGGGATCGAAGCGGCGACTGGTGAGGTGGTGAGTTACTGGTGGTCGCCGGAGCGGACCGAACTCGGGTGGGCGGTGGTGTCGCTGAGCGACGAGGTGGGGACGACGGCGCCGGATATCACCGGGGAAGTGACGGGGCTTGCGGCGAGCGATGAATCGCTGAACGTGTTCGGGCGCGCGCTGGTGGGGCTGGACAGCCACATGGTGCGGTATTACTGGGAGCCTGGGTTCAGCGCGTGGACGTGGCAGGACGTGACTGACGAGGCGGGGTGAGGAGGGGTGCGGCAAAACTGCACGAGAAAAGACCCCGGCTGGTGAGGCCGGGGTCATTGTGCTGAGGGATCGATCTCACAAGCGGGACGCCTGTGCCACCAAGACCGTCTTACTCGCCGCAGCCGCTAAAGGGCGGGTTGCCGGCGAGGTTCTGGAACCAGATGTTCAGGAACGCCGTGATGTCGGCCGAGCCGGTAGTCCCGCTGCAGTTGAAGTCGGCCTTGGTCTGACCG
This sequence comes from Phycisphaerales bacterium, assembly GCA_014379385.1. Classification (GTDB taxonomy): domain Bacteria; phylum Planctomycetota; class Phycisphaerae; order Phycisphaerales; family UBA1924; genus JACMLW01. The sequence continues at coordinate 4,851 of JACMLW010000063.1, forward strand.
GTCTGGAGGTCGTTGAACCAGGAGGCGAGGAACGAGGTGATGTCGGCCGAGCCAACCGTGCCGTTGCGGTCCCAATCGGCAGCGCACTCGCACGCGTCGGGCACGCCGTTGGGGCCGCCGCGGGTGTTGAAGCCGCCGACGGGGGCGGCGTCGCGATCGAAGCAGTCGAGGGCGGGGTTGCCGCCGATGTCGTCGGCGTCGGGGACGCCGTTGAGGTTGCAGTCAACGGGGGGCTCGCCGCCAAAGGCGCCACCGACAAAGAGGAGGACGTTGTAATCCTGGTCAGCGCTGTTGGGGTCGCCGCCGGCGCCGGAGAGCTTGACGAACTGGCCGTCGTTGTTCACGTCATAGATGATGGTGGCCTGGATGACGAGGCCTCCGAGGGTGCGCGGATCGGCGGTGTCGACCGACACGAGGGCCAGCGGGCCGTAGGGGAGCTGGTTGATGTTGTGGGCGAAGAGCGAGCCCGAATCGATGGAGTTGTTGTCAGCGATGGACAGGAAGATAATCTTGTAGTTGAGGCCGGTGTTGGGGCTGTGGATCTCCTGGCCGTTGCTGAGCACCTGCTCGAGACGGTACTTCGGCGCCAGCGCATCCGAGCCGTCGTAGACGGCGCGGAAGAGGCCGGTCGTCGGGTTGCCCTCGGGGTTGCCGTCGGGATCCTGGTTCTGATACGCCGCGAGGAACCAGACATTACCGACGGAGTCGATCGCGGGCGAAGAGATAGACGGGCCAAGGGGCGCGCCGCCGACGAGGCCGAGCGGGACGAGCTGGCCCTCGCGGACGCCGGCCGCGTCCTGGATCATTTTGCCGTTGGCGGCGATGTCGACATAAGCCGCCAGGCCCCACTGGGGAGTGGCGGCTGGATTCTCGAGGCGGGCGACGGCGAGGTAATTAGAAGGATCCTGGGCGTTGTGCTCGGTGCCGTTGGAGCCGAAGGTGCTGGTCAGCGAGTCGGCCACGACGGCGGCGACGAGCAGGCGGCCCTGCTGGTCTCTACCGATGGCGACGGGGGCGCCGCCGCGGGCGCTGGTCTGGTCGCGGTAGTTCATGAACTCGCCGAGGCCGGGAGTGACGCCTGGAGTTCCTTCCATGACCATGAAGCCAGAAACGGCGTCCATGAGCATGGTGGGGCGCTGCAGGAGGAGGGTGCCGGCGATGTTGCCGTCGGTGTCAACACCCCAGAGGCTGATGCCGCGGGTACGCATGGGGAGGGGAGGCGTGGGACGGGTAAGGATGCCCATGGTGCCGGCGGTTCCGCCGAAGAAATCAACGTGCGTGTAGGTGGGGTTGCCGCGGTGGTCTTCGGTGCCGGGGCGGTGGAGAGTATTGCGGGTAAGGATGAGGGGGGCGGACTCGTAGGCGTACTGGGTGCCGAAGTTGGTGCCGAGGTAGACGGGACGGGTGGCGCTGGGGAGCTCTTCGGGGAGGGCCGTGGGGAGGTTCCAGGCGGCGCCGCCGTACTCGGTGTTGCGGACGAGGACCCAGTCGGTCGCGGGTACGTCCGAGCCGCCTGCGTCGGTGATGACGTTGAGGGCGCCGCAGTTGCGCGATCCGTAGTCGATGCGGAAGATATTGGCGCCGGTAAGGCGACCGGGCTGGTTGATGGCGCCGAACGAATCGGCGCGGAAGTAGACGTTGCCGCTAGCATCCGGCAGGGCGCCCCCGAACTGCGAGAAGAAGGGGTTGGCGGTGTAGTCGATGGGGGAGTTCATGACCGCGGTGGCGTTGGCCGCGGCGTTGGTGCGGGTGACGAAGAGGCGGGCCGGGTTCTGCATGCTGTAGTTGATGAAGCCGGCGACGACGCCGTTGTGCTGGCCGGCGAACTCGTTCATGCCGATGCCGAGCTGGAAACTGGGGCCGCCGGGGCTGGTGGTCGCGGTCTCCATATTGACGATGTTGTTAATGCCGAAACCTGGGCCGTTCCAGAGTGCATAGTTGGCAACGGGGAAGGGGACGCCCTCGCGCCGGATGTTGCTAAGCGAGTGATTGCTGATCAGCGCGCTGGGGAAGTTTGGCTGTACTCGGCTGCTCTTGTAGATGGGGGCGATGCCGAAGGTGCTGCCCCAGTTGGTTCCGACGGGCTCGAGGTCGACGACGAACGCGTTGCACTGTTCCCCGGTGTCCCAAACCCACACCGCATCAGAACCGGCAACGCCCTGGAAGGGCGACACGCTGTCCTGCCCGAACGCCGGGGCCGCGAGGCCCGCGGTGGCCAACATCATCCACGCTCTGCTGCGATTGCTCACGATGCTCTCCTTCTTCGTTAGTCTCTCGTCTCGACTCCGCGCCCTGACGCGGGCGGCGCAGCCTCAGCGCACGCATCCGCGCCGCGAGGCAACAACAACGGATCGACCTTGCACCTGCCGTTCGGGACGGGGGTCTACGACCACCTCACGGCCCCGGACGAACGATTGAATCGTATCGAAGTCCAGGCCGCAACCGGCTCGGCAAGTTGCAAAGATTTCTGAACCAAGCCACGAGATGGCACGGCCAAAGGGCTATCGGGCCTGTCCGGGCGATTGTCGGCGAGCACGCCAAGACCACTCGAGCGACCGATCAAAGACCGTGACATTGGTGCTTTCGAGGAGGCGGCCGGCGAGCCGGTCCATCAGCACCCGCTCTCGCACAAGGCGGACTTCCTGCTCGAGCCCCGGACGGGCCTGTTCGATCGAGACACCTGATGGGGGCTCGATCTTCTCCAGTTTGACAATTGCGTACCCCTCCTCGATGGCGACGGGCTGGCTGACCTCACCCGGCTGCAATCGGGAGATAGTCTGACGGAGCGCAGCGGGGTAAGTAGGGTCGGCGAGGCTGAGTGGGTCGAGGTAACCGCCGCGGAACTTCGTTGGGTCGATGGAGACCTCGCCGGCGACTTCGCCGAAGGGCTCGGGACCACTCCCCTGGCCGCCGCGGAGGCGGTCTAGGGCTCGCCCGGCCTCGTTGCTGGTGCTGACGACGATCAGCCGCACAACATGTTTGGGTCCATGGCGGTTCTCGAAGGCCTGCTGCACCCCTGCATCGTCAACGATGACTTCGTCGCGCACCAAGCGGCGAAGGATTGCGTTCCGCTCGGCGAGCTTCTCGAACCGAACGTCGCCGAGGCCGCGGGAGCGGCGGATTTGCGCGACTAGCTCAATCGCTTGCGATTGGCTGACGCCGGCGGAGCGCGCGATAGACTGCGAGAGATAGGCCCGCTCGCGGCTAACGTCGTCGGCGGTGATCTCGATGCCGCGCGAATCGAGTTCGCGCCGCGCCTGCCGGTCGAGCACGACCTCGGCGAGAACCTCGCCGCCGGCGGCCTCGGCGAGGAGCGGGGTCAGTTCGTTCCAGCTCAGGGGTTCTCCTGCAATCAGCGCAACGGGGCGCTCAGACGCTGAGCGAACCGATTGAACGGAAGCCTGAGACGGATTCGGGGAAGGGATCGGGAGCGCTGTGTCACGCGCTGCCCAGAGTGCGTCCGAGTCGCCCGCGACTCGCCAATCTTCACCGCCGTCTCTGCCCCCCCCCCGGGGGTGAGATGCTGGGGAGCAGCCGTGTAACGCCGTGGCTGCAAAGCCTGCTAGCACTAGACCGGCACAGATCCTGAGGAACCACTCCGCACACCGCCCGTACCGTGAAGAAGAGAGCATTCCCGTAACATAGGGCCGATGGGCCGTCGATGCCCTTGCCTCCCCCAGCTCCCCGCGTTCTCCCACCTTGGAGCCTTCAAACCGAGCCTGTCGCTATGACAACGCACTCCAACGCACGGCAGACGCCGCCGACCACCGCGCCACCAGTGGGTGGCGGTCTCGTGGCATCGCATCCACCGCCTCCCCCAACACCTCAGCCGCGAACGGTGCTGTGCCCCTACTGCGGGCACCATTCGCTGAACCTCAGCCGCTGCGAACTCTGCAAGGGGTACTTTGACCAGCTTTCGCAGCAGGCGTCGCAGAACTCGATGGGTCCGTGGTTCATTCGCGAGGTGTCAGCCCCGTTCCGGCCCGGGTGCTCGCTGGCGACGATCAAGATGTTGGTCGAACGCGGGCGCATCACCGTGGACACCGTCGTGCGTGGGCCTTCGACGGGGCAGTTCTGGCGAGACGCACGGCAGGCGCCGGGGATCGCGGAGCTGCTGGGGATATGCCACCAGTGCGGCGGGTCGGTGAGATCGGGACAGCCGGCGTGCGGGGCGTGCGGCGCTGCGCTCGGGGCGCTCTCGCATCGCGACGAACTGGGGTTGTGGCCGGTGCGTCCAATCCAGGATGCGCCGTTGATCGAGCCGCTCCCACTAGCCGCTCGCACTCCACCGATCGCCGATGCGGCGGGGACTCGTGCCAAACTGCTTGCCGAACCTGCGCTTGCGACACGTTCAGCGGTCGCGAGCGCTCCGAGTTTTGCAAGCAGCGCGGATCGGGGCACTGCACACCAGCGCGCGATCGCGGCCCCGGAAGATGTCCGGTCTGCGATCGCGGCCCGCCGTCGCCAGCAAGGCCGGCGTACCCGCAACGCGGCGGTGTTGATTGGGGTGGCCTGCTTACTCGTCGCGGCCGCCGCGGCGTATGTGTTTCTGTGGCCAAGGTTTGGGTCACCGTTGATCGTGGGCGAGACGGCGCCGCCTGCGTCCGCGACCCCGCTGGCGGCTCAACCGGCGCCGGCGGTGGCAGCCGAAACCGCTTCGGCGTCTACCCAGGGGGCAACGGCGCCGAACAAGGCCACGGACCCTGTGCCCCTGAAGCCGGAAATCCCAAAGGATCCGCTCGCGGAGGCCAAGGCTTTGATGGAGACAAACACCCTGTCGTCCCTTTCCGCAGCCGTGCCGCTGCTTGAACGGCTAGCGGAACGGGGCGAGCCGGAGTCGGTCAGGCGTGCCGCGGCAGAGATTCTGCCGGTCGCGAAGCTGCAACTGACGCAGCTCGAATCGTCGCGTCCGCGAGACTCGGAGCAGTGAGGTAGCCTGACAAGAGGGGGCGCCAAGTGATGAGGGTGAATCCCAGGGTTTTTTTGGGCTGGATATGGTCCTAGGGGCCGATGTGACTGGACAGCCCCACAATGGTCGGTTACCTTTGTGCAGGCGATAAGTCCGTTTGGCTGGCCCACCGCGTTCTGCGGCCAAGGGTCGTGGAGAACATCCATGTTGAATTCTGCTAGAACCACCGGTCGTGGCCGCGCATTCACACTGATCGAACTGCTGGTTGTCATCGCGATCATCGCGCTGCTGATCGGGATTCTGCTTCCGGCGCTCGGGGAGGCTCGCAAGAGTGCCCGGCGAACGGTGTGCGAGATGAACATGAAGCAGCGGGCAGTGTCCGCGCAGACGTATTCGACGGTGTTCCAAGACCGGCTGTTTTCCTTCACCTGGAAGGCGACCAGCGCGCTCAGCTCGTTCCCCGACCTGAATAATCACGGCGGCAGTCATAATGACGCGTGCGCCGACCAGGCCGTGGACATCATGCGCCGACTGTCGGAAAAAACTGCGTCAGAGATGCCGGCGGCGAACCAGCTCTCCTGGATCCCGCACGTTCTGTACAACCACCTGGTGTTGAATGATTTCCAAGAGGAAGCACTGCCGTACGAGGGTGTCGTTTGCCCCGAGGACAAGCTCCGGCTGGATTGGCAGAACTTCGCCCGGAATGTGACATGGCCCATTCCGGCAGGGGCCTACCCCTCGCTGTATCCACCTCTGGACGCCGCCGGTGCGCGGTATCGGTGGATTTTCAGCTCGTCCTACCGCACGGTTATTGCCGGATTCTCACCGGATCAGAATCGCGGCGCTGTTCCGACCGTGACACAGGGGCCGACACACGCCACGTACTTTGTCCCGGATATCACACCGATGGGCGATCGCAAGTATGCAGACGTGTCGTACCCATCGCAGAAGGTCTGGTTCTTCGACAGCTTCCAACGGCACTATGGCAAAATTCAACCGTTCTACGCGTACTCAATCTGCAAGCAGCCTCTCGGCTTCTTTGATGCGTCGGTCCGAAACATGAACACCCGCGACAGCAATCGCGGCTTCCGGCCCGACGCCCCGACCGCCGACGCCCCGACGTTGATCAACTACACCCCCTCGCCCTTCGAATCTCCGGCGATCAATGAGCCGAACATCGCCGGCCGTTACCAATGGACTCGCGGTGGCCTTCGCGGCGTCGATTACGGCGGCGATGCGGTGAGAACCGGAAACCCCGGCAACCCACCGAATAATCGCAACTGATCCGGTTCTCACCACCCGAATCGCCCAGACGCGAGCCCGCTCGCGTTGCCCACAACGCCCCGCCTGAGCGGGGCGTTTTTATGCGCTCGGGCATTAAGGTGGATCGAGACGACACACTGTCGATAATCGATCCAGCCTCCCCGCCTACCGTGCCGATGAGATGCAGTAGAGCGATGCGAGCGAGTGCGACGCATCCTGGGAGAGAGGGCCTTGCAGATCGTGGTTCAGAAGTTCGGAGGTTCGAGCGTCGCCGATGCCGCGCGGATGCGCACCTGCGCCCAGCGGGCGATCGATGCGAAGCGCGAGGGGAAGTCGGTGGTGGTAGTCGTTTCGGCGATGGGCGACACCACCGACGAGCTGCTTGACCTCGCCGCCCAGGTGGCGGGCGAGGGGTCGGAGGCCGGGCCGCGACTCCAGAGTGGGGGGGGGGGGGCGGTGCCGCGGCGGGAGCTGGACCAACTGATGGCGACGGGTGAGCAGGTCTCGATCGCGCTGATGGCGATGACGCTCTGCCGCATGGGTCATGAGGCGGTGAGCCTGACGGGGGCGCAGAGCGGCATCCTGACCGAGGCGGTGCACACGCGCGCGAAGATCCGATCGATCGGCCCGGAGCGGTTGATGCGCGAGCTGGAGGCGGGGCGGATCCCCGTGGTCGCTGGTTTCCAGGGGATGACAGAGGCGGGGGAAACAACCACGCTCGGACGCGGCGGGAGCGATACGACGGCCGTGGCACTCGCCGCGGCGCTCAAGGCCGAGGTGTGCGAGATCTACACCGATGTGGATGGGGTGTACAGCGCGGACCCGCGGTTGGTCCCCAACGCGAGACTGCACGACCGCATCACGTATGATGAGATGATGGAGGCCGCGTCGCAGGGCGCCAAGGTGATGCACCTGCGGGCGGTGGAGGTGGGGAAGAAGTCGGGCGTGCCGATCCGTGTGCTGCACAGCCAGCGCGGCACGCGCCAGAGTGGGACGCTGATCTGCGGAGAGCGGGACGTGTTCGAGAGTCGGGTCATCTCGGCGGTGGCGCTCAAGAGCGATATCGGGCGCGTGACGATCGCGGGGCTTCCAAACCGTGCCGGCGTGCAGCGCGAGCTGTTCGGGCCGATCGCGGAACACGGCATCTCGGTGGACGACATCATTCAGAACGAGGTGCACACGGACGCGACTCGCCTGAGCGGGCCGAGCGACAAGTGCACCATCGCGTTCACGGTTGAGAAGTCGGACCTGGCCGAGGTGCGGCCGCTGGTCGAGCGGGCGGTTGAGAGGATGGTGCGCGTGGGGGCGCACGGTGATGGAGTCGGCGTGAGTGGGGGGGATCCGGCGATCTCGGTGGACATGGGGCTGGTGAAGGTGTCGGCGGTGGGTGTGGGGATGCAGTCGCAGTCGGGCGTGGCGGCGACGATGTTCAAGGCGCTCGCGGACGCGGGGATCAAGATCCAGAACATAACGACCAGCGAGATCAAGATCTCGTGCCTGCTCGCGGAAGCCGATGGCAAGACCGCGCTGCGCGTGGTGCACGACGCCTTCGGGCTCGGGGGCGAGGAAGACAGGGCTACGCGGGACGCGAGCGGGGCAGTGAAGAGCTCGCGGTAAGCGGGTCGAAGATTCACTCCAGAGACGCAGAGACACGGTGGCGTGAGCCGAGACTGGTTCACTGCTGGTCGCGCGGCACCTCTATGGTTCGGGTGCTTTGGGCCTACCATCGGCCCTATGCAACCGGCCACGCAGAGCAGTCTTTCCCGCACGAATCGCGGCACCGTTCACCACTGGCGACAGACGCTGATCCCGACGACGCGCGAGGCGCCGGCGGATGCGGAGTCGCCGAGCCACGTGCTGCTGAGCCGCGCCGGGTACATCCGCAGGCTGGGGGCAGGTATCTACGACTACCTGCCGCTGGCGTGGCGGGTGCTGCGCAAGGTTTCGCAGATCGTGCGCGAGGAGATGGAGGCGGCGGGGGGGAGCGAGCTCCTTTTGCCGGCGATGCTGCCGATCGAGCTGTACGCGGGCACGAAGCGCGATGTGACGTACGGTGACCTGCTCTTCAAGGTGACGGACCGCAAGGGCGCCGTGTCGGCGCTGGGGCCGACGCACGAGGAGCCGGTGACCGAGCTGGTGAAGGGGAGCGTGACGAGCTACAAGCAGCTCCCGCTAAACCTGTTCCAGATCCAGACCAAGTACCGCGACGAAGCGAGGCCGCGCTCCGGGCTGCTGCGCTGCCGCGAGTTCATCATGAAGGATGCGTACTCGTTCCACATGGAGGTGGAGGGGACGGGCGGGCTGAACGAGGCGTACGACGCGATGTACCGCGCGTACACGAACATCTTCACGCGCTGCGGGCTCTCGTTCACGGCGGTGGAGGCCGAGAGCGGGCCGATCGGCGGCTCGGCGAGCCACGAGTTCATGGTGAACTGCGAGAGCGGCGAGGACACGATCCTCGTCTGCCCGGTGAGCGGGTACGCCGCGAACGTGGAGAAATGCGAAACGGGGGCACGCCACGGGACGCTCGACGGCGCGCCGACGGGCGCGCTGACCGAGGTACACACCCCGGGGCTGCCGGGGATCCACGAGGTCGGCAAGTTCATGGGCGTGAAGCCCGAGCGGATGCTCAAGACGATCGTCTTCCAGGTTGAGGGGCGCGCGGCGGGGGTTTCGGGCGAGCCGATGGGCGGGCCGCACGAGCCCAAGTGGGTGCTCGCGGTGGTGCGCGGCGACCACGATGTGAACGAGGGGAAGGTGAAGGCGGCGACGGGGTACGCAGTGACGCTCGCCGACGAGAAGGCGGCGCGGGCGGCGGGGTTCGCGATCGGGTACGTGAGCCCGCGGATGGTGTCGCGCGCCGGCGAGGGGGGAGGGGGGGCGGTGGTGATGGTGGTGGATCACGACGCGGCGGCGGGGGGGTTCTGGGCAAGCGGTTCGGACAAGCCCGACCATCACGTGAAGCACTTCAACTGGGGTCGCGAGGTGGGTGAAACCCTGCGCGACCCGCGTTATGTAAAGCTAGCCGACGTGCGGAATGCCATGGCCGGCGACCCTTCGCCGCGAGCAGAGGGGGCCAAGCTCGAGGCGCGGCGGGGGATCGAGGTCGGGCACATCTTCAAGCTCGGGACCAAGTACTCCGAGGCCATTGGGCTGACGATCCTGGATCAGGCGCAGCAGAAACGGCCCGTGATCATGGGGTGCTACGGAATCGGCGTGACCCGGACGATGGCCGCGTGCGTGGAGATGAGCCACGATGCGGACGGGATCATCTGGCCCGGCGCGATCGCGCCGTACCACGTGCTGATCACCGTGATGAAGCACGACAGCGAGCAGCACCTGGACGGGGCGCGGCGTGTCGCGGCGGATCTTGCAGCGGCGGGGATGGACGTGCTGATCGACGACCGCGATGAGCGGCCGGGCGTGAAGTTCAAGGATGCTGACCTCATCGGGATCCCGGTGCGGGTGACCGTCGGCGACAAGGCGCTGGCCGAGGGCGCGGTGGAGTTCAAGGCCCGGAAGGACAAGGGGAAGGGCGAGAACGTGAAGTTCGAAGAGGTGGTCGCCCGGTGCGCCGCGGCGGTCGAGACGGTGCTCTGAGCTCACCCGGCGACTGGGGGCAGGGAGAGTGCCATGACGGTGGTGATCGTCGAAGCACACCGTGAGCCGGAGCTGGCGACCGCCAAGGCGCTGTTCCGGGAGTACTCGGTCGCGATCGCCGATGTGGCCGCGTGCAGCCTGCAGTACCAGCGATTCGAGGAGGAGCTGGCGACGCTGCCGGGGAAGTACGCCTCGCCCGAGGGGGCAATCTACATGGCGCGAGAAACGGACCCTGATGGGCGATCCGGCGAAGCGCTCGGCTGCGTGGCGCTGCGGCCGCTTCCGCACTTGGGTGAGCGCGTCTGCGAGCTCAAACGGATGTATGTGGTGTCGGCCGGGCGCGGCCGCGGGATCGGCAGGCTGCTTGCGGAGCGGGTGATCGAGCACGCACGGCGGGCGGGGTACCGAGTCATGAAGCTCGACACATCAACAACGATGACAGCGGCAATCGGGCTCTATCGGTCGCTGGGGTTCGAGCCGTGCGCGGCGTACAACGAGGATCCGGCGGCGGACACGCTGTGGTTCGAGCTGGAGCTGGGTCGAAGGCAGTACAGGAAGTCCCACAGAGGACCTAGATCAGTCTCCATTTTACATAACATGTATTATAGGACGTTTGATCGGAGCCGGTCGGAGCCGGGATTTTGTGCGTCAACTGCCAAGCCCCGTGTTGACCAA